>NZ_JBEYXB010000006.1:0-492942 GCF_040644935.1 Streptomyces sp. NPDC046915 | reverse complement strand
GCCGACTCGACCAGCGCCTCCGGGGTCGCCCTGCCGTACTTCTGGAGCAGGCGACGGTCGAGGGAGCCGGCGTTGACACCGATGCGGATCGGCGTCCCGTGATCCTTCGCGGCCCGCGCGATCTCCCTGACCTTGTCGTCGAACTGCTTGATGTTGCCCGGGTTGACGCGGACGGCCGCGCAGCCCGCCTCGATGGCCGCGAACACGTACTTCGGCTGGAAGTGGATGTCGGCGATGACCGGGATCCGGGACTTGCGGGCGATCGTCGCGAGCGCGTCCGCGTCGTCCTGCGTCGGGCAGGCGACCCGCACGATCTGGCAGCCGGACGCGGTCAGTTCCGCGATCTGCTGGAGCGTGGCGCCGACGTCGGACGTACGGGTCGTCGTCATCGACTGCACCGACACCGGGGCCCCGCCCCCGACCGCCACCGGTCCGACCTGGATCCGCCGCGACACGCGCCGCGGCGCCACCGGCCGGACCGGTACCTCGGGAACGCCCAAGGGAACGGCGGTCACGACGTCACTCCCGGTTCCCGGAGACCGTCTCGCGCATGGCGCGCAGGGACTCCTTGAGCGACCCCATGGTGGCCAGCACGGCGGTGGGCTCGTAGCCGCAGTGCGCCATGCAGTTGGCGCAGCGCGGGTCCTTGCCGCGGCCGTACTTGTCCCAGTCGGTGTCCTCGATGAGTTCCCGGTACGTCGGCACGTACCCGTCGCTCATCAGATAGCAGGGCCGCTGCCAGCCGAAGAGCGAGTAGTTCGGGATCGCCCAGGCGGTGCACGGGAAGTCGACCTTGCCCTCGAGGAAGTCGAGGAACAGCGGGGAGTGGTTGAGCCGCCAGCGGCGCCGGTTGCCGCCCGCGAAGGCCTTCTTGAACAGCTCGCGGGTCTGCTCCACGCCCAGGAAGTGCTCCTGGTCGGGCGCCTTCTCGTAGGCGTAGGCGGGCGAGATCATCATCTCGTCGACCTTGAGGTCGTCGTTGAGGAAGTTGAGCACCTCGATGATCGTCTGCGGGGTGTCCGTGTTGAAGAAGGTCGAGTTGGTGGTCACCCGGAAGCCGCGCCGCTTGGCCTCCTTGATGGCCTCCACCGCCTCGTCGAACACGCCCTCCTTCGCGACCGACTCGTCGTGCCGCTCCCGCAGTCCGTCGATGTGCACCGCGAACGCGAAGTAGGGGGAGGGCTTGAACTTGTCCATCTTCTTGCGCATCAGCAGGGCGTTGGTGCACAGGAAGACGTACTTCCGCTTCGCCACCAGCTGACGCACGATCTCGTCGATCTGAGGGTGCATCAACGGCTCGCCACCGGCGATGGAGACCATGGGCGCGCCGGATTCGAGCACCGCCCCCACGGCCTGCGCCACCGGCATGCGCTGCTTGAGCACGCCGGCCGGGTGCTGGATCTTGCCGCAGCCCTCGCACTTGAGGTTGCAGGCGAAGAGGGGCTCCAGCTCCACGATGAGCGGGAACTTGTCCCGCTTACGGAGTTTCTGTTCGGCCAGGTATGTAGCGACCTTGATGGACTGACGCAGCGGCATGGCCATCTGGCTCACCTCCGGGGGAGCAGCAAAGAACGGTGCCATTCGTAGAAAGCGGGAAGGACGGAACGAAGAACATGGAAAGCTGATATTCCACCGCGCACCGTGCCGATCCGGACGAGTTCATGTTCTGGAGCGTCCACGACCACCCGGACGGCCGCAACCGGGCGCTCGCCCGCGCGGACGGCGCTCAGGAGCGTGGCCGCCGACTCCATGTCGACCGCGATCGCGCCGGTCGAGAGCAGACCGGCCCGCTCCTGACCACGGACGACGTGGTCGGAGCCGGTGAGCGGACCGGTGTGGACGGTGCGTCCGGGCAGGATGCGCGCGAGTTCCTTGACGAGCAGGTCGGTGCCGACGCAACCGACGCTCCCGCGCGGGTCCCGGGTCTCCTCGGCGACGACCAGGTCGCCGGGGTGCATCCCCGGAGCCAGCCCCGCGCAGAAGCCGGAGGCCAGGACGGCGGCCCCGGCGAAACCCGGGTCGGCCAGCAGCCGGGTGACGGACCGTTCCGCCGCCTTGGGCCCCATGCCCGTACGCAGGACGGTCACCGGCCCGCCTCCACCGCCCCGCCCGTGCAGGGCGAGGCGTTCGATGCCGAGCGCGCAGGCGATCAGCAGCGGGGGCGGGGCGGGCTGGGTGCTCATCAGCTCCCCTCGGCCTCGGCGAGGGGCTTGTCGGCGGCCTGCGTGACGAGCTCCGGGACGGGCCGCCCGGCCGGCTGCCGATCGGGCTTCTGGGTGAACGGCTCCCCGTTCAGGTAGCGGCCGAGCGCGGTGAGCGGGAAGACCTGCCGGTAGAGGTGGTAGTTGATGGAGAAGTCCCAGGGGAAGCCGGTGCCGGTGAAGTACGGCTCGTCCCAGGAGCCGTCCTCCCGCTGGGTGTCCGCGAGCCACTGGACCCCGCGTTCCACGGCCTTGGAGTCCCGCTCCCCCGCGGCGAGCAGCGCCATCAGCGCCCACGCGGTCTGGGAGGCGGTGGAGGCGCCCCGGCCGCTCCACTGCCTGACGTACTTGTAGGAGCGCAGGTCCTCGCCCCAGCCGCCGTCGTCGTTCTGCACCGCCTCCAGCCAGGCCACCGCCCGGCGGACCGCGGGGTGCGAACCCGGGAGGCCGGCCGCGGTCAGGGCGGGCACCACCGAACCGGTGCCGTAGACGTAGTTGACGCCCCAGCGCCCGAACCACGAGCCGTCCGGTTCCTGTTCGGCGAGCAGCCACTGGATGCCGCGCCGGGTCCGCGGGTCGTGGGCGAGGCCCTCGACCGCGAGCATCTCGACGACGTGCGCGGTGACGTCCGCGGACGGCGGGTCGATGACCTCGCCGAAGTCGCAGAACGGCAGCCGGTTGGGGAACGGGCTGGTGTTGTCGACGTCGAAGGCGCCCCACGCGCCGTTCTTCGACTGCATGCCGAGGTTCCAGCGCACCCCGCGCCCGATCGCCTTGTCCACCCGCTCCGGGTCGTGGTGCTTCACCCGGCGCAGGGCGAGGGCGACCTCGGCGGTGTCGTCGATGTCGGGGTAGTTGTCGTTGTGGAACTCGAACGCCCAGCCGCCCGGCGGAAGTCCGGGCCGCCGGACCGACCAGTCTCCGGGCCGCACGACCTGCTCGCCCAGCATCCAGTCGGCGGCCTTGACGAGCGCCGGGTGGTCGGCGGGGAGCCCGGCGTCGGCGAGGGCGATGGTGGCCAGGCAGGTGTCCCACACCGGCGACTGGCAGGCCTCGATCATCCGGGCCCCGTCCTCGCGCCACACGGCGAAACGGTCCAGCGACTGAAGGCCCGCGCGCATCACGGGGTGCTTCAGGTCGTAGCCCAGCAGGTACAGCGCGATGACCGAGTACACGGCGGGCGGCTGGATGCCGCCCCAGCAGCCGTCGTTCTCCTGGCGCTCGATGATCCAGCGGGCGGCGGAGTTCATGGCGGCCCGGCGCAGCCGGCGCGGGGCGACCTTGCGCAGCTGGTGCAGCGCCTTGTCCAGACGCTGGAACACGCCGTCCCAGCTCGCCGCCGGAGCGAGCGGCTCGGCCGGGTTGGGGTGCGCCGGGTCGGTGTGCAGTTCGTCGAGCGGGAAGGGCGCGGGGCGCACCGGGCGCTTGGCGGAGACGACGGTCAGCGGCACGATCGTCTGCCGGGCCCAGCAGCCGAAGTCGTAGATGTTGAGGGGGAACCACTTCGGGAACCAGACGAGTTCCGGCGGCAGTTCGGGCAGGTCCTCCCACTTCCACCAGCCGAACAGGGCCAGCCAGATCCGGGTGAAGACCCGGGCGGCGGCGATGCCGCCCCGCTCGCGGACCCAGGCCGAGGCCCTGCGCATGTGGGGGGCGTCCGGCTCGTCGCCGGCCAGGCGGAGGGCGACATAGGCCTCGATGGTGGCGGAGAGTTCGCCGGGGCCGCCGTAGAAGGTGGCCCAGGTGCCGTCCTCGCGCTGCTCGCCCCGGATGAAGAGCGCGGCGGCCGCGGTGGTCGCCTCGTCGCGGATGCCGAGGAACTGACGCAGCAGCAGGTCCTCGGCGTCCATCGTGACGTTGGTCTCGAGGTCGCCCTTCCACCAGCCCTCGGCGTCCTGCCGGGACAGCAGGAAGTCGGTGGCGCGCCGGGCGGCGCCCGCGGCGGCTTCGTGCACCCCGGCCGCGACGGGGGTGGTGATGTCGGTTTCGCTGGCCGCGGCAGCGCGGGACGGCAGTGTGGCCCCGGTGCTTCCGTCGGTCGTCGCTGTCATGGCTTCCCCTTCGTGCAGTCGAGTCGTGCTGCTGTGGGTCCGCCGTCGGCCGGTGCGCGGGTGCGGTACGCAGTACCACGCCGCTCCGGCCGGCGACTACGCGAGGGCTGTTCGACCGATAATGATCATCTCTTCCGTACGACGACGAAGTCGGCGAGCGCCGTGAACGCGGCCCGGACGCGGTCCGGCATGCCGACGGCGTCGAGTGCCTCGATGGCGATGGTGTGCTGACGGCGCGCCTCCTCGGCCGTCCAGTCACGGCCCCCGGCCTTCTCGATGAGGGCGGCGCGGGCCGCGAACTCCTCCTCGGAGAAGTTCTCGAAGTCGCTGCTCTTGGCGTCGGCGGCGAGGATCTCGCCGAGCCGCTCGGAGGCGCTGCCGCCCGCCGCGAGCGCGGCCACGACCGGCAGGGACTTCTTGCGCTGGCGCAGGTCGCTCCAGGTCTGCTTGCCGGTGGCCCCCGGGTCGCCCCAGATGCCGAGGAGGTCGTCGACGGCCTGGAAGGCGAGGCCGAGGTGGTAGCCGTACTTCTCCAGGGTGTCGGCGGTGTGCTCGTCGGCGCCGCCGAGCACCGCGCCGATGGAGGAGGCGCAGGCCAGCAGGGCGCCGGTCTTGTTGCCCTCCATCTCCAGGCACTCCTCGACGCTGACGCGGTCGCGGTGCTCGTAGGAGATGTCCTGCGCCTGACCGTCGATCAGGGCCCGGGTGGCGGTGGTCAGCCGGCGCGTGGCGCGGCCCGCCTCGACCGTGCCGAGCTCCAGGAGGACCTCGTTGGCCAGCGCGAACAGGGCGTCACCGACGAGGATGGCCTGGGCGGGACCGTGCACCTTCCACACGGTGTCGCGGTGACGGCGCTGCTCGTCACCGTCCATCAGGTCGTCGTGCAGCAGCGAGAAGTTGTGGACCAGTTCGACGGCGACCGCGCCGGGGATGCCGGTCTCGGGCGCGGCGCCGGTGACCTCGGCGGAGAGCACGGCGAGGGCAGGACGCACGGCCTTGCCGCCGTCGCCGTCGGCCGGGTTGCCCGCCGCGTCGATCCACCCGAAGTGGTAGGCGGCGACGGTGTCCATGGGAGGCGCGAGCCGGTCGACGGCCGCCCGCAGCACCGGAGTGGCCAGCGTCCGGCCGCGCTCCAGGAGCGCGGCCACGTCCACCGCGGTCTCTCGAGCGGCCTGGTCGGCCGGGGGCACAGTGGGCACAGTTACTCCTCTTGTTGCGGTGCCGGGGGTGCGGGAGTTTGCCGCGTGCCGGTCGGGCGTCACGCCGCCTCCTCGAGCTCGAAGAGATGGCGGGGGCGGGGCCGGCCCAGGGCGCTCAGCGCGGCGTCGGCCGCGCTCACTCCGCTGCGGACCGCACTCTCCATGGTCGCGGGCCACCCCGTGGCGGTCCACGCTCCGGCCAGGTAGAGGCCGGGTGCCTTGGTGCGGGCGCCGGGCCTGAGGCGCCCGACGCCGGGGACGGGAGCGAACGTCGCCGTGCGCTCCCTGGTGACGAAGAAGTCCCTCACCTCGGCGCCGCGCGCGCGGGGCAGCAGCCGCTCAAGTTCGGGCAGATAGCGCTCGCGCAGTGCGGCGACCGGTGCGTCGATCTCGTCCTGCGCGGCCGACTGGGACAGGGCGAGGTACTGGCCCTCGCCGAGGCCGGACGCGTCCGTGCGGTCGAAGACCCACTGCACGGGCGTGCCCAGGGCGGCGAAGAAGGGCCTGGCGAGCACCTTGCGGTCGTAGACGACGTGGACGTTGAGGATCGGCGCGGTGCCGATCTCCAGCAGCCGCCCGGGGGCGTCGAGGGCACCGGGCGGCAGCAGGTCGTGCGCCTCGCGCTGCGGTACGGCGAGCACCACCGCGTCCGTCCGGAGCGTCTCGCCGGGAACCTGAACGTTCCAGCTGCCGTTCTCGTTGGTAGAGACGGAGGTGACGCGTGAACGGACCTCGGTACGCACGCCCGCGGAGTCGAGCGCCTTGCGGGCGAGACGGTCGTGCAGTTCGCCCAGCGGCACTCGGGCCCAGCCGATGTCGGCCGCACCCGGGTCGGACAGCAGACCGGTCTTGAACACCATCGCGGCGAGCCCCAGCGAGGCGTCGCCCGCGACCGCGTTGAGGGTGGCGACCCCGACCAGGTCCCACAGGGCCTCGACGGCACGCGCCGACTGGCCGTGAGCGGCCAGCCAGCTGCCGAAGTCCTGTGCGTCCAAGGCCGGATCGGCGAGGTCCAGCCCCTTGAGCGCGAGCGCGGCACGCCCGACCCCGGCCCGCTCGGCGAGTGAGAGGTGCGGGTACGTGGCGAGGCTCCGGCCCAGGTGCAGGGGTACGGGCAGCGCGTCCCGCCGCAGCCTGCCGAGCCGCCGGCCCTCGGGCCGTGCGACGTCGAGAACGGGCACGTCGAGACGATCCTGCAACGGTGCCAGCGCCGCCCCCTCGATACGGTCGAGGAACCAGCGGTAGGCGGTGCAGCAACGCAGGTACACGTGCTGTCCGTTGTCGACGGTCAGCTCGCCGCGCCGGAAGGAGAAGGCGAGGCCGCCCAGTCTCGGCCTGCCCTCGACCAGGGTCACGTGCACGCCCGCGTCGGCGAGCGCGAGCGCCGCGGTGACACCGGCCAGCCCGCCGCCGACGACCACGGCGGTACGTCCGGCCCGGTCCGGGGTGGTCCGGCGGTCGGCCGGTGGCCGGCCGGACCGCGTGCCCTCGGTCATCGTGCGTCCTCCTGTGCAGGTCCGTCGTGCTGACGGAACGATGCACGGCGGACCGTCGCAGTCAGGGACGCCGCGCCGCGGCGGAGGGTTGCCTGCCGCATGCCGGGGGTGGAGTCCTCCTCGCCCAGGGGGTCCATCAGGCGCGCCTCCTGACGGTCCGCCGGGAGCTGTGGCGGGTCACGTGCCGGGCGTCGAGCCCGGACAGGCCGCGCACGGCGACGTACGCCTTCTCGCGCCCGGGCAGCGAGACCCGGCCGCGCAGCACGGCCTCCGGGTCGCGCTCGATGCGGTCGAGCAGCCGGCGGTAGATGCCGGCCATGGCGGCGACACAGGCGCCGCTGCGCCGGTCGAGCATGGGCAGCAGCCGGTAGCCCTCGGCGAAGAGGGCACGGGCCCGCCGCACTTCGAAGTGCACGAGGCCCGGGAAGTCGGAGCCCTCCGGTGGCGTGGGCCCGTCCAGGCCCGCGGAGCAGCCGAATTTGGCGAGGTCGTCGGCGGGCAGGTAGGTGCGGCCGCCCTCGGCGTCCTCGCGGATGTCCCGCAGGATGTTGGTGAGCTGGAGCGCGAGCCCGAGCGTGTCGGCGTACTCGGGCGCGCGTTCGGCGCCGCGCGCCCCCGGTTCCGTACCGAACACGCCCAGCGAGAGGCGGCCGATGGCGCCGGCCACGCAGCGGCAGTAGACCTTGAGGTCGTCCCAGGTCTCGTAGGTCTCGCCGCGCACGTCCATCTGGACGCCGTCGATGAGTTCGTCGAGGCCGCCGAGCGGGATCGGGAAGGCCTCGGCGGCGTGGGCGAGGGCGACCGCGACCGGGTCGGTGTCGTCCTCGGCGACCGTGCCCTCGCGGATCCGGGTGAGCACGGCCCGGGTCTCCTGGAGGCGTTCGGTCTTGACGTCGTCCGCCAGCGCGCCGTCGCCGATGTCGTCGACGCGCCGGGAGAACGCGTACAGCGCCGACATCGCGCGGCGCTTGGGCGTGGGCAGCAGCCTGATGCCGTACGCGAAGTTCCGGGCCTGCTGCCCGGTGACGGCCTCGCAGTAGCGGTAGGCGGCGAGTACCGGTGCGGACACGTGCGGCACAGAGTCCACGGTCCGGATCACCCCTCTCCTCGCAGAGTCGAGCCCACCTCACGCAGCAGCTGAGCCTTGCCGGGCTTGGGCGGGCCGGGAAGTACGTCGTATTCGGCGGCGGCGATCGCACCGATCGCCGCCCTTCCCCCCGCCACGAACCCCGCGAGCAGCAGCCTCAGTCTGCCGTGGACGCTACCCACCAGGGGGGCGCCTTCATTCAGGAGATCGCGGGCGCGTTCCGCTTCGTACGCAACCAGTGCGCGCAACCGTGCGCCCGCGGTCGTCATGGCGAGATCCGCCTGCTGGACCTGAAAGCGTTTCAGGTCCTCGGCGGGCAGATAGATCCGGTCGCGGCCGAGGTCCTCGGCGACGTCCTGGAGGTGTTCAATGATCTGGAGAGCGGTGCAGATCCGGTCGGACAGCCGGATCCGCTCGGGCGTGGCGGTGCCGGTGACGGCGAGCACGAGACGGCCGACGGGGTTGGCGGACAGTTCGCAGTAGGCGAGCAGGTCGTCGTAGGTCTCGTAGCGGGTGACGAGCTGGTCCTGGCGGTTGGCCGCGATCAGGCGGAGGAACGGCTCGGGGGTGAGGGAGCGGCGGCGCACGGCCGGCTGGAGGCGGCGCAGCAGGGGGTGGTGCGGGGTGGCGTCGAAGACCCGGCGCAGGTCGGTCTCGAAGGCGTCGAGGAGGACGAGGCGGTCCTCGGCCTCGGTGGCCGACACGCCGAGCAGCTCGGCGTCGGCGCCGCCGGGGGCGAGGTCGCCGTCCCCGATGTCGTCCACCAGACGGGCGAAGCCGTAGACGGCCATGAGGTCGTCGCGCCAGTCGCGGGGCAGGAAGAACGGCGCCACGGGGAAGTTCTCGCCCGCGGCCTTGTCGAGGGTGGCGCGCTCCGTCTCGCGCGCCGTGTCGGTTCCCGTCACCGTGCTCTGCCCGTGGCGGAGACGGCACGTGCTGCGTTGAGCTGGGGAGTTTCCGTAGCCATTGCCGTCACATCTCCCGTTCTACACCGCCGACCCAATACTCACTATTTCGGACACGCCGCCCGGCCGTCCGTGGGGCGGCCCTGGCAGAGGGTGTCGCGTAGTATCGCCCCACTTGCCGCTTTCCGGGACCGGTACAGCTTACGTTGTACAACGCGGTCAGGACCGTCGGGGTGTCCCGCGCATCACAACAACACACCGATTGGCGTCAAGATTCCTAACGCCAGCAGGAGTTGGCGTTTCCTTTGCAGACGCGGGGCCCCGCCGAAAAGGTTGCGGCGGGGCCCTGGCCGAATGTGGTCACTTCCCCGTGAACTTCTCGTATTCCTTGAGGACCTCTTCAGTGGGGCCGTCCATGCGCAACTCGCCGCGCTCCAGCCACAGGACGCGGTTACAGGTGTCACGGATGGACTTGTTGTTGTGGCTGACCAGGAACACGGTGCCCGCTTCCTTGCGGAGCTCCCGGATGCGTTCCTCGGAGCGCTTCTGGAACTTGCGGTCACCGGTGGCCAGCGCCTCGTCGATCATGAGGACGTCGTGGTCCTTGGCGGCGGCGATGGAGAAACGCAGGCGCGCGGCCATGCCGGAGGAGTAGGTGCGCATCGGCAGGGTGATGAAGTCGCCCTTCTCGTTGATGCCGGAGAAGTCGACGATCTCCTGGTAGCGCTCCTTGATCTCCTCCCGCGACATGCCCATGGCGAGACCGCCCAGGACGATGTTCCGCTCGCCGGTGAGGTCGTTCATCAGGGCGGCGTTGACGCCGAGCAGGGAGGGCTGGCCGTCGGTGTAGACCTTGCCCTTCTCGGCCGGCAGCAGGCCGGCGATGGCCCGCAGCAGGGTGGACTTGCCGGAGCCGTTGGAGCCGATCAGGCCGATGGCCTCGCCCCGGTAGGCGACGAAGGAGACCCCGCGCACGGCGTGCACCTTGCGCACACCCCGCGCCTCGTCGCCGGAGCCTCGCTTGAGGATGCGGCTCAGGGCCGCGGTGGCGCTGCCCTTGCCGGTCTTGGCGCCGTTGACGCGGTAGACGATGTGCAGCTCGTCCGCGATGACGGTGGGGCGGCGCTCCCCGGTGTGCTGGTCAGCCACGGCCGTACCTCTCCTCCGCCTTCCAGAAGTACACGAAGCCGCCGGCGAAGACGACCACGGCCCAGAACAGGGCGATGACCCACACGTGCGGCGGCAGGTTCGAGGCGCCGTAGCCGTCGATCAGGGCGAAGCGCATGAGGTCCATGTAGACGGCGGCCGGGTTCACCTGGAGCACGCGGGCGACGGTCTCGGACCGCCCTTCGAGCATCTTGTTGATCGAGAACATGACGCCGGAGGCGTACATCCAGGTACGCAGGACGAACGGCATCAGCTGGGCCAGGTCGGGCGTCTTGGCGCCCATCCGGGCCACGATCAGCGCGAGCCCGGTGTTGAACAGGAACTGGAGCGCCAGCACCGGCACGATCAGCAGCCAGGACAGGCCCGGGTAGCTGCCGAAGCCGATCGCCACGACGAACAGCACGAGCATCGAGAACAGCAGTTGCTGGAGCTGCTGCAACGCGAAGGAGACGGGCAGCGAGGCGCGCGGGAAGTGCAGGGCGCGCACCAGTCCCAGGTTCCCGGAGATCGCCCGTACACCGGACATGAGCGAGCTCTGGGTGAAGGTGAAGACGAACACGCCGGTCACCAGGAACGGGATGTACACGTCCTGGGACATGCCCCGGCTGGCGTGCAGGATCAGACCGAAGATGAAGTAGTACACGGCCGCGTTCAGCAGCGGCGTGGCCACCTGCCAGAGCTGGCCGAGCTTGGCCTGGCTGTACTGGGCCGTCAGTTTCGCCTGGGAGAAGGCGAGGATGAAGTGCCGCCGCCCCCACAGCTGACGGATGTACTCGACGAGCGAGGGCCGGGCGCCACTGACGGTCAACCCGTACGTGGCGGCGAGCCCTGCCGCCGTCAGTCCCTCGTCGGGCGACGGGGCCGCGCTCACCGCGATGCCGCCGTCGTGCGTTGTCTCACTCACGGGTTGGAAACTTTCGTCTTCGAGTGCAATCGAGTACTTCGCGTACTTCGTCGAGCTTGTCAGATCACCGGGGGGCGGCCCAGCCGCGTGAGCCGCCACACGGTGCGCCACTTCATCGGCCGGCGGGGCCCGCACGGAGTGGTCCAGCCCTCCCTGAACCCGCCGAACCAGGCCTTCAGGGCCGGGCGGGAGGGGCGGCGCAGCAGGGTGAGCAGCATCCAGACCCCGAGGTAGACCGGGACCAGGAGGGCGGGGAGGTTCCGGCGGGCGAGCCAGACCCGGTTGCGGGCGACCATGCGGTGGTAGACCGCGTGCCGGGAGGGCGCGGTCGTCGGGTGGTACAGCACCATGTCGGACCGGTAGTCGATCATCCAGCCCGCGTCGAGGGCCCGCCATGCCAGGTCGGTTTCCTCGTGCGCGTAGAAGAATTCGTCCGGGAGTCCGCCGACTTCGGCGAGGACCCGGGTACGGACGGCGTTGGCGCCGCCGAGGAAGGTGGTGACCCGGGAGGAGCGCATGGGGTCGGAGGCCCGCAGCCGCGGCACGTGGCGGCGCTGGGTGACGCCGGTCTCGGGGTCGGCGATGCGGAAGCTGACGATGCCCAGCTTCGGGTCGGCGGTGAAGGCCTGCCGGCACAGCTCGGCGGTGTCGTGGCCGGCGAGCAGCCCGTCGTCGTCGAGGAAGAGCAATATGTCGACATTGCGGCCGCCGGGCCCGAAGGCCTCTATGCCGACGTTGCGGCCGCCCGGGATGCCGAGGTTCTCGGGCAGCTCGATGGTCCGTACGCCCTCGGGGACGTCCGGGACGGGCGAGCCGTTGCCGACGACGACCACCTCGACCCGGTCGCCGTCCTGCTTGGCGACCGAGTCGAGCAGGGCGCGCAGTTCGTCGGGGCGGTTGCCCATGGTGATGATCACCGCGCCGACCTTCGGGGAGCTGGTCACGGCGGTCACCTCAGCCTGCTGGAGGCGAGGATGGACACCAGGTGCAGCACGGTCTGGAGCAGCGCGATGCCGGCCAGCACCGCGACGCCGAGCCGGGTGAAGAACAGGTCGCCGCGCGCCTGGTCGACGACGGCCAGGACCAGGATGAGCAGCGACGCCTCGATGCCGAGGATCAGCCGGTGGAACTTGAACGCGGCGGCGGCCCGGCGGGCCAGGGCCATGCCGGAGGTGCGCATCTCGGCCGCGGCCTCCTTGACCGGCGGCTTGCCCGCCTGGTGCCGGGCGACGCCGACCAGGTCGGTCTCGGCCTTGATCAGGATCGCGCCGAGGGCGGCCAGCGTGCCGAGGAAGGCCCACAGCCAGTCGATACGGCCGGTGCCCCACAGGTCGGCGGCGCGCAGCCCGAAGCCGACGAGGACCGCGGCGTCGGTGAGGTAGGCGCCGACCCGGTCGAGGTAGACGCCGTTCAGCGAGTACTGCTTCTTCCAGCGGGCGATCTCGCCGTCGACGCAGTCCAGCAGCAGGTACAGCTGGACCATCACCACGCCGAGCACGGCGCCCGGGATCCCCGGCACCAGCAGGGCCGGGGCGGCGAGGACGCCGCAGACGGTCATCAGGTACGTGAGCTGGTTGGGCGTGACCCTGGTGTTCACCAGGTAGCGGTCGACCCGCAGGGACACCTCACGCATGTAGAGGCGCCCCATCCAGTGCTCACCGCTGCGCCGGTCCTTCACCCCTGCGGGGTGTACGACCGGACGGAGTTCAGCTACCGATGGCCTTGACATAGTCGGCGTAGACGTCCTTGATCTGGTGGGTCTTGAGGTCGAGGTGCTCGAGGATCGTGTAGCGGCCGGGCCGGGTCTCCGGAGCGAACTCCACGGCCCGGACGAACTCGTCCACCGTGAAGCCGATCTCCTCCGGAAGCACCGGCAGCCCGTGCCGGCGCAGTACCTCCGCCATGTACGCCGACTCCTCGTGGGCGCCGCGCAGGTACATCGCGAAGGCCGCGCCCAGGCCGCACTGCTCGCCGTGGGCGGCTGCCCGCTTGGGGTAGAGCAGGTCGAAGGCGTGGTTGATCTCGTGGCAGGCCCCGGAGGAGGGGCGGGAGTCGCCCGACACGGACATGGCGATACCGGTGAGGACGAGTGCCTCTGCCAGCACCTGGAGGAAGCCGTCGTCGCCGACGCCTCCCGGGTGCCTGAGCACCGCCTCCCCGGCCTGCCGGGCCATGGCTGCGGCGAGGCCGTCGATCTTCTCGCCGTTGACGCGGTTGGACAGCTCCCAGTCCGCGACCGCGGAGATGTTGGAGATGGCGTCACCGATGCCGGAGCGCACGAAACGGACGGGAGCCTCACGGATCACGCCCAGGTCGATGACGACCGCGATCGGGTTCGGCACGCCGTACGAGCCACGGCCGGCGTCGTTGTCGAGGGTCGCGACGGGCGAGCACAGGCCGTCGTGCGCGAGGTTGGTGGCGACGGCGACCAGGGGCAGGCCGACGCGTGCCGCCGCGAACTTGGCGCAGTCGATGATCTTGCCGCCGCCGAGGCCGACGACCGCGTCGTAGCGGCCTGCCTTTATGTCGCCCGCCAGCCGGACCGCGTCGTCGATGGTGCCGCCGTCGACCTCGTACCAGGTGGCGCCGGGCAGCGAGGGGGCGATCCGCTCCCTCAGCCGGGCGCCCGAGCCACCGCTGACGGCGATGGCGAGCCTGCCCGACTGCGAGATCCGCTCGTCCGCGAGCACACACGCCAGGTCGTCGAGGGCACCCGGGCGGATGTCCACGACGACCGGCGAGGGAATGAGCCGGGTCAGTACTGGCACGCGATCTCCCGTCCCCGGGCGAGGTCGTCGTGGTTGTCGATCTCGACCCACGGCACGTCGCCGATCGGCGCCACGTCGATCCTGAAGCCCCGGTTCACCAGTTCCTGGTATCCGTGCTCGTAGAACTGCTGCGGGTCGGTCTCCCAGACCGTCTTCAGCGCGTCGGCGAGCTCCGGGGCCGCGTCGCCCTCGATGAGGGTGACGCCGATGTACTCGCCGGTCGCCTCGGTGGGGTCCATCAGCTTGGTGATCTTCCGCACGCCCTTGTCGGGGTCGACGACGACCTTCATCTCCTCGTCGGCGAGGGACTTCACGGCGTCGAGGGCGAGGATGATCTTCTTGCCGTCGCCGCGGGCGGCGAGCAGCGTCTTCTCGACGGAGACCGGGTGGACGGTGTCGCCGTTGGCGAGGATCACCCCGTCCTTGAGGGCGTCACGGCCGCACCACAGGGAGTAGGCGTTGTTCCACTCCTCGGCCTTGTCGTTGTCGATGAGGGTGAGCTTCAGGCCGTACGTGGCCTCCAGCGCCGCCTTGCGCTCGTACACGGCCTCCTTGCGGTAGCCGACGATGACCGCGACCTCGGTCAGGCCGATCTCGGCGAAGTTGCCGAGCGTCAGGTCCAGGACCGTCGGTTCGCCCTCTATGCCCGCGGGGCCCACCGGCACCAGAGCCTTGGGGAGGCTGTCGGTGTAGGGGCGCAGGCGCCGTCCGGCACCGGCCGCCAGCACGAGGCCGATCATGCGGGTTCTCCTTCATCGTGTACGGCTGGGGCGCCCTTTCTGTGAGCGGCGACCCAGAAGCGGATGCTCTCGAGAAGCACCACCACGGCCACGGCCACGGCGAGGACCGTGAGCGCGACCTTGAACTGCGAGGCGGTGAGCAGCACGGCCAGGACCGTGACCAGCAGCGTCCGCCCCTCCTGCCCCCCGATGGCGCGCACCAGCCAGGCCGGCGGCGCTCCGGCGTCGCCGCGGATGCGGTACACCGTGTCGTAGTGATGGTAGGCGACGGCGGCCACCAGCCCGAAAGCCGCCGGAAGCGCTCCGTTCACGTCCGCTTGGGCCGCCAGCACCAGGACGGTGCCGTATTCGGCGGCGCGGAACAGCGGCGGAACGAGCCAGTCGAGGGCGCCCTTGAGGGGGCGGGACAGCGCCTGACCGGCGGTGACCGTGTAGACGACGGCGCCCGCGACAGGAGCCCAGGTGATCCCGGAGAAGAGGGCCGCGGCGAGGACGACCGTGCCGGCGAGCGCCACCAGGAGCGGAGCGCCGAGGGGGACGCGTGTGGCACGTACCACGAGGGAGGCGAGCGGCCCGTTGTCCGCCAGGTCCGTCAGCGCCCGCGCGGCCCGGTCGGTGCGGCGCGCCTTGCGGGTGAGCGAGCGGAGCACCCGGCCCGCCGTGGTGTACGTCGCGGCGAAGGCGCAGCCGGCGAGCAGCACGTAAAAGGTGATGCGGGGGGTGGTGACCGCCGTGAGGACCGCGATCATGGCCCAGCGTTCGCCGATGGGGAGCACGATCATCCGCCGCAGCCAGACCGTCCAGCCGACGCTGTCGAGCTTGTCGGAGAGGGCCGCGGTGGGGCTGGTGTTGGCGGTGGCGGCCGTACTGTCGGCGTTCGCCTCGTTGAAGGAGAAGTCCACGACGTGCCGGCAGGTCTGGAGCACCATCGCACCGAGCGCGAGGGCCCACACGTCGTCCCCGCCGCGGGCCGCGCCGAGGGCGAGACCGGCGTAGTAGGCGTACTCCTTGGCCCGGTCGAAGGTGGCGTCGAGCCAGGCGCCGAGCGTGGAGTACTGGAGCGAGTAGCGGGCCAGCTGGCCGTCGGTGCAGTCCAGGACGAAGGAGGCGATGAGCAGCACGCCCGCGGCGACGAAGCCCGCGCGGGTGCCGGTGGCCGCGCAGCCCGCGGCTATCAGGGCGGTGAGCAGGGAGGCGGTGGTGACCTGGTTGGGGGTCAGACCGCGGCGGGCGCACCAGCGGGCGACGTAGCGCGAGTAGGGGCTGATGAAGAACGTGGTGAAGAAGCCGTCGCGGGCCTTCACGGCCGACTTCAGGCGTACCGCCTCGTCGTCGACGGCGGCGACGGCCTGCCGGGCCTCGTTGCGGGCCTGCGGGTCGGCGGGGACGGCGGCGACCAGGCTGCCGAGCTCGGGGCGCCGCACCTCGGTGCCGTCGGCGTCGAGGGCGAGGGCGAGCCGGTCGGCGAGGCTGTCCACGGCGAGGGCCGTGCCGCCGCCCGCGGAGGTCTCCCGCGCGATCGCCCGGGTCAGCGCCTGCCGGCCGGCCGGCTGGGCGGTGACGGCGCCGTGGACGGCGGCGAGCGGGAAGCGGGGGTCGGTGAGACCGAGACGGAGCGCGTGCGGGTGGCCCACGAAGCGGGCGTCGACGACGGCCACGCGTTCCCGGGCGGGGACGGCCGCGAGGAGCGTCTCGGTGTCGGAGGCGTCGGTGGCCGTGAGCACCTCGAAGCCGAGGGACCGCAGATCGGTCTCGAGCGACGATCCGGGGACCGGCTGACCGGTCACGATGGCGGTCGACAACCGAACTCACTCCCTGGGTGCCGACGCGTGAGCGCCGGTCGTCTGCATGATGGGGCGCCGCTTGTCCAGGCTCCCGGGCGGCATGTCGGCAGAGGCTATCGGATGACGACAAGCCCGTGTTCACCGCCCGTTCACGGGCCGGTCGACACGGTCTGCATCGGCCGCTGCCGCGATCATCATCGGTGATCCGGGGGCCGCCCACAAACCGCGCCCGATATGGGCCCCATGGGTGGCGGGCATCCGGGACACATCCGGGACATTGGGGACGGGCCGTGCCGGTCGGCATAGGGTGGGCGACCATGACGTGGCTGATCACCGGCGGTGCCGGATACATCGGGGCTCATGTGGCGCGGGTCATGACCGGCGCCGGGGAGCGCGTCGTCGCGCTGGACGACCTCTCGGCCGGGATGCCCGCGCGGCTCCCGGCCGGCGTGCCCCTGGTCGAGGGCTGCGTGACGGACCGGGATCTGCTGGGGCGGGTCCTCGCCGAGCACGCGGTGACGGGCGTGGTGCACCTCGCGGCGCGCAAGCAGGTCGCGGAGTCGGTGGCGCGGCCGGCCCGCTACTACCGGGAGAACGTGGGCGGACTCGCCACGCTCCTGGAGGCGGTCGCCGCGGCCGGGATCGAGCGGTTCGTGTTCTCCTCGTCGGCGGCCGTCTACGGCAACCCGGACGTGGACCTGATCACCGAGGACACCCCGTGCGCGCCGGTGAACGCCTACGGCGAGACCAAGCTCGCCGGGGAGTGGCTGGTGCGGGCGGCGGGCCGGGCGCACGGCATCTCGACCGTCTGCCTGCGCTACTTCAATGTGGCGGGCGCCGCCGAGCCGGAGCTCGCGGACACCGGTGTGTTCAACATAGTGCCCATGGTGTTCGACCGGCTCACCCGCGACGAGGCCCCGCGGATCTTCGGCGACGACTATCCGACGCCCGACGGCACCTGCGTCCGTGACTACATCCATGTCGCGGACCTGGCCGAGGCGCACCTGGCGGCGGCCCGGCGGCTGACCGAGGGGGCCCTGACCGGCGACCTGACGGTGAACATCGGCCGGGGCGAGGGCGTCTCGGTGCGTGAGCTGGTCTCGGTCATCGGCGAGGTCGCCGGCGACCTGCGGCCGCCCGTCGTGGAGGGGCGGCGCCCCGGGGACGCGCCGCGCGCGGTCGCCTCGGCCGAGCGGGCCGCGGAGGCACTGGGCTGGCGGGCGCGGCGCGGGGTGCGCGCGATGGTGGAGTCGGCCTGGGAGGGCTGGCAGGCGCACCACGGCGCGGGCCACGCGCCGGTGCGCTGAGGGTGCCCTGACCTGGGAATCGTTTCCGCAGGTCAGGGCACATGACAACGGTGTTCAGTACCGCGTTGCCGGGTACCCCCCACCCGTAGTTCACTGTGATCTCAGACGGACACGGCGGACACACGGAAGGGCCGACGGCATGGGGGCAGGGCACGATCACGGGCACGCTCACACGCATGCGCCGCCCACCGGGACGGCGGCTGCGGCGTACCGCGGCACGCTGCGTGTCGCGCTGTCGATCACGCTCGGCGTCATGGTGGTCGAGGTCGTCGGCGGTGTGGCCGCCGACTCCCTCGCGCTCATCGCGGACGCGGCGCACATGGCCACGGACGCGTTGGGCCTGGGCATGGCCCTGCTCGCGATCCACTTCGCCAATCGTCCGCCGAGCACCAACCGCACCTTCGGCTACGCGCGCGCCGAGATCCTGGCCGCGCTGGCCAACTGTCTGCTGCTGCTCGGCGTCGGCGGCTACGTCCTGTACGAGGCCGCACAGCGGTTCCTGACCCCGGCCGGCACCGAGGGCGGGCTGATGATCGTGTTCGGTGTGATCGGCCTGGTCGCGAACATGATCTCGCTCACGCTGCTGATGCGGGGCCAGAAGGAGAGCCTGAACGTGCGCGCCGCGTTCCTGGAGGTCGCCGCGGACGCGCTGGGCTCGCTCGCGGTGATCGTCTCGGCGGCGGTGATCCTGACCACCGGCTGGGAGGCCGCCGACCCGATCGCCTCGCTCCTCATCGGGCTGATGATCGTGCCGCGTACGGTCAAGCTGCTGCGCGAGACCCTCGACGTGCTGCTGGAGGCGGCCCCGAAGAACGTCGACATGGCGGAGGTACGGGCGCACATCCTGGCCCTGGACGGCGTGGAGGACGTGCACGACCTGCACGCCTGGACCATCACCTCCGGCCTGCCGGTGCTCTCCGCGCACGTGGTGGTCCGCTCGGACGCGCTCAACGCCATCGGCCACGAGAAGATGCTGCACGAGTTGCAGCACTGCCTGGGCGACCACTTCGACGTGGAGCACTGCACCTTCCAGCTGGAGCCGAGCGGACACGCGGAGCACGAGGCGCGGCTGTGCCACTGACGGCGGCCCACTGACTGCGGGCCGCTGACGGCGGGGGCGCCGCCGGTGGAACGCAGCCGTCCGGAGTACTCCGGCGTCCTTGTGTTCGGGGCACCCATGGACGGTTCCCGGCCATACCCGCAGGGCACGCTCACCTACCGGGTCCCGCTTCCGGCGTCCGGCCGGGACGACCGCCGGCCGCGCCCCGCGCGGACATGCGGACGTGCCGGGAAGTGACGGGAGTGCCGGATTCGTACGGCAGACTTGAGGTGCGAAGACCGAGGCGAAGGATGGGTATGCCGATCACACCTGCCACCGCGACGCACAGTTCGTCGAACGGCACCGCAGAGGCGATTTTGCTGGAACTGGTCGACGAGGACGGCGTGACGATCGGCACCGCGGAGAAGCTCGCCGCCCACCAGCCGCCGGGACAGCTGCACCGCGCGTTCTCCGTCTTCCTCTTCGACGAGCAGGGCCGGCTGCTGCTCCAGCGGCGGGCGCTCGGCAAGTACCACTCCCCCGGTGTGTGGTCCAACACCTGCTGCGGCCACCCCTTCCCCGGTGAGGCGCCCTTCGCGGCGGCCGCCCGGCGCACGTACGAGGAGCTCGGCGTGTCTCCGTCGCTGCTCGCCGAGGCGGGCACGGTCCGCTACAACCACCCGGACCCCGCCTCGGGCCTGGTGGAGCAGGAGTACAACCACCTGTTCGTCGGCCTGGTGCAGACCCCGCCCGCGCCGGATGCGCAGGAGGTCGGCGCGACCGCCTTCGTGACCCCGGCCGAACTGAAGGAGCGGCACGCGGCCGACACCTTCTCGTCCTGGTTCATGACCGTTCTGGACGCGGCCCGTCCGGCGATCAGGGAACTGACGGGGCCGTCCGCTGGCTGGTGAGCCGGCTCACGGGAGCCGCGCGGGTTTGAGCGGCATGGCGGCCCAGATCACCTTGCCGCCGCCCGCCGTGTGCTCCACGTCCACCACCCCGCCCGCCTCCTGGGCCACCTCGCGGACCAGGAGCAGGCCCCGGCCGCCGGTCTGCCCGTGATCGGCCTCCAGCGCCGTGGGACGGTAGGGATGGTTGTCCTCCACCGCCACCCGCACCCACTCGGCACCGACGGCGATCTCCACGGCGAGCGTCGGCGACAGCAGCGCCGCGTGCTTGACCGCGTTGGTGACCAGCTCGGAGACGATCAGCAGCAGCCCCTGGAAGAGGTCGTCCGAGACCGGCACGCCCTGGCGGTGGAGCAGGTCCCGTACGGCGTGCCGCGCCTGCGGGACCGAGGCGTCCACGGCGGGGGCGGTGAACCGCCAGACTCCCTCGTAGGGCAGTGGCTCCGGCGCGCGCCGGTCGCCTCCCTCTGGGCGCGGGGCCGCCCCGCGCCCGTGGTTCTCCATCGTCCGGTCGCCACCCTCGCGCTCGATTGTCACCACACGTCGAGTGTTGGTAACGATCCGCTCCGCCCCGCGGAACTGAACACAAGTCAGCGGATTTCGGATGGTTTCCGATCGTTGCGTTACCACTGGTGCACGGCTCTGACACGTTCGGCGGTGGCGGAGCCGGATAGCATCCGCCGCATGGAGCCCCAGCTGCTGCACGGTGTGACCGGCTCGGTCGCCACCGTCGTCGTCCATCACCCCGCCAAGCGCAATGCCATGACGGCCGCGATGTGGCGGGCTCTGCCGCCGCTGCTGGACGCGCTGGCCGCCGACCCCGCCGTACGGGCGCTGGTGCTCACCGGCGAGGGCGCCACCTTCTGCGCCGGGGCGGACATCTCGACCCTGCGCGGCTCGGCCGAGGAGGCGCAGGGGCTCGCCGTGCGCGCCGAGGAGGCCCTCGCGGCGTTCCCGAAGCCGACGCTGGCGGCAGTCCGCGGACACTGCGTGGGCGGCGGGGCACAGCTCGCGGCGGCCTGCGACCTGCGGTTCGCCGAGGAGGGCGCGCTGTTCGGGGTGACGCCCGCGAAGCTGGGCATCGTCTATCCGGCCTCCGCCACGCGCCGGCTGGTGTCGCTGGTGGGTCCGGCCACCGCCAAGTACCTGCTGTTCTCCGGCGAGCTGATCGACACGGTCCGCGCGCTGCGCACGGGCTTCGTCGACGAGGTGCTGCCGGAGGGGGAACTCGGCAAGCGGGTCGCGGAGTTCACCCGGGTCCTGGTCTCCCGCTCGCAGCTGACGCAGGCCGCGGCGAAGGAGTTCGCGGACGGGCGCACGGACCGGGGCGCGTACTGGACCGGGCAGATGCGCGCGAGCGGCGACACCGCGGAGGGGGTCGCCGCCTTCCTGGAGCGCCGCCGGCCGCAGTTCACATGGTCGGTTCCTGGCCGAGGATGAACCGGCTCTGCGAGCGGAGCAGTTCGACGACCTCGGCGGGTGCCTTCTCCGGGGACCCCGCGTCGTAGGGCGGCTGCGGGTCGTATTCGATGCCCAGCTGTACGGCCTGGGCGACGATATCGCCGGAGATCCTGCCGAGCAGGGCGAGCCCCATGTCGATGCCGGAGGAGACACCGGCCGCGGTGACGTACTTGCCGTCGGTCACCACCCGCTCCCCTGTCGCCTCGACGCCGTACTTCCGCAGTTCGTCCAGGGCCAGCCAGTGCGAGGTCGCGCGGCGCCCCTCGAGGAGGCCGGCCGCGGCGAGCAACAGGGAACCGGTACACACGGACGTCGTCCAGGTGCTGGTGGCGTCCGCGGCACGGATCCAGTCGAGAAGCGCCGTGTTCTCCATCTGCGGGGTCTGGCCGGGGCCGCCCGGGACGACCACGACATCGGGGTTCGGCACCTCGGCCAGGCTCCTGTCGGCGCTCAGGGCGAGGTTCCCGTTGTCGGTGCGGACGGATCCGGCCCGCTCGGCGACGAAGACGACCTCGGAGTCCGGGAGCCGTCCCAGGGTCTCGTACGGCCCCACGGCGTCGAGGGCGGTGAAACGGTCGTAGAGGACGATCGCGAACTGCATGGCTCTCCTAACCAGGCTGGCTGACGGGTGTGGTGCGGAACCTGCGCCGGTACTCGGCGGGGGCCGCGCCGAGGGCCTTGAGGAAGGCTCGGCGCATCGTTTCGGGTGTGCCGTAGCCGCTGGCACGGGAGACCTCCTCGACACCGCCGCCGGTGTCCTCCAGGAGCCTGCGGGCGTGTTCGAGCCGGACCCGGTCGACGTACCGGCCGGGTGTCGTCCCGGTCTCGGCCTGGAAGGCACGGGCGAAGTGGCGGGGCGAGAGGGCGGCGCGGGCGGCCAGGGCCTCGATGCTCAGATCCGCGTCCGGGTTCTCGGTGATCCACTGCTGGACCTCGCGGAGCGGCTCGCGCTGTGCGGTCTGCGCGGCGAGCTGGGCGCTGAACTGGGCCTGGTTGCCGGGTCTGCGCAGGAAGACCACCAGATGGCGGGCGACGACGAGTGCGGGCTCTCGCCCCAGGTCCTCCTCGACCAGCGCAAGGGCGAGATCGATGCCCGAGGTGACGCCGGCGGAGGTGGAGACCCGTCCGTCGCGCACGTAGATGGGGTCGGGGTCGACCTGCACGGCCGGGTGGTCGCGGGCGAGCCGGTCGCAGTACGCCCAGTGGGTCGTGGCCCGCCGGCCGTCCAGCAGGCCCGCCCGCGCGAGCAGGACCGCGCCGGTGCACACGGAGACCAGGCGGGCGGCGCGCGGTCCGTTCTCCCGCAGCCAGCCGGTCAGCCGCGGATCGGGCTCGCGGGTGCCCTGTCCCCCGGGCACGAGCAGCGTGTGCGTCCCGGCCGCCTCCGGCAGCGCCTGGTCCGGTACGACGGTCAGGCCGCTGGAGGTGCGCACGGGGGCGCCGTCCAGGGAGGCCGTCCGGATGCGGTAGGTGCCCGGGGTGTGCGTCTCGGCCCCGGCGAAGACCTCCACCGGGCCGGTGACGTCAAGGCTCTGCACGCCGTCGAAGAGGAGGACGAGAACGGATCGCTGCGTCATGCCACCGATTCTTCAAAGGCGCACGGATGACCGCAATGACGAGCTTCCCACCTTTCCTGCCATCCCCTCGGCCCGCACCCCTACAGGTACCGACCGGTCGGTAACGTGCGACGCATGACTACCGTCGCCCTCGACCCGCGCGCGGGCCGCCGCTGCGCCTCCGCGCTCAACACCCTGCACGCCACCCTTTACTTCTCGCCCGACCTGACGCACGAGCTGGCCGCCCTCGGGATCACCGGCTTCCCGGCGATGAACTTCGCGGTGCGGGCCGCCGCCCTGGGGCCGGTCGGCGCCGGCACGGTCACCGCGACGTTCTACAACTACAAGCACGAGCTCGTGTCGCGCCATGTGCCCGCCGTCTGGGAGGCCGCCGCGCCCGGCCGGGTGCTGGCGGCACGCGCGCGTGCCGCCGACGCGACGCTGCGCCGCCTGCTCGGCGAGGAGGCCGTCGCCTCCGCGGAGATGGCGGAGGCCGCACGGCTGGCGCTGCGTGCCGCCGAGGCCTGCTCCCGGGCCGGCCGCCCGCTGTACTCCGCCCACGCCGACCTGCCGGTCCCCGAGGAGCCGCACCTGGCCTACTGGCACGCGGCGACGCTGCTGCGCGAGCACCGGGGCGACGGGCACCTGGCCGCCCTGGCGACCGCCGGGCTCGACGGCCTGGAGGCGCTGGTGACCCACACCGCGACCGGCAGGGGCACAACGCCGAAGTGGGTCTTCGTCACCCGAGGCTGGAGCCGCGAGGAGTGGGACGTGGCGGCCGGGCGGCTCCGGGAGCGCGGACTGCTGGACGGCGAGGGCGAGCTGGCCGAGCGGGGCGTCGCGCTGCGCGAGGAGATCGAGCGGGAGACGGACCGGCTCGACCGGGCCCCGTACGAGCACCTGGGGGCGGCGGGCGTCGCGCGGCTCACGGAGCTGGGGAAGGGCTTCGCCGGCGCGGCGCTGGCGGCCGGTGCCTTCCCCGCGGACCTGATCGGCAAGGGCTGAGCCGCGGGGCGGGCGCGGGGCGGGGGCGCGGGGCGGGGCATGCCGGTCCGCCGCCGAGGTACCCGCCACTCTCCCGGCCGGGGCGGCCGGGAGACGAAAGGGGAAGAATCCGTGTTCCGTGCGATCGCTGACGTACTGCGCCAGATCGGTGGGGCCGTCGCCACCGTCGTGACGCTGCCGTTCCGGGTCCTGGCCCGGCTGTTCGGCGGCGCGTCGGGCTCGGCGCGGGGGCGCAGGGCCTGATGACGGCGCGCCCGCCCCGCCGGGCGCCGCCCTGATCCCCGGTTGTCGGTGTCACCTGCCACAATTGCCGCGCAACCTCAGTGGAGAAGGCGGTACGGGATCGTGACGACACCCGGATCCAGCGGGTCCATCAACGTAGGGTCCATCGAAGGCAGGATCGCCGAGGAGCTCGGCGTACGGGAGCGGCAGGTGAGGGCCGCGGTGGAACTGCTCGACGGCGGTTCGACGGTGCCCTTCATCGCCCGCTACCGCAAGGAAGCGACCGAGATGCTCGACGACGCGCAGCTGCGCACGATCGAGGAGCGGCTGCGCTACCTGCGGGAGCTGGAGGAGCGGCGGGCGGCGATCCTGGACTCGGTGCGCGAGCAGGGCAAGCTCACCGACGAGCTCCAGGCGCAGATCGTCGGTGCTCAGACCAAGGCGCGCCTGGAGGACATCTACCTGCCGTACAAGCCGAAGCGGCGCACCAAGGCGCAGATCGCGCGCGAGGCGGGCCTGGAGCCGCTGGCCGAAGGGCTGCTGGGCGACCCGGGTGTCGAACCCCTCGCCGCGGCCGCCGCGTTCGTCGACGCCGACAAGGGCGTCGCCGACCCGCAGGCGGCGCTCGACGGCGCGCGGGCGATCCTCACCGAGCGGTTCTCGGAGGACGCCGACCTGATCGGCGAGCTGCGCGAGCGGATGTGGGTGCGCGGGCGGCTGGCCGCCAAGGTGCGGGACGGCAAGGAGGAGGCGGGCGCCAAGTTCGCCGACTACTTCGACTTCGCCGAGCCCTTCACCGAGCTGCCCTCGCACCGCGTCCTCGCCATGCTCCGCGGTGAGAAGGAGGAGGTCCTGGACCTCGTCCTGGAGCCGGAGCAGCCGGCCGAATCCTCGTCGGCCCCTTCGTCGTACGAGGGGATCGTCGCCCACAAGTTCGGGATCGGCGACCGCGGACGTCCCGGTGACAAGTGGCTGACCGACACGGTCCGCTGGGCCTGGCGCACCCGCCTCCTCGTGCACCTCGGCATCGACCTGCGGCTCAGGCTGCGCACGGCCGCCGAGGACGAGGCGGTGAACGTGTTCGCGGCGAACCTGCGCGACCTGCTGCTCGCCGCCCCGGCGGGCACGCGCGCGACGCTGGGCCTGGACCCGGGCTTCCGTACGGGCGTGAAGGTGGCCGTGGTCGACGGGACCGGCAAGGTGGTGGCCACCGACGTGATCTACCCGCACGTCCCGGCCAACAAGTGGGACGAGGCCCTCGCGAAGCTGGCCCGGCTGGCGAAGGAGCACGCGGTCGACCTGGTCGCGATCGGCAACGGCACCGCGTCCCGGGAGACCGACAAGCTCGCCGGTGAACTCATCGCGAAGCACCCGGAGCTGAAGCTCACCAAGGTGATGGTGTCCGAGGCGGGCGCATCCGTGTACTCCGCCTCCGCCTTCGCCTCGCAGGAACTGCCCGACATGGACGTGTCGCTGCGCGGCGCGGTGTCGATCGCCCGCCGCCTCCAGGACCCGCTGGCCGAGCTGGTGAAGATCGACCCGAAGTCGATCGGCGTCGGCCAGTACCAGCACGACCTGTCCGAGGTGAAGCTGTCGCGTTCGCTGGACGCGGTGGTGGAGGACTGTGTGAACGGCGTGGGTGTGGACGTGAACACGGCGTCCGCCCCGCTGCTGGCCCGGGTCTCCGGCATCACCTCCGGGCTCGCGGAGAACATCGTGGCGCACCGGGACGCGAACGGCCCGTTCGCGTCGCGCACCGAGCTGAAGAAGGTGGCCCGGCTGGGCCCGAAGGCGTACGAGCAGTGCGCGGGCTTCCTGCGTATCCGCGGCGGCGACCCGCTGGACGCCTCCAGCGTGCACCCGGAGGCCTATCCGGTGGTGCGCCGCATGGTGAAGACGACGGGGCAGGAGGTCGCCTCCCTCATCGGCAACACCGGGGTGCTGCGGTCCATGCGGCCGGCCGACTTCGTGGACGACACCTTCGGTCTGCCGACGGTCAGCGACATCCTAAAGGAGCTGGAGAAGCCGGGGCGCGACCCGCGTCCCGCCTTCAAGACGGCCACCTTCAAGGAGGGTGTGGAGAAGATCTCCGACCTGTCCTCCGGGATGATCCTGGAGGGCGTCGTGACGAACGTGGCGGCCTTCGGGGCGTTCGTGGACGTCGGCGTCCACCAGGACGGTCTCGTGCACGTCTCCGCGATGTCGCGGACGTTCGTGAAGGACCCGCGCGACGTCGTGAAGCCCGGTGACATCGTCAGGGTGAAGGTCCTCGACGTGGACATCCCGCGCAAGCGGATCTCGCTGACCCTGCGCCTGGACGACGAGGCCGCGCCGCAGGAGAGGCAGCAGGGCGGCGGCGAGCGGCGGCAGCGCGGCGGACGCCCGCCGCAGCAGCGCCAGGCCCGCGGCGGCGGAGGTGGCGGCGGCGGCTCCCGTCAGGCTCCCCCGCCGCCCGCCAACAGCGCGATGGCCGACGCGCTGCGGCGCGCGGGACTGGTCGACCCGAAGAACGGGCGGCGCTGAGCACCCGGGGCCGGGCCTTCCGCGAGGGAGCGCCCGGCCCCGCGTAAAACCGGTGGTCCGGCGGATCATCGGGCGGCGAGACTGGCCCCATGCCCGCAACCGATCCCAGGACCGACCTCCAGGTGTATCTTCAGGACGCCCGCGATGTGCTGCTGTGGAAGCTGGACGGCCTGTCCGAGTACGACCTCCGGCGGCCCCTGGCGCCCACCGGCACCAATCTGCTCGGACTCGTCAAGCACCTCGCCGGTGCCGAGGCGCTGTACTTCGGCGCGACCTTCGGGCGGCCCTTCGACGACGGGCCCGCGCTGTGGATCACCGGGGACGCCGAGCCGGACGCGGACCTGTGGGCGCGCCCCGAGGAGACCCGGGAGGAGATCACCGGCGTGTACCGGCGGGCGTGGGCCCACTCGGACGAGACGATCGCCGCGCTGCCCCTGGACGCGGTCGGCCGGATTCCCGGGGGGCCGGGAAGCGACGTCACGCTCCACCGCATACTCACCCACATGGTGGCCGAGACCCAGCGGCACGCCGGGCACGCCGACATCGTCCGGGAGCTGATCGACGCAGCGGTGGGGCAGCGCGAGAAGGGCCTCAACATGTCCCCCGGGGACGCCGAGGCGCGGCAGGCGCACCGCGGCCGGGTGGAGGAGGCGGCGAAGGAGGCGGAGCGCCGGTACGCCTAGCGCTCGGTCACCTTGCCGTCCGCGACCTCCAGGCGGCGGGTCACCCGTACCGCGTCCAGCATCCGCCGGTCGTGGGTGACCAGGAGGAGCGTGCCCTCGTAGGAGTCGAGCGCCGACTCCAGTTGTTCGATGGCGGGCAGGTCGAGGTGGTTCGTCGGCTCGTCCAGGACGAGGAGGTTCACACCGCGGCCCTGGAGGAGGGCCAGGGCGGCCCGGGTGCGTTCGCCCGGGGAGAGGCTCGCGGCCGGGCGCAGCACATGGTGCGGCTTCAGGCCGAACTTGGCCAGCAGGGTGCGCACCTCGACCGGCTCGGTGTCGGGGACGGCCGCGCAGAAGGCGTCCAGCAGGGCCTGCGGACCGAGGAACAGCCCGCGGGCCTGGTCGACCTCGCCGACCAGGACGCCCGAGCCGAGCGCCGCGTGCCCGGCGTCCAGGGGGATCCGGCCGAGCAGCGCGCCGAGCAGGGTGGACTTGCCGGCGCCGTTGGCACCGGTGACCGCGACCCGGTCCGCCCAGTCGACCTGGAGGGAGACCGGCCCGAAGGTGAAGTCGCCGCGCCGTACCTCCGCGTCCCGCAGGGAGGCCACGACCGAGCCGGAGCGCGGGGCCGCCGCGATCTCCATGCGCAGTTCCCACTCCTTGCGGGGCTCCTCGACGACCTCGAGGCGCTCGATCATGCGCTGGGTCTGGCGTGCCTTCGCGGCCTGCTTCTCGCTGGCCTCGCTCCGGAACTTGCGGCCGATCTTGTCGTTGTCGTTGCCCGCCTTGCGGCGCGCGTTCTTCACGCCCTTGTCCATCCAGGCGCGCTGCGTCTGCGCCCGGTCCTGGAGGGCCGTCCTCTTGTCGGCGTACTCCTCGTAGTCCTCCCGGGCGTGCCGGCGGGCCGTCTCGCGTTCCTCCAGGTAGGCCTCGTAGCCGCCGCCGTAGAGGTTGATCCGCCGCTGGGCGAGGTCGAGTTCGAGGACCTTGGTGACCGTGCGGGTGAGGAACTCGCGGTCGTGGCTGACGACGACGGTGCCGGCGCGCAGTCCGGTGACGAAGCGTTCGAGGCGCTCCAGGCCGTCCAGGTCGAGGTCGTTGGTGGGCTCGTCGAGCAGGAACACGTCGTAGCGGGAGAGCAGCAGTGAGGCGAGGCCCGCGCGGGCCGCCTGGCCGCCGGAGAGGGAGGTCATCGGCTGGTCCAGGTCCACGGCCAGGCCGAGGGAGTCGGCGACCTCCTCGGCCCGCTCGTCCAGGTCGGCGCCGCCGAGGCCGAGCCAGCGCTCCAGGCTGACCGCGTAGGCGTCGTCGGCGCCGGGTGCGCCCTCGACCAGCGCCTCGGTGGCCTCGTCCATCGTCCGCTGGGCCTCGGTGACGCCGGTGCGGCGGGCCAGGAACTCCCGAACCGTCTCGCCGGGCCGGCGCTCCGGTTCCTGCGGGAGATGTCCCACGGTCGCCGTGGGCGGGGAGAGCCGGAGCTCGCCCTCCTCCGGCACGGCCAGTCCGGCGAGCATCTTCAGCAGCGTGGACTTGCCCGCTCCGTTGGCTCCGACGAGCCCGATCACGTCCCCGGGGGCGACGACGAGGTCGAGGCCGGAGAAGAGCGAGCGGTCGCCGTGGCCGGCGGCGAGGTTCTTGGCGACGAGGGTGGCAGTCATCAGGACGCCGATCCTAACGGCCGGGCCGCCCGCCGCTCAGCCGGGTTTCCCTGCGCGTCACCGCCGCCACCAGCACGCTCCCGGACGTCCGGGCCACCACGAAGGCCTCCCCCTTCACCGTCTTCGCGTCCAGCGCGACGCGGTGCCGCCCGGTCTCCAGCATCCCGTCGAAGACTTCGTGGGCGCGGATCCGGGAGAGCCGGTCGAGGCGGTAGGCGGTCAGGCGCACCCGGCAGGGCGAGGCGACCTCCACGTGAGCCTCGTCGCCGTCGGCCGCCAGGCGGGTCAGGCGGCGCTGTTCCACGGGGCAGCGGTCCAGGGCCTGTTCGATCTGTGCGACGAGGAGCGGGACGATCGGGGCGAGGCCCTCGACGAACACCGCGGCGATCCCGGCCCGCTCGAACGCCCGCCGGGCGGCGGCCCGGTCGCCCTCACCGAGGGCGGGGCCGAAGGCGACGGCGCCGTACGGGCGCAGTTCCTCGGCGGGCACGTCGTCGACGTCGCCGGTGATGTCGGCGCCGATGCCGGTGGAGCGCAGGGCGGCGGCGAGCCTGGCGAGCAGGGCGACGCGGGCGCCGATCAGCAGGACGCGGCGGCCGGTCGCGGCGCCGGGACCCGCGCCGCGGCCGTCGCCGTCGCCGTCGAGCAGGACGCCCAGGGCCGCCCGGTACTCGGGCCCGTGGAAGCGGAACGGCCCGACGCCGTGGTAGCCGTTGAACTCGAGGTCCGCGTGG
Organism: Streptomyces sp. NPDC046915; assembly: GCF_040644935.1. Taxonomy (NCBI): domain Bacteria; kingdom Bacillati; phylum Actinomycetota; class Actinomycetes; order Kitasatosporales; family Streptomycetaceae; genus Streptomyces; species Streptomyces sp. NPDC046915. The sequence continues at coordinate 463,565 of NZ_JBEYXB010000006.1, read as the reverse complement.
AGGTCCGTCTGCCAGGCGAAGTCCCGCCAGACGTAGTCGTCGCCGTCCCGTTCGATGACGGCGGTGACCGCGCCGCAGGCCAGGTCCTCGCACTCGGGGCAGCCGTAGACGACGAACCGGCCGGCGGGGAGTGGCGCCCCGGTCTCCAGCAGCAGGCCGCGGACCTGCGCGGTGAAGATCGCGGGCGGCACGTCGGAGGCGAGCGGGGACACGGCGTCGAGGTCACAGAGCCTCAGCAGCAGCGGACGGCCGTCGACCACGAAGTCCAGGAAGTCCCGGTGGAGCTGGTGGCCGCCGTCGGCGAGGACACCGCCGGCGCGCGTCGCCGGTGCCAGGCCGAAGGTCGCGTATGCGGCAGACATGCCGTGAGTATTCCCAGAGCGGGACGGATCTGAGCGCAGCATGACATGTTCCGCCACCGCCGTCGCGCCCGGGTGGCGGCCGGGCCGTCTCGCCCGGCCGCCTGGGCGCGTCAGCTGCCGGGGACGTGCCGGATGGTGCGCGGCGCCCTCACGCCGTCCAGGGTGGTGGCCTTCGGCGCGGCGGACGTGCCGCCCGAGGTGGCGCGGGTGAACGCGGCGGCGCCGCCCACGAGCGGCACCCGGGCCGACGTACGGGCCAGGTCCAGGGTGAGCGTCGGGGTGGTGGACGGCGGATCGATGAGGTCCTTGTCCGTGCCCGCGACGATCAGCGCCAGGCGGTGGCCCTTGGGGACGACGTGGTCGGTGGCCGCGAGGTCGAGCGTGATGGTGTACGCCTTGCCCGGAGTGAGCGGGACGCCCTTGCGGTCGGAGGCGTAGTTGCCGAGGTCGGCCCAGCCGCGGCTGAAGACCGTGTAGCCGACGGCGGCCGTCTTCGCCCGGGTCGCCTTGAAGCAGGCGCTGTCCCCGCTGGTGCTCGCACCCCAGCAGGTGCGGTCGGTGAGCGTGGTGATGCCCTCGGCGGCGTCCGCGTAGTCCCGGATCGTGTCGGGGCCGAGGTCGACGAGGACGGCGGACAGGTGGGCCGTCGAGGTGGTCGGGGTGGCGGTGACGGTGACCTTGGAGGAGCCGGACAGGCGGAGGTCACGGGTGAGCGGCCGGGTGACGAAACCGGCCTTCTCGGCGGTCGGCCGGGTGATCCGCGCGGCCCAGTCGGTCTCGCTCAGCCGCGGGTCGTCGGTGAAGGTCTCGGTGCCGGAGCCCTTGCGCAGGCCGAGGGTGCCGACGCCCGCCTGCGGGCCGGTGGCCGGGCGCAGCGTGGCGGCCTTCGTGGTGCGCGGCGGCCAGACCGTCGAGGTGACCCACTGGTCGGGGTGGCGCTCGATGTCGGCCATGGGCTCGCGGTCGATGCCGTTGGCGTAGCCGAGGAGTTCGTGGTCGAACCAGCGGTGCAGGGTCTCGGTCCAGTCGGCGCGCCGGTAGTCGAAGGGGTCGACGTGCCCGGTCTGGGAGAGCCAGATCTTGCGCTCGACGCCGTGCTTGGCGAGGGCGTCCCACCACTGGCCGAAGTGCTTGGTGCGGACGTTGAGGTCCTGCATGCCGTGCACGAGGAAGACGCTCGCCCGTACCTTGGCCGCGTCCTTGACGTAGTCGCGCTCGGTCCACAGGGAGGTCCAGTCGCCGGTGCGCGGGGCTCCGTCGATCAGCTTCTGCTGGACGGCGGCGCACTTCGCGTGGGCGCCGTCGCTCTCCACGGCGTCGGACAGCGCGTCGGGGCCGGAGTCGTACAGCGGGGCGCCCTTGGCGAAGTAGTAGTCGTACCAGGAGGAGATGGCGCTGATCGGCACGATCGTCCTCAGTCCCTGGACGCCGGTGGCGGCGACGCCGTTGGCGATGGTGCCGTCCCAGCTCTTGCCGATCATGCCGGTGCGGCCGTTGGTCCAGGTCGCCTTGACGGTGGTGGTGCCGGTGCGGCTGGTGTAGGCGTGGGCGCGGCCGTTCAGCCAGTCGATCACGGCCTTCGCGGACTGGATGTCGCTGCGGCCGCCGATGTCGATGCAGCCGTCGGAGCGGTTGGTGCCGGCGAGGTCGACGCCGACGAAGGCGTAGCCGCGGGGCACGAAGTAGTTGTCGTAGAACAGCGGCATCTGCACGACGTGGCCGCTCGCGTCGTAGGTCTTCTTCTGGCTCTCGTTGCCGCGCCCGCAGCAGGAGTAGTACGGGCTGGCGTCCATGATGACGGGGACCTTGCGGCCCTGCCGGGCGGGTTCGCTCGGCCGGACGATGTCGGCGGCGACGCGGTCGGTCCTCCCGTCGCCGTCGCCGTCGAGTCCGGTGTCCACCCAGACGGACTCACGGACGGCGTCGGCGTAGGAGTAGACGGGCCGGCTCTCCCGCGGGGCGGGGGCGGCCTGGGCCGCGGCCGGGGTGAGGAAGGCGGCCATGAGGACGGCGACGGCCGCTGTCGCGAACGTTCTCCAGATCGTGAAGCGCGTGCGTTTCGGCATGCGCGGACGGTACCCCGGTCAACTGCCGTGCAGAAGGGGGCATATGAGTGGTCGTCGGGTTCGTGACGGCCGAATGGCGATCGTGTGACACGGGGTGCTGTGGACACGCCAGGAGCCACAGGGTCTGAATAGGCTCCGAACAGACTTGTCGTCCCTACGACTTGGAGCTGACGTGCACCGCAGAATCCTCGCCCCGGGCGTACTCGCGGCGGCCTCCCTCCTGCTGGCGATCCCGGCATCGGCCGCGAGCTACGCGCCGGGCGCGCCGGGCATCGGCGACCCCTACTACCCGTACTACGGCAACGGCGGCTACGACGTCTCCCACTACGACCTGAGGCTCCAGTACCAGCCCGCGACGGACGAGCTCCAGGGCACGGCGACCGTCCTGGCGCGGACCACCGAGGACCTGTCCCGCTTCGACCTGGACTTCCTGCTGGACGTGAGCGAGGTCCGGGTCAACGGCGTAAAGGCCGCCTTCGCCACCTCCGGGCAGCACGAGCTGGAGATCACTCCGAAGACGCCGCTGGCGAAGGGCACGCCGATCACCGTCGTGGTCCGCTACAGCGGGGTGCCGTCGACGAAGAGCGCCTACGGGTTCTCGACCTGGCACCGCACCCCCGACGGGGCCGTCGCCGCGGACGAGCCCGAGGCCGCCTGGTGGTGGTTCCCCAGCAACGACCACCCGCTGGACAAGGCCACCTACGACGTGTCGGTGGCCGTGCCGGACGGCACCCAGGCGATCTCCAACGGCACGCTTCAGTCGACGAGCTCGAAGCTCGGCTGGACCCGCTACACCTGGCGGCAGAACAAGCCGCAGGCGACGTATCTGGCCACGCTCGCGGTCGGGAAGTTCGACATCACGACCAGTACCTCCGAGGGCGGTGTCCCCGTCGTCAACGCGTACAGCGAGGACCTCGGCGACAACGACGGGGCGGCGCGGGCGAGCGTGGAGCGGACCGGGGAGCTGGTGGACTGGCTCAGCGGCTATTTCGGGCCGTACCCGTTCGCCTCGGCGGGCGGCTACGTGCCCAACACCACCACGGGGTACGCGCTGGAGACGCAGACCCGGGTGTACTACAGCCCCAAGCAGTTCGCCAACGGCTCCAACACCTCCGTGGTGGTGCACGAGCTGGCGCACCAGTGGTACGGCGACGACGTGTCGCTGAAGGGCTGGAAGGACATCTGGATCAACGAGGGCTTCGCGCGGTACGCGCAGTGGCTGTGGTCCGAGCACGAGGGCGAGGGCACCACGCAGGAGCTGGCGGACTACGTGTACGCCTCGCACCCGGCCGACGACTCGTTCTGGACGGTCGCGCCCGGTGACCCGGGTCCGGACAACCAGTTCGACGCCGCGGTCTACGACCGGGGCGCCCTCGCCGTCCAGGCACTGCGCAACGAGGTGGGCGACGACGCCTTCTTCGCCATCCTCAAGGGCTGGCCCAAGGAGCACGCGTACGGCAACGCCTCGGTGGCCGACTTCCAGAAGTACGCCGAGCAGGTCTCCGGCAAGTCCCTCGCGACGCTCTTCGACGCCTGGCTGTTCCGGCCGTCGAAGCCGTCCGCGCCCGCGGCCCGCACCGCGTCCGTCGCCGAGCCGGCGGTAGCGCCGGTCCGGCCGAGGTCGTGGAAGAAGATCGAGGCGACGAACGACGTGCACGCGCACTGACGCGGCCCTGGCCGGGAGCCGGGAGCTCGCTCCGTCGCCCCGGCCGGGGCTGGGCTCGGCCCCGCCGCTCACCGCCGGCCGCTGCTGCGGGCCCGCGTCCGACGTCGGCGGCGTGGTCGCCGGCACCGCGGCCTGGCGCTCGCTCGCGGGACGCGGCCCCGGCGGTCGCGGGCAGGGGTCCAGCCCGCGCGCCTCGGCCGGGACGACGCTCGTGGCCTCCGCGCGCGGGCGCGGCGGGCTTGTCCCGGGCCGGGCCGCCGGGGGCCGGGGCGGCGGCCCCGCTGCTCAGCCCGGCCCCTCCCCGTGGTCGTACACCGTCACCGCGATCCCCCGCTCGGCCAGCCGCTCGGTGATCAGCGGCTCGATCCGGGACCACTTCCCGCCCGCGAGCCCGCAGCCTATGCGGGGCATGTGCACGGACGCGCCGAGTGCGGCCGCTTCGCCGGCGAGCCGGCCCAGGGCCGCGTCGATCGCCTCGTAGCGGACGGGGACGCCCTTGCTTCCGGTGCGTATACCGCGCTGGCCGACCATGTTGGCCACCCACACGTACCGCTCGACGCGGACCAGCTGGACCGCGCCCAGGCCGAAGTCGTTCGCCGCGCGGTCGCGGTGCCAGGCGCGGTACGCGGCCTCCGGCTCCGGCCAGCGGCGCGAGAGGGCCAGCACGAAGCCCTTCCCCCAGCCGCCGATGTCGTTGCAGACATGGGCGATCACCTTGACGCCCTTGACCGACGGCACGGTGGCGTCACCCCGGACATACCTGATCCCCGACATGACGCCACCGTAGAGGCTGCCACTGACAGTGGCCGTGACCTGCTGCTTCGTCCGCTACCTCACTCGGTGAGGCCGCTCAGCTCCCGCTCCGCGGTCCGCTCGACCCGGCGGCGCACCCCGAACCAGCCGCCGATCAGCAGCACGGCGATCAGCGGGATGAGGAACAGGGTCCTGCGGCCGACCTCGGGGTCGTTCCACATCATGCCGAGGCAGGCCAGCAGGAACGCGATCGTGGTGATCTCGGTGACCGGGCTGAACGGCAGGCGGAAGTGCGGCCGGGTGACCTCGCCCGCCCGGGCGCGCCGGACGAAGACCAGGTGGCAGACCATGATGATCACCCAGGTGCTGATGATGCCGAGGGAGGCGACGTTCAGCACGATCTCGAAGGCCTGGCTCGGCACGAGGTAGTTCAGGACGACACCGGCCACACACACCGCGCAGGTGAGCAGGATGCCGCCGTAGGGGACCTGGCTGCGGTTCATGCGGGCGGTGAACTTCGGCGCCGAGCCGGCCATCGCCATGGAGCGCAGGATGCGGCCGGTGGAGTACAGGCCGGAGTTCAGCGACGACATGGCCGCGGTGAGCACGACCAGGTTCATCACGTCACCCGCGCCGGAGACGCCGATCTTCGACAGGACCGTCACGAAGGGGCTCTGGTCGGCGGAGTACACCGAGCCGGGCAGCAGCAGGGCCAGCAGGACGACCGAGCCGACGTAGAACAGGCCCACGCGCCACATGATCGAGTTCACCGCGCGCGGGACGATCTTCTCCGGCTCGGCGGTCTCGCCCGCGGCGACACCGACCAGCTCCAGGGCGGCGTAGGCGAAGATCACGCCCTGCATGACCAGGACGACCGGCATCAGGCCGTGCGGGAGGATGCCGCCGTTGTCCGTGATCACGCCCAGACCCGGGGTGTGGCCGTCCACGTGGTGCCGGGTGGCCAGCAGGAAGATGCCGACCAGCATGAAGGCGACGAGGGTGGCGACCTTGACGATCGCGAACCAGAACTCCATCTCGCCGAAGATCTTCACGGAGATCAGGTTGACGGCGAGGACCACCGCGAGGGCGACCAGGGCGAGCAGCCACTGCGGAATCGGGGTGAACAGACTCCAGTAGTGCGTGTACAGCGCGATCGCGGTGATGTCGGCGATGCCGGTGGTCGACCAGTTCAGGAAGTACATCCAGCCGGCGACGTAGGCGCCCTTCTCGCCGAGGAACTCGCGCGCGTAGGACACGAAGGAGCCGGAGGAGGGCCGGTAGAGCACCAGCTCGCCCAGGGCCCGTACGACGAAGAAGGCGAACACGCCGCAGACCAGGTAGGCCAGGGCGAGCGCCGGGCCCGCGTTGTGCAGCCGGCCGCCGGCGCCCAGGAAGAGCCCGGTGCCGATGGCTCCGCCGATGGCGATCATGTTGACGTGGCGGTGCTTGAGGTCCTTGCTGTAGCCGGCGTCGCCCGCGTCCGCGGGTGTGCGGGTCGCCCGGGGGTGGTCGGCGACCTGTGCCGAGTGCACGGCGTCCTTGCTCACGGGTGGTTCCACTTCCTGGTGCCCCGGGATGTCGTGACCCCGGGTGTCCGAACGTGTTCCGGCCCGCACCACCCTTGTGTCGCGGCACAGACCAAGCAGGCAGCTTCCCCGCGGCATCCCCGGCCATGCGATGGTCCACATCACACAGCGGCACTTCTCACATGGTCGTTACATGTTTCGCAGCGCTGGTGGGACAGCGATACTGCTGCACATGACGACCGATGCCGAGACCGACGCCGGCGACGGTGCCGGGCAGCCGACCCTCACCGTCGACGAGCTGGCCGCCCGCGCGGGCGTCACGGTCCGCACGGTCCGCTTCTACGCCGCCAGGGGCCTGCTGCCGCCGCCGGTGATCGGTCCGCGCCGGGTGGGTCACTACGGGGCCGGGCACGTGGCCCGGCTGGCCCTCATCGAGGAGCTTCAGCAGCAGGGCATGACGCTGGCCGCGATCGAGCGGTACCTGCGGCAGCTGCCGCCGGAGCTCACCCCGCACGACCTGGCCATCCACCGGGCGGTGGTCGCGTCCTGGGCGCCGGACACCGAGGAGACGGTGTCGCGGCGGGAGCTCCAGCGGCGCGCGGGACGGCCGCTGACCGAGGAGGACGTGGCCCGGCTGACGGCGATGGGCGTCGTCACGGCCGCCGACGGGGAAACGTTTCGGGTCGACTGCGGGCTGCTGCGGCTCGGGGTCCGGCTGCTCGACGTACCGCTGTCCCAGGACGCGATCCTCGCGGCGCGCAAGGTGCTCGTCGAGCACTCGCGCGCCGCGGCCCGCGAGCTCTCCCAGCTCTTCCGCGGCGAGGTGGCGGAGCGTGACGCCCGGGATGTGAAGTCCCTGTCGGCGCACATGCACCCGTTGGTGGTGCAGGCGCTGCTGACGACGTTCCAGCGGTCGCTGCGGGAAGAGCTGGGCGAGTGGCTCACCAGGGAGTCACGAGCGGGCTGAGTCGGCGAACCGCTCCTCCTTCTCCGCCTTCTCCACCAGTAGCGCGGGCGGGTCGAAGCGCTCGCCGTAGCGCTCGGCGAGCTCCCGCGCGCGGGCCACGAAGCCCGGCAGGCCCCCGTCGTAGCCGTTGATGTACTGGAGCACGCCACCCGTCCAGCCGGGGAAGCCGATGCCGAGGATCGAACCGATGTTGGCGTCGGCGACCGAGGTCAGGACGCCCTCCTCCAGCAGCCGGACGGTGTCCAGCGCCTCGGAGAAGAGCATGCGCTCCTGCATGTCCTCGAACGGGATCTCCGCGCCCTCGCGCGTGAAGTGCTCCCGCAGCCCCGGCCACAGACCGGCCCGCTTGCCGTCCTCGGCATACTCGTAGAAGCCCGCGCCGCCGCTGCGGCCGGTGCGGCCGAACTCGTCCACCATGCGGTCGATGACCGCCTCGGCGGGGTGGGCGGTCCAGGTGCCGCCCGCCTCCTCCACCGCCCGCTTCGACTCGGTCCGGATCTTCCGCGGGAGGGTGAGCGTCAGCTCGTCCATCAGGGACAGCACCTTCGCCGGGTAGCCGGCCTGCGCGGCGGCCTGCTCCACAGACGCCGGCTCGATGCCCTCGCCGACCATCGCCACGCCCTCGTTGATGAAGTGGCCGATCACCCGCGAGGTGAAGAAGCCACGCGAGTCGTTGACGACGATCGGCGTCTTGCTGATCTGCCGGACCAGGTCGAAGGCGCGCGCGACGGCCTCGTCCCCGGTCCGCTCGCCCTTGATGATCTCCACCAGCGGCATCTTGTCGACGGGCGAGAAGAAGTGCAGGCCGATGAAATCGCCCTGTCGTTCGACGCCCTCGGCGAGTGTGGTGATGGGCAGGGTGGAGGTGTTGGAGCACAGCAGGGCGTCCGGGGCGACGACGTGCTCGATCTCCTGGAACACCTTGTGCTTGAGCGCCGGGTCCTCGAAGACGGCCTCGATCACCGCGTCGCAGCCGGCCAGGTCCTTCGCGTCGGCGGTCGGCGTGATGCGGGCGAGCAGCGCGTCCGCCTTCTCCTGGGTCGTACGGCCCTTCGCGACGGCCTTGGCGCACAGCTTCTCGGAGTAGCCCCTGCCCTTGACGGCCGCTTCCAGGGACACGTCCTTCAGGACGACGTCGATGCCGGCGCGGGCGCAGGAGTAGGCGATGCCCGCGCCCATCATCCCGGCGCCGAGGACGGCCACCTTGCGGACCCTGCGGGGCTCGACGCCCTGCGGGCGGTTGGCGCCGGAGTTGACGGCCTGGAGGTCGAAGAAGAACGCCTGGATCATGTTCTTCGAGGTCTGCCCGGCGGCCAGTTCGACGAAGTAGCGGGCCTCGATCACCTGGGCGGTATCGAAGTCGACCTGGGCGCCCTCGACGGCGGCGGCGAGGATGTTGCGGGGGGCCGGGTAGGGGGCGCCGCCCGTCTGCTTGCGCAGGCTGGCGGGGAAGGCGGGGAGGTTCGCGGCGAACTTCGGGTTGGCGGGGGTACCGCCGGGGATCCGGTAGCCCGGCCGGTCCCAGGGCTGCTGGGACTCGGGGTTGGCGTCGATGAAGGCGCGGGCCTTGGCGAGGAGCTCCTCGGGGGTGGCGGCCACCTCGTCGACGAGGCCGTTGTCCAGGGCGCGCCGGGGGGTGTACTGGGTGCCCTGGAGGAGGACCTTCAGGAGCGCGTCGGCGATGCCGAGCAGCCGGACGGTGCGGACCACGCCGCCGCCCCCGGGGAGCAGGCCGAGGGTGACCTCGGGGCAGCCGATCTTGGAGCCGGGCGCGTCCAGGGCGACGCGGTGGTGGCAGGCCAGGGAGATCTCGTAACCGCCGCCCAGAGCCGCGCCGTTGATCGCCGCGACGACCGGCTTGCCGAGGGTTTCGATGCGGCGCAGGTTCCGCTTGATGGCGAGGCCGCCGTCGAACAGGTGCTGTGCGGTCTCGGGGGTGACCCGGATCAGGTCGCGCAGGTCACCGCCGGCGAAGAAGGTCTTCTTGGCGGAGGTGAAGATGATGCCGCGGATGTTCTCCCGCTCCGCCTCCAGGCGGTCGGTGATCGCGGCGAGGGAGTCGCGGAACGCCTGGTTCATGGTGTTCGCGGACTGGTCGGGGTCGTCGAGGACGAGGGTGACGACACCGGTGTCGTCCTGTTCCCAGCGGATGGTGGTGCTCTCGGTCATGACAGTCGTCTCCGTTGAAGTGTCGTGATTCCGCGGGGAGTTCAGATGCGCTCGACGATGGTGGCGATGCCCATGCCGCCGCCCACGCACAGCGTGGCGAGGCCGTACCGCTTGTCCTGGCGCTCCAGTTCGTCCACGAGGGTGCCGAGGATCATGGCGCCGGTCGCGCCGAGCGGGTGGCCGAGCGCGATGGCGCCGCCGTTGACGTTGACCTTGTCCAGGGACAGGCCCATGTCCTTGACGAAGCGCAGCACGACCGCGGCGAACGCCTCGTTGATCTCGACGAGGTCGATGTCGTCGATCGTCAGGCCGGCCTTCGCGAGGGCCTTGCGGGTGGCGGGGGCGGGACCGGTGAGCATGATGGTGGGCTCGGAGCCGGAGACGGCGGCGGAGACGATCCGCGCGCGCGGGGTGAGGCCGTGGCGCTCGCCGACCTCCTTGGTGCCGATCGCGACCAGTGAGGCGCCGTCCACGATGCCGGAGGAGTTGCCCGCGTGGTGGACGTGGTCGATCTTCTCCACCCAGTGGTACTTCTGGAGCGCGACCGCGTCGAAGCCGCCCAGCTCGCCGATGCCGGCGAAGGACGGCTTGAGCCCCGCCAGGGAGTCGGCGGTGGTGCCGGGGCGCGGGTGCTCGTCGTGGTCGAGGACGACCAGGCCGCTGCGGTCCTTGACCGGGACCACCGAGCGGTCGAAGCGGCCCTCCTTCCAGGCGGTGGCGGCGCGCTCCTGGGACAGGGCCGCGTACTCGTCGACGTCCCGGCGGGAGAAGCCCTCGATGGTGGCGATGAGGTCGGCGCCGATGCCCTGCGGCACGAAGTTGACGGCGAGGTTCGTCATCGGGTCGTTGAACCAGGCACCGCCGTCGGAGGCCATCGGCACCCGGGACATCGACTCCACGCCACCGGCGAGGACGAGGTCCTCGAAACCGGAACGGACCTTGGCGGCGGCCATGTTCACCGCCTCCAGGCCCGAGGCACAGAAGCGGTTCTCCTGGACCCCTGCAACCGTGTCCGGCAGTCCGGCGGCGATCGCCGCGATCCGCGCGATGTCGGAGCCCTGGTCGCCCACCGGGCCGACGACGCCGAGGACGATGTCGTCGATCGCGGCCGGGTCGAGGCCCGGGAAGCGGTCGCGGAGCTCGTGGATGAGGCCGACGACCAGGTCGATGGGCTTGGTGCCGTGCAGGGCGCCGTTCGCCTTGCCGCGGCCGCGCGGGGTGCGGATCGCGTCGTACACGTACGCTTCGGTGCTCACTGGGGTGCCTTTCGCGGGAGGTGGGCCGGTCGGTGGCGGGGTCAGTCGCCGTCCCGGGCGAGATCGTCGTGGTGGGCGAGCGCGGGTATGTCCCAGTCCCGGGCCACGGCCGCGGTGTCGGCGCCGGGCCGGGCGGGGCCGGTGCGGACGGTCGTCGGGGTGGCGGAGAAGCGGGGCGCGGGCGCGGGCTGGGTGATGCCGCCGTGCTCGGTGAAGGTGCCCCGGGCGGCGAGGTGCGGGTGGTGCGGGGCCTCGCGCAGGGACAGCACGGGCGCCACGCACGCGTCGGTGCCCTCGAAACGGGCGGTCCACTCGTCCCGGGTACGGGACTTGAAGCGGGCGGCGACCTTCTCGCGCAGCTCGCCCCAGCGGGTCCAGTCCTTGCGGGCGGGGGCCAGTTCCTCCAGGCCGAGCAGGCGCAGGAACTCCTCGTAGAACTGCTGTTCGAGGGCGCCGACCGCCATGTACCCGCCGTCGGCGGTCTCGTAGGTGCCGTAGTACGGGCAGCCGCCGTCCAGCAGGTTGGCGCGGCGCCGGTCCTGCCAGCCGCCGGCGGCCAGCATGCCGTGGATCATCGCCGAGAGATGGGCGGTGCCGTCGACGATGGCGGCGTCGACGACCTGGCCGGTGCCGGTCGCGCGCGCGTGGTGCAGTGCGGCGAGGACGCCGACGACGAGGTAGAGCGAGCCGCCCGCGTAGTCGCCGAGGAGGTTGGCGGGGACGGCGGGGGGTCCGTCCGGGTCGCCGATCATCCCGAGGACGCCGGTCGGGGCGATGTAGGCGATGTCGTGCCCGGCCCGGTCGGCGAGGGGGCCCTGCTGGCCCCAGCCGGTCATCCGGCCGTAGACCAGCGCGGGGTTGCGGGCATGGCAGGCGTCGGGGCCGACGCCGAGGCGCTCGGCGACACCGGGGCGGTAGCCCTCGATGAGGATGTCGGCCCGTCCGGCCAGGTCGAGGACGCGGGCGGGGCCGGCGTCGGACTTCAGGTCGACGAGCACGGAGCGCTTGTTGCGGTTGGTCACGTCGTACGCGGGGTCCACACCGAGCGAGGCGCCGCCCGGCCGGTCCACCCGGACGACGTCGGCGCCCAGGTCGGCGAGGAGCATGGCCGCGAACGGGCCGGGCCCGATGCCGGCCAGCTCGACCACGCGCACGCCCGTGAGCGGGCCCTGTCCCGGCGTCCCTGCCGTGGCCATGCCGCACCCCCAGTCAATGTGACACAACTGCTGTAACACTGCTGATGCTAAGAACACGTTCCATCGGGCACAAGGCCTGGACAAGCAAGCGCTTAGCCAAGTTACCCTGCGACTCGGCGCCCCGGCGCGGTCGGCGCGTGGGTCTGGCCGCCGGGCTCCGCGTTCCTCACGCTAGCCTCAGCCACCGACAACGGCGCGGAGTGCACGACCGAAGGGTGTCATGAGCAGGCTGAACAGGACGGACCGTCCCTACGACATCGTGCTCTTCGGGGCCACCGGCTTCGTCGGCTCACTCACCGCGGAGTACCTCGCCGCGCACGCCCCCGAGGACCTGCGCTGGGCGATCGCCGGCCGCAGCGAGCGCGGACTGGCCGAGCTGCGGGAGCGGCTGCCGGGGGGCGCGGACGTGGGTGTCCTCCAGGCCGATGTGACCGACCCGGACGCGTTGCGCCGACTGGCCGGGCAGGCGCGCGTGGTGGCTTCGACGGTGGGCCCCTACATCCGGTACGGCGAACCGCTGGTCGCCGCCTGCGCGGACACGGGGGCCGACTATCTGGACCTGACGGGCGAGCCGGAGTTCGTGGACCTGATGTACGTCCGCCATGACTCCCGCGCGCGGGAGACCGGCGCCCGGCTGGTGCACGCCTGTGGCTTCGACTCCGTGCCGCACGACCTGGGCGTCCACTTCACCGTCCGTCAGCTGCCTCAGGGCGTGCCGCTGACCGTGGACGGATATGTGAGCCTGGACGCGGCCTTCTCCGGCGGCACCTTCGCCTCGGCGCTGAACCAGTTCGCGCGCGGGCGGCAGATGCTGGCCGCCGCCCGGGAGCGCGGCCGGCACGAGCCGCGGCTGATCGAGCGCCGGGCGTCCGCGCCGACGGGTGTGCCGCGGTTCGCCAGGGACGTCGGCGCCTGGGCGCTGCCGCTGCCGACCATCGACCCCCAGATCGTGCGCCGCTCGGCGAAGGCCCTGGACCGGTACGGGCCCGACTTCCGCTACCGGCACTACGCGGCGGTCAAGCGCCTGCCCGCCGCCCTCGGCGGGGTGGCGGCCGTGGGCGCGGTGGCCGCGGCCGCGCAGCTCCCGCCCGCCCGGCGCTGGCTGTCCGACCGGCTCAGGCCCGGGGACGGGCCGAGCGCCGAGAAGCGGGCGAAGAGCTGGTTCTCGGTCCGGTTCGTCGGCGAGGGCGGTGGCCGGCGCGTGTTCACGGAGGTCGCGGGCGGCGACCCGGGTTATGACGAGACCGCGAAGATGTTCGCGGAAGCGGCCCTGTGCCTGGCCTTCGACGAGCTGCCGCCCACGGCCGGCCAGGTCACGACGGCGGCGGCGATGGGCGACGCGCTGACGCGGCGGCTCCGCGGGGCGGGGATCACGTTCCGGGTGGCGGCTTCCTTCTGAGCCACTCGCCGGTCAGGCGGACCACGCGAGCACGGTGTACAGCATGCCGCCTATCCAGGCGATCCCCGCCAGCACGGCGAGGACGAGAGCGGCCGTCACGGCGCGTTCGACGGGCCGGCCGGGGTCGGACAGGGGCTGCGGGGAACGGTGCGTCGTCATGCGGCACAGCCTGCCGCCGACCCCGGGGCGGCCACATCCGTACACGTACTCAGACGGCGTGATGGCCCCTGAGTACGCCCCCGGCCGTCCGCCTTCCCCCCGGTTTGAGACTTGCGGCACGGTGTGGCGTCCTCACCTGCGGCGTTGAGCGGTGAAGTACCAAAGGGCACGTCAATGAAAGGATTGAAGCCCAAGGCCGACGGAGGGAGAAGCACGTGAAGTTCGTTCTCGAGGTGACGCTGGACGACGGCGCGGTGGCCGAGGACAAGGCCAAAGAGCTCGGGCGGATCCTGCGCTACTGGGGCGGGAACCTCGGCCATTACGCGCTGGTGCCGGGCGACGGCTCGGCCGTCCACGACTCGGAGTACCGGGAGGTCGGCTCCTGGAGCGTCGCCGCCTCCTGAGCGGCCCCTTCAGCCGTCTCCCTCAGCCGTCTCCCTTGGTGGCCTCCCGCAGCGCGCGACGGCACAGCGCATCCGCCCGGCGCGTGGTCTCGGGGATCCGGTAGGCCGGGGTCAGGGCCAGCGTGTGCGCGCACGCGTTGTCGAGGCTCACGCGGTGGCCGACAGAGACGAACACCGGCTTGACGGCGTCCCGGGTGCGCAGGGCGCGGCCGACCTCCTCGGTGCCCGACAGGAGCGGGGAGCCGCTGCCGCGCGCGGGGGCCGGGTCGTCGTAGGAGAAGGTGAAGGGGTTCTTGGCGACGCCGATCGTGGGCAGGCCGGTGAGCACGCCCAGGTGACCGGCGAGGCCGAAGCGGCGCGGATGGGCGAGGCCGTAGCCGTCGCAGACGACCAGGCCGGGCGGGACGGGCAGCGCGTCGAGGGCGGCCAGGACGGTGGGGAGCTCCCGGAAGGCGAGCAGACCCGGCACGTACGGAAAGGAGACGCGGCCGACGGCCGTCGCCTCGGCGACCACCTCCAGGGTGGCCCCGTCGAGGACGACCGCCGCCGCCGCGACGACGTCCCGCTCGTCGTCGTAGGCCACGTCGACACCCGTCACACGGCCCGAGCCGGGGAGCGGCCCGGGCTCGTCCAGGACCACCCGCTCGCGCAACTCGTCCTGGACGGCGCGGGCCTGTTCCTCGGTCGCGGGCCAGCCCGCGGGGATCGGTACGGTCGTCATGATGCGCACGAGCGTACGACTCGGCCCACGGTGGGCGCCGCACCAGGGGTACGCTCGCGATCATGTTTGTCCTGGAGCTGACCTACACCGCCCCGCTCGACGCCGTCGACGCGGTTCTCGAGGCGCATGTCGCCTGGCTCGACGAACAGTACGAGAAGGGTGTCTTCCTGGCGTCCGGACGCAAGAACCCCCGTGACGGCGGGGTGATCCTCGCCGTCGCGGGGGACCGCGCGCGGATCGAGACGATCACCGCGGGGGATCCGTTCGTCACGGCCGGCGTCTGCGCCTACCGCATCACCGAGTTCACCGCCACCAAGACCGCTCCGGCTCTGGAGCCCTACCGCGAGACGCTCGGCTGAGCCGTCGGCTCACTTCTCGCCGAGGGCACGCCGCAGCTCGCCCTTGTTCATGTCCGAACGGCCGTGGATGTTGCGGCGCTTGGCCTCTTCGTACAACTGGTCGTAGGTCGGGCCCTGGGAGCCCTTGCCGGACCGCTGGCCGCCGCGCTTCCCGGAGGACATGTCCTGGGTCGAGGTGCGGCTCGCGGTCTTCGACTCGCCGGACCGGGCACGTTCCTTGTTCACCGTGCGGGCGGCTATCTCCTCGGCCCTGCCGGTGCTCTCGCCGCGGTCCTGCGCGCTCTCTTTGATGTGCTCGTACTGACGTTCCCGCTTGGGGCTGGAACCGCGTGGCATGTCGGTCACTCCCTTCCCGTGCCGTGACCGGGTACCCCTTCCGCCTGCGCGGACGCACTCCGCGCGCGGGTCAGTTCTCCAGCCGTGCCACCCGGCCCTGCTCCCCCGCCGCCCAGCAACTCAGGTCGGGGGTGCAGTCGACGGTGTCGTACGAACCGGTGTCGAGGGACTTCCAGGTGCGTCCGCCGTCCGTGGTGACATCGGTGCCGGTGGGGCCGACGGCGAGGGCGGCGGTGCGGCTGTGCGGGAGCCAGGCGGCGCCGGAGCGGTAGGCGGGCGGGGGTGTGGCCGCCGGCTGCCAGGTGCGTCCGCCGTCCCGGGTGACCGCGGCCGCCCGCGGGGAGGGCTGGTCGGCGCGGTAGTCGCCGCCGACCGCGAGGCCGTGGGCGTGGTCACGGAAGGCGAGCGCGAACACTCCGCGTGCCGGGTCGCCCGCCGGGACCGGCGTGTCGGTGGCCGTCCAGGTCAGGCCGCGGTCGGCGGAGTGCAGCACACGCGCGCGTGCGCCTCCGCCGGTGGCCAGCCAGGCGTCCTTCGGCCCGGAGGTGACCAGGCACTGGCCGCTCGCCGCGAAGCCCGCCTCACCGTCCAGCGCGGCCGGCATGCCGTCGCCGGGCAGCACCCGCCAGGTGCGTCCGCCGTCGGCGGTGGACAGCATGCGGAACCTGCCGTCCACCGGGTCGCTCATCGCCAGGCCGTGGCGGCGGTCGAAGAAGGCCATGCAGTCGTAGAAGGCCTTCTGGTCGGTGTTGCGGAAGGACTCCGTCCAGGTCGCTCCGCCGTCGTCGGTGCGGTAGACGCGGGACGCCTCGCCCTCGCCGATGGCCAGCACCACCGCGCGCCGCGCGTCGAACGCCGCCACGTCCCGGAACTGGAGGTCCGCGGCGCCGGGCGGGGAGACGTTCCGCCAGCTCGCCCCGCCGTCGGTGGTGCGCAGCACCGTGCCGCCGGTCCCGGCCAGCCAGGCGGTGTCCCGGTTCACGGCCGCGAGCCCGCGGAACCGTGTCTGCGGCGCCCCGCTGTCCTTGAGCGCCCAGTGCGGCGCCCGGTGCTCCGGCGTGTGCGCCTGGGCCGGTACGACGGTCAGCGCGGCCAGCGCCACCCCGCACACCCCCGCCGCCACCGCCCCCGCCGGCTGTCGATGCCTGCGTCCCGTCATTCCCGCGTTCCCCGAGCGCCTCATGGCGGGCGAAGCTAGCCCACTGTCCGAGCCCCGTCCAGACGGCCTCGGTCCGGTACGCGCGTGCATGAACGCGGTGACAGAGGTCACTAGCGATACGTGTGCACGGAGTGGCCCGTTCCGTCGTCTCTTCCAGTGCCCGGTCTCACACCCCGGAAGTCCGTCCAGCCGTCACGAGGGAGCAAGGCGTTGTCCACCGTCATCGAGCAGCCCGTAGAGGCACGCCTCGTCGCCGCCGCACCACGCATGCCGAGCATTCCCGCCACACTGCGCTACGACCGGCGCGACCCGTTCGCCGTCCGCATGACCTTCCCCGCCCCGTCCACCCTGGAGGGCGTCGAGGTCTGCTGGACCTTCGCCCGCGAGCTGCTGACGGCCGGTCTGCGGTCCCCGGAGGGCCACGGCGACGTGCGGGTGCGGCCGTACGGGTACGACCGCACCGTGCTGGAGTTCCACGCCCCCGAGGGCACCGCCGTCGTGCACGTGCGCACCGGCGAGATCCGCCGCTTCCTCCAGGCGACGAACGACCTGGTGGCGTCCGGCCTGGAGCACCTCCAGCTCGACCTCGACCACGACCTGGCGGAGCTGATGCGCGACGCCTGCTAGCGCTCCTGCGCGAGCAGCGCGTTGAGCTCGCCGTAGTCGAGCCCCTCGGCCAGCGCCCCACAGGTCCCCGCGCCCAGCAGCTCCCGCGCGGCGCGACGGGCCACGGCGTACGCCGCCTGGGCCACAGCCGACCCGGCGCTCACCCGGGCGACGCCGAGCGCGGCCAGCTCGGCGACGGCCGGCGCGCCCGGTCCCACCAGCACGTTGAGCGGCCCGTCGACGCCCTCGACGAGCGCCTTGACCGTCTCCGGTTCGACGGCCCCGGGGACGAAGATCCCGTCGGCACCCGCGGCACGGAAGGCGGCGGCTCGCTCCAGGGTGGCGTCCACTTCCCCGCCTCCGCGCAGGAAGGTGTCGATGCGGGCGTTCACGAACAACGGCACCCCCTCCGCGTCCGCGGCCTCCCGGGCGGCGGCGATCCGCTCGGCCTGCTCCGCGACCTCCCGCAACGGGGCCCGCCCCGTCTCGTACAGTGCGTCCTCGATGTTGACGCCGACCGCGCCCGCCGCGAGCACCGCCCGGACGGTGTCGGCGACGCCTTCGGGGTCGTCGGCGTATCCGGTCTCGATGTCGGCGCTGACCGGGACCGCCACGGTCGCGGCCACGCGCGCGACGGCCTCGAGCGCCCGGTCCCGCTCCAGCCGGTCGCCGTCGGCGGCCCCCAGGGCCCAGGAGAGCCCGGCGCTGGTGGTGGCGACCGCGGCGGCGCCCGCGTCCTCGGCGAGCCGGGCGCTCATGGCGTCCCAGGCGTTCGGCAGGACGAGCGGCCGTCCCGGGACGTGCAGGGAGCGGAAGGCCAGGGCACGCTCGCGCAGGGAGATCTGATGCGTCATGGGCATCAGCCAACCAGCCGCGGCCGGGCGCGGGCTGGCAGGAATCCGACATGAATGTGACGCCCGTCAATTCCGTTGACGGCGTCCACCCGCCCTCCTACGGTGTATCTCGCTTCTGTTGCCGTCGATCGGAGAAGGACGTTGCTCGTCTGAGGTCCTGAGACACCGCGCCCCACTGCGAAGTGGGTGTGAGCGCGTGCGACCTCGGCGTCCGAGCCGTCCTCCGGCACAGGGCTGAGCCCTTCCCCCGGCCACACGGTTGCCGCCCCGCGGTGTCTCGACACGCGTTGCCCTGACCGCATCAAGCAACCGCGAGGCCTGTATGTCTTCTTCCCTCACCTGCACCTCCCTGTCCTTCGCCTGGCCCGACGGCACCCCCGTCTTCGACGGCCTCGACGTCTCCTTCGGCCCCGGCCGCACGGGACTCGTCGGCGTCAACGGATCGGGGAAGACGACCCTGTTGAAGCTCGTCGCCGGTGAACTCGACCCCACGGACGGCGCCGTCCGGGTGGCGGGCGAGGTCGGCTACCTGCCGCAGAACGTCACCCTGGACACCGCGCTCCGCGTCGACGAGGCGCTCGGCATCGCCGCGAAGCGGGCCGCGCTGCACGCCATCGAGGCGGGCGACGCGGCCGAGGAGCACTTCGACACCCTCGGCGACGACTGGGACGTCGAGGAGCGCGCGCTCGCGACCCTCGGCGAGCTCGGCCTCGGCCACCTCGGCCTGGACCGCGGCGTCGGTGAGGTCTCCGGCGGCGAGTCGGTACTGCTGCGCCTGGCCGCGCTGCTGCTCGGCCGCCCGGACGTACTGCTGCTGGACGAGCCCACCAACAACCTCGACCTGTACGCCCGCAGGCGGCTGTACGCGGCCGTCGCCTCCTGGCCGGGCATCCTGCTCGTGGTCAGTCACGACCGGGAACTCCTCGACCTGGTCGACCAGATCGCCGATCTGCGTGCCGGGGAGATCACCTGGTACGGCGGGAACTTCTCGGCGTACGAGGACGCCCTCGCCGTGGAGCAGGACGCCGCCGAACGCATGGTGCGCGTGGCCGAGGCCGACCTGCGCAAGCAGAAGCGGGAACTGGCCGACGCCCAGATGAAGCTGGCCCGCCGCAAGCGGTACGGGCAGAAGATGTGGGACAGCAAACGCGAACCGAAGATCGTCATGGGGGCGCGCAAGCGCGCGGCGCAGGAGTCCGCGGGCAAGCACCGCATCATGCACGAGGAGAGGCTCGCCGAGGCCAGGGAGCGGCTGGACGAGGCGGTGGACGCCGTACGGGACGACGACGAGATCAGGGTCGACCTGCCGTACACGGCGGTGCCGCCCGGCCGCGACGTCCTCACCCTGCGGGACCTGGAGCCGGCGCACGGGGCGCGCGTCAAGGGCGGCTTCGAGCTGCGCGGCCCCGAGCGGGTGGCCCTCGTGGGGCGCAACGGCGCGGGCAAGACGACCCTGCTGCGCACCATCGCGGGCGAGCTGGAGCCGGTGGCGGGCGAGGCGCGGGCGCACGTCCCCCTGCGGTTCCTGCCACAACGGCTGGACGTCCTGGACGGCGGGCTGACCGTCGCGGAGAACGTGGCCCGGTTCGCGCCGGGCGCCACCAACAACCGGATCCGGGCCCGCCTGGCCCGCTTCCTGTTCCGGGGCGCCCGCGCCGACCAGCAGGCGGCCACGCTCTCCGGCGGCGAACGCTTCCGGGCGGCCCTGGCCGCGCTGATGCTCGCCGAGCCCGCGCCGCAACTGCTCCTGCTCGACGAGCCGACGAACAACCTCGACATGGCGAGCGTGCACCAGCTGACGACGGCCCTGGAGTCGTACGAGGGCGCGCTGGTCGTGGCCAGTCACGACCTGCCGTTCCTCCAGTCGCTCGGCATCACGCGCTGGCTGCTCCTGGAAGGAGGGGAATTGACGGAGACCACCCCCGAGGCGCTCACGGATCCCGCGTAGCCCGCGCGCGGAGCGTCTCAGGAGGGGCACAGCCTGACAACGAGGGTTTTGTCCTCGCGGACCCGCCCTGCATGATGGCGAACCGGCGCCCCGAGAACGGGCGCCGGACCCCCGCCGATACGGAGACCCCTCGTGCCCAGCAAGAAGGCCCTCGTCCGCCGCCCCAGCCCGCGCCTCGCCGAAGGCCTGGTGACGCACATCGAGCGGGAGAAGGTCGACGTGGACCTGGCCGTCGAGCAGTGGGAGGCCTACGTCGAGGCGCTGCGCACGCACGGCTGGGAGACGGTCGAGGTGGAGCCGGCCGACGACTGCCCGGACTCGGTGTTCGTCGAGGACACCGTGGTGATGTACAGGAACGTGGCGCTGATCACCCGGCCCGGCGCCGAGTCGCGGCGCGAGGAGACCGCCGGGGTGGAGGAGGCCGTGGCCCGGCTCGGCTGCTCGGTGAACTGGATATGGGAGCCGGGCACCCTCGACGGCGGCGACGTGCTCAAGGTCGGCGACACCATCTACGTCGGCCGGGGCGGGCGTACCAACGCGGCCGGGGTCCAGCAGCTGCGGGCCGCCTTCGAGCCGCTCGGCGCGCGGGTGGTCGCCGTCCCGGTGAACAAGGTGCTGCACCTGAAGTCGGCGGTCACCGCGCTGCCCGACGGCACGGTGCTCGGTCACATCCCGAACGTGGACCGGCCTTCGCTGTTCCCCGGCTTCCTGTCGGTGCCCGAGGAGGCCGGCGCCCATGTCGTGCTGCTCGGCGGCCACAAGCTGCTGATGGCGGCCAGTGCGCCGAAGACGGCCGAGCTGCTCACCGATCTCGGCCACCAGGTGGTCACCGTGGACATCGGCGAGTTCGAGAAACTGGAGGGCTGTGTGACATGTCTCTCGGTGCGGCTGCGGGAGCTGTACGCCTGAGCGGGTGATCCCTTCCCTCTTGCGGCCCTGGGACCTGCGCGTCCCGGACTCTTCGGCGTGCCCCGGTCCGGCCGGGGCAAGCGGCCTGATCAGCGATCTTTACGACGCGCTTAACCTACGGCTTCGTAACCTACGGATTCGTAGCCTACGATCACGTAGATTCCGGTGCCGCTCACCGGACCCTCCCCCGACCGAGTCGGTTTCCTCCCCCTTCTGTTCGGCGTCCCCCTGGAGTTTCCATGACGATCGCTTCTCCTCACCTCGGCAGCCCGTCCGTGTGGACCGACGCGCGGCTGCTGTACGCGCTGGAGGAAGTGGTCGAGAAGGAACTGAACCGGCATCTGACAGTGGCCAAGGACTGGATGCCGCACGAGTACGTGCCCTGGAGCGACGCCCGCAACTTCCCCGGCCTCTTCGACGACGGCGAGGCGTGGGACAAGGAGCAGTCCAAGGTAACGGAGATCGGCCGGATCGCCCTGGTGGTGAACCTCCTCACCGAGGACAACCTGCCCAGCTACCACCACGAGATCGCCTCGCTGTTCGGCCGGGACGGCGCCTGGGGCACCTGGGTGCACCGCTGGACCGCGGAGGAGGGCCGGCACGGCATCGTGATGCGCGACTACCTGCTCGCCTCGCGCGCGGTCGACCCGGACAAGCTGGAGCAGTTCCGCATGGCGCACATGAGCGAGGGCTTCGAGTCGGACAACCGGCACTCGATGCTGCACTCGGTCGCCTACGTCGCCTTCCAGGAACTCGCCACCCGCATCTCGCACCGCAACACCGGCCACCAGTCCGGCGACCCGGTCTGCGACCGCATGCTCTCCCGCATCGCGACCGACGAGAACCTCCACATGGTCTTCTACCGCAACCTGCTCAAGGCGGCCTTCGACCTCGCCCCCGACCTCACCATGCAGGCCGTGCGGGACGTGGTGGTCGACTTCCGCATGCCCGGCCACGGCATCCCCGGCTTCGAGCGGGCGGCTGCCCAGATGGCCATCGGCGAGGTCTACAACCTGCGCATCCACCACGACGACGTGCTTCAGCCCGTGCTGCGCTTCCTGAAGATCCTGGAGATCGACGGGCTCGGCCCCGAGGGCCTCAAGGCGCAGGAGGAGCTGGGACTGTTCATGGGCGGACTCGACGCCGAGGCCCTGAAGTTCGACGAGAAGCTCGCCGCCCGCAAGGCCCGGATGGCGGCGCGGGCCGGCGCCTGACCCCCGGCCGGCAAGGCGCACCGAACTCCGGTGCGCCCTGTCGGAGGGCTGCGGCATCATGCCGCCATGCGTGACAACACCAGGGCGGAACAGGCGGTCGGTCTCCTGCTCGGACTGACCGACGAGGAGACCGCCGCGCGGGTGCGGGCGCGGACGGGCCTGCCCCGGGCGGAGGACCCCGCCGCGGCCCGGCGCCGGATGCAGCGTCCGTGGCTGTGGTCCGGTGAACTGCCGGCGTCCGTGAAGCTGTGGATCCTCGAGCAGGACGACCCCGAGCTCAACGCCCTGGTGTGGTGGGCCATCGGCACCGACGCCGGCCTGCGCCGGGCCGTCGCCCGCGGAGTGCCGTTCGGGGCGGACCGCACCGAGCCCGTGCCGGTGGACCAGGCTCTGCGGGAGCAGGAACCCGAAGTCCCCGAGAGCTACGTCCGTCACGGCATCGTCGGTGCCCTGCGCGCGGCCGGCTCCATGCGCGAGGGAAACGGCGCCGCGTCCATGGTGCTGACGCGCACCGACTGGCGGACGGTCACGGACGCCGACGGCGAGCGGCCGCTGCCCGGGTTCGCGCGCTGGGCGCTCACCGTCCGCCCGGACTGCCCGCCCGCGCTGCGCGCGCAGTTCGGCTCGCACCCCAAGTTCACGCACCGGATACGGCAGGCGGGTGTGCTGGACGGCCCCGCCGAGTACGCGACGGCCCACGGCCCCGCCGTGCGCGTGCTGGACGTCCTGGCGATGGGTCACCTGCTGTTCCCGGCCCGCCTGCGCGAGGCCGAGGACGCCCTGCGCCCGCTCGTCCACGAGCACCTGGGCGACCGTGAGGAGGCCTGGGCGGTGCTGACCCAGCTGATGGAGACCTTCCACGGGACCGTGCCGGAACTGGTGGTGACGGCGGGCGCGATCGCCTGAGCCGTGCCCATGAGGTCGTCGAGGGGGCGGGGCGGCTGGATTCGAACCAGCGTGTTCTGGTTTTGGAGACCGGTGCGCCTGCCTCTGCGCTACGGCCCCGCCCTTGACCGCCGAGCGTAATGCCTTGGCCGGTTGTCGGTGGGGCCTGGTACCAATGAGGCACTGGGGGAGGCACGGCACGGGGGGCATGGCATGGCGTACGGGGAGCGGGGGCGACGACGGCCCCCGGTGGTCGATCTCGCCGACCGCAGGGCACTTGTGCGGTACCGCCCGGCGGACGAGGCGGTGGTGGAGGAGGCGCGGCGGCTGAAGGAGGCCGCGCTGCTCGACTTCGGTCTGACCGAGTCGGCGGTGGCGTCGTGGCTGTACGCCAAGTGCCACCACCAGATCCCGACGACGGCGGTGGACACGGCGGCCGTGGTCGCCTCCGGTGACGGCACCTGCCTGCTGCTGTACAACCCGGACTTCTTCGTCGGACTCGGCCTGGACGGCGTGAGGTTCGTGCTGTTCCACGAGGCCCGGCATCTGGTGCACCGTCATCTGTTCGCCGACCCCGAGCTGCGTGCGGACCCGGTCTTCACCCTGGCGGCCGAGGTGAGCATCAACCACGTGGCGCTGGTCCGCCTCGGCCGCCGCGGGCTGCCGCTGCTGGACGGCAGGCCCACGGGCATCGATCCCCGCTCGGTGTACGACGCCTACGCGGAGGACCTGACGACGCACGGCCTGGAGCCGGTGGCGTACGAGGCGTTCACCGAGACGGACATGCGGGTGTACGGCGAGCTGAAGCGGATGCGGCACCCGCCGGTCCCCGAGCCCCGGCTGTGCGTGCACCTCACGGAGGGCGGGGTGCCCGGCGACCAGGAGACCGTCGACGCCGTGACCTCCTCGGCGCTGCTCAACTCCCTGCTGGCCGCGCGGCGTGGGCACGCGGGCGCGGAGCGGGAGCTGCTGGACCTGATGGGCCGCACCGAGGACGGCTCGGCGCGCGCCGCCCGGATCTGGGGGAATCTCGGCGCGGGCCTGCTGCGCGGCGAGACCACGCGCACGCGTACGGTCGACTGGTGGCAGCGCTGGCTGGCCGACGTGCTGGGTTCGAAACTGCGCGACGGCGAGCGGCTGGTGTACCCCAAGAAGCGGGGTGCCCTGCTCACGGCCCTCGGCCAGGACCCGACGCTGTCGCGGCGCGGCCCGGTACGTCACAAGGTGCTGGTCGTCGCCTACGACACCTCGGGCTCCATGCCGGAGCACGTGATCCGGTGGCTGACCGAACTCGTCGGCCGGATCGACGGGGTGGAGGCGCACTGGCTGTCCTTCGACGCCGTGGTGATGCCCTTCAGGCCCGGCGAGCGGGTGTACGGGGGCGGCGGCACCAGCTTCCAGGCGGTCGCGGACCACGTGGAGGGCCGGACGGAGGTGAACGGCCGCCGGTTCGAGGAGACCCCGGACGCCGTCGTCGTCCTCACCGACGGATACGCCCCGCCGATCACCCCGGCGGAGCCGGAGAAATGGATCTGGCTGATCACCGAGGGCGGCGACGAGTGGCCCGAGAGGCACAACCCGGCGATGCACTGCCATCGCGTCACCACCGGATCACGGTAAATGACCACGCAAGCACAGCGGACGGCTGTTTCCCGCCTCGAGGCGTTCATCGACGCGATGATCGACATGGGGCAGACGGGTCAGGTCTTCGGCGAGCACGGCATCGGCAAGACGTCGACGTTCTTCACCCACCTCACCCGCGCGCACCCGGACACGACCCTGGTGTACGTGCCCGCGGCGAACCTGACGCCGGACGACCTGCTCGTCAACGCGCCCGTGCGCGATCCGCGCACCGGTGAACTGGTGCTGCGCCAGCTGGTGATGAACCAGTTGAAGCCGGGCCGGCCGTTCGTGCTGCTCATCGACGACTCGTTGCAGGCGGGCGACACGATCCAGTCGCAGCTGATGCAGATCGCCTGCGACTGGACGCTCGGCGAGCACGATCTGCGGGCCCTGGGCTGCGTCGGTGTCTTCCTCACCGACAACGAGTCGCTGTCGGAGACATCGGCCCGGCGCGGCGACCTCGCGCTGCTCGACCGCATGGTGACGATCCGGATCACTGCGAACGACACCTCCTGGCGCAAGCACCTCGAGGCCGAGTACCGCCCGTGGGACCTGCGCGGGGTGTTCTCCCTGTGGGCGTCGCTCTCCCCCGCCCTGCGGGAGCTGCTCTCGCCGCGCACCCTCGACCACGTCCTGGCGAACGCCCGGGAGGGCTTCCCGCTGCGCTGGGGGCTGCCCCTGGTCGACGGCGAGCGGCTGCGGCTGGCCGAGCCGGGCCCGGACGGGCGGCCCGGTCACAACCGTACGGCCGAGATCCTCGACCGGATCGCCGAAGCGGTGGGCGTGCCCAACCCCGCGACGGTCCCCGACCCGGTCCGGCAGGTGGTGCGGGCCGCGCTGCGGGGCCGGTGGACGGTGCTGCTCCAGGGCCCGCCGGGCTGCGGGAAGACGGAGATCGTGCGCGAGACGCTGCGCGCGGGCCTGGGCCGGGATCCGCTGTACTTCTCGCTGCCGGTGACGAACGTCGAGGACCTGTGCGCGCCGATCCCCTCGCCGGACGGCACGCTGGACAACCTGCTGGCCGCATCGTTCACCGGGCCGGAGCCGAAGGCGATCGTGTGGGACGAGTACAACCGGCCCAAGGACAAGGCCGCGTTCGCCAAGCTGATGGAGATCACCCAGGAGTGGTCGCTCGCGGGCCGGCGGATCGAGAACCTGCGGGCGCAGATAGCCGTGCAGAACCCGCCGTACCACCTGGGCCGCAAGCTGCTGGTGGCGCGCAACAACATCGCCCAGGCCACCCGGTTCACGGCTTCCCTCACCGTCGAGCCGGAGGACATACCGGCCAACGAGTGGCTCCTGGCGCGGTACGGCGCGGACGCCGAGACCGTCCTGGAGTGGTGGAAGCACGACATCGACGACGAAGGCCGTGCCTGGATCACCAAGCGCACCCTGGAACGGCTGATCAAGCTGCACCGGCGGGGTCTGCCGCTGGAGATGGGGACCGTGTACCTCGGCGACGGCGAGTACGCGCCCGTGCCGCTCACCGCGCTGGTCGACCGGCTGCGGGGCCGCCCGGTCACGGGCCTCGGCGAACTCGCCCGGGACGCCGGCGCCTGGGAGGCCCGCCTGCGCCGCGCGGCCGGCCGGTCCGACGAGGGCGGCGACGACAGTGATGTCGTCCACCAGATCCTCGCGAACGCGGAGCTGTCCCAGCTGAAGAAGCACAAGGCGGTGGTCACCCGGCTGGTGGCCCACCTCCCGGCCAAGCTGCGGGCCACCTATCTGGTGGGGGCCTCGGAGAAGCAGCAGCGGTTCTGGATGGAGGTGTTCACCGGGATGCGGCGCGGCTGAGGCCCGGCCCGGCCGCCCGCGGTCAGTGCGCGGGCGGTGGCGCGGTGCGGTGCACGCTGCGTACGGCCGCCACGTCGGCCGGGACGGCGGGCGCGGGGATGTGGGCGCTGAGGGCGTCGAGGCGGCGTTTGATGCTGCTCGCGATGCCGCTGCCGAGGCGGAAGCGGGTTGCCGTGACGGCGGCGGGCGCGGTGTCGAGGAGGCGGTGCGCCTCGCGGCTGCGCAGGCCGGTGTGGGTGAGGACGAGGTGGGCCAGCCGGTGCTCGCGTTCCGCGAGAGTGCGGGCGACGGTGTCGGCGGCGGCCAGGTCGAGCCGGTTGTCCGCCGCGCCGAGCACGGCGGCCGCCCTGACCCGGCCCAGGTCGAGCAGGGTGACGCCGGCCCCGGTCGCCGCCGTCACCAGGCGGGCGGCGGCGACCGGTCCGATACCGTTGCCGGCCACCGACAGACGGGTGAGCCGCCCGTACGGCGCCGCGTCCAGGGCCTCGGCGAGCCGCAGCGCGCCCGCGTCCCCCAACCGGGCGGCTGACACGTACAGTTCGTCGACCGCTCCCTGGGCGACGACGGCGGCCAGGGCCCGCGCGCCCTCCTCACCGAGGGGGTTGCCGCCGACGAAGAGCCGCTCGATCCGGCGTCCGCCGGCCGCGGCGGACAGCAGTGCGTCGGCGAGGACACCGGCGCCCGCCGGGTCGAGTCCGGTCTGCACGAGGTCGAGGGTGCGCAACGCCCGCGCCGACTCGACGAGTCCGGCCGCCGCCCGGCCGCCGCCGCTGCCCAGCGGATTCCGTTTGAGCCACACGCCGGTGACCACCTGCGGCGAGGCGCGCAGCTGGTCGGCGATCCGGCAGGCGCCGCCCGCGGTGATGCCGTTGCAGCCGAGGTACAGCGTCTCGACCTGAGCGCCGGTTCCGGCCACGGCGGCGGCGCCGTCGTCACCGAGCCCGTCGGTGCCGAGGAGCAGGTGCCGCACCGGCGACGGTCCGTGGGCCAGCGCGTCGGCGATCAGCGCGGCCCCCTCCGCGCCGACACCCTGCTTGCACAGGTCGAGCCGCCCGTCCGGCAACGCCGTACCGGCCGCGAAGTCGAGACGCTCGCCCGCCGGGCGCCCGGCCCGCAACCACGCCAGCAGCGGGGCGAGGTCGACGGGCGGGCGCGGTACGACGGGCGGCACACCCGCGAACCCGGGTTCCACCCTGCCGGGTCTCCCGCTCACCACGCCGCCTCCTGGTAGTCCTTCAGGAACACCCCGGACACCGGGTCGCCCGCCTCGCCGCGCACGATCGGGTCGTACACCCGTGCGGCGCCGTCCACGATGTCCAGCGGGGTGCGGAAGCCGGCACCCGCCATGCGGGCCTTCTTCGGGGCCGGGTTCTCGTCGGTGATCCAGCCGGTGTCGACGGCGCACATGTGCACGCCCCGCCCGGCGAGTTCGGCGGCGCTGGTGCGGGTGAGCATGTTGAGGGCGGCCTTGGCCATGTTGGTGTGGGGGTGGCCCGCCATCTTGTTGCGGACCTCGAACCGGCCCTCGACCGCGGTCACGTTGACCACGTAGCGGCGCGGATACGGCGAGGCGAGCAGCAGCGGCAGCAGCCGGTCGCACAGCAGGGCCGGGGCGAGCGCGTTGACCAGCTGGGTCTCCAGGACCTCGGCCGGGTCGAGTCCGCCGAGCCGGGCCGACCAGGAGTTCTCCGGGGACGCGTCGGGCAGCAGGCCCGCCTCGTCGGCCTCCCGCAGCACCGCCGGCAGGGCGGCGGCCGTGCCCGCGAGCATCCGCATCGGGGTGAAGCCGGGCGCCTGCCGGGCGCCCCCGGGCAGCGCGTCGTACTCCCCCGCCGCGAGCAGCGCGTAGGACTCCGGCGGCCGTCGCACGGTCTGGGCCGCGTTGTTGACGAGGATGTCCAGCGGCCTGCCCTCCCGCCGCAGTTCCTCGCACAGCCCCAGCACCTGTCGTGGGTCGCGCAGGTCGACGGCGAGCACGGTCAGCCGGTCCAGCCACTTCCCGCTGCCCGGCTCGGCCCGGAAGCGGCGCACCGTGTCATGCGGGAAGCGCGAGGTGACCAGGACCTCGGCGCCGTCACGGAGCATCATCAGCGCCAGCTGGAAGCCGATCTTCACCCGGCCGCCGGTGAGGAGCACCCGGCGCCCGCCCAGGTCGGTGCTCAGGGCGCGACGGGCGGTGTTGTCGGCGGCGCAGCGCGGACAGAGGCGGTGATAGAAGGAGTCGACCTGTCGATAGGGCGACTTGCAGACGTAGCAGGTGCGCGGCTTGCGGAAGACGCCTGAGGCGCCGGGCTCGGCCAGCGGGGCGTCCTCGCGCCGGCCGAGGGCGCCGGTGGCGGTCGCGGCCATCACCGCGGCGTCGGCCGCCGACGCCGCGGCACCGCGCGCCTTGCGCCGCCTGAGCCGCCCGTCCCGGGCGAAGGACGCGGCGACCTGCTCGGCCCTCAGCCGTACCGGGTCGTCGGCGGGCAGCGCCCGCAGCTTGCCCACGACCTCGTGGAAGACCGCCAGTTCCGCCTCGGTCACCGCCGCGGTGACCCTCTCGGTGACCGCCTCGTCCATGCGCCCCGCCCCGTGTCCGCCGTGCCGCGGCCCCGGCCGGATTCGAACCGGCGTATCCGCCCTGAGAAGGCGGCGAGTCTGCCTCTGCTCTACAGGGCCCCGCGACGCACCCCGGATCCTAACCCCCGGCCCGTGCCCGCGGATCAGGAGGAGGTACGCCTGAGTTCCAGCCGCTCCTTCTCCGACAGGCCGCCCCACACGCCGAAGCGCTCGTCGTTGCTGAGGGCGTAGTCCAGGCACGCGGTGCGCATCTCGCACATGCCGCAGATGCGCTTCGCCTCGCGGACCGAACTGCCCGGTTCCGGAAAGAAGAACTCCGCCCCGGTCTGTGCGCACAGCGCCTGCGCCTGCCAGGCGGTGTCGGCCGGGGTGATCGTTTCGATGTGCATGGCCAGGATCGTTCCGGAGGCCGAAAAACGTTCGATCAACGCCGGCTCAACGAGCGCGCCAGGACCTCCGGCCGCTCCGATCATGCTCCCCGGGCGGACGCCGGCGCACGGCGGCGCGCGGAACGGGATGAAGACCGGGAGAACAAGGGACGTCACCCAGGGTGAGCGCCGGGGTCGTTCCGGCGGGCGTGAGTGTTCCGGCAGCGATTGTCAGTGGGCGGTGCCAGACTCGGCAGTGCAGACAACGGGACCCTTCTGAGGAGGGCGAACATGCTCACCACCCGTTTCGTCGACGGTGCCCCCAACTGGATCGATGTCGGCAGCCCCGACATCGACGGCGCCGTCTCCTTCTACGGCGGTCTCTTCGGCTGGCGGTTCCAGTCGGCGGGGCCCGAGGCCGGTGGCTACGGCTTCTTCCAGCTGGACGGCAAAACGGTCGCCGGCGGTATGCAGACCACACCCGAGCAGGGCCCGCCGTCCTGGACCGTGTACTTCCAGAGCTCCGACGCACAGGCCACCGCCAAGGCCGTCGAGCAGGCGCACGGCACGGTCCTGTTCCAGCCGATGGACGTGATGGGACAGGGGCACATGGCGGTCCTCGCCGACAAGGCGGGCGTGCCGTTCGGCGTCTGGCAGCCCGGGCAGATCAAGGGCGTGGACCTGGCCGGCGAACCGGGTTCGCTGTCCTGGGTCGAGCTGTACACGCCGGACGAGGCGGCGGCCGCCGCGTTCTACCAGCAGGTGCTGGGCCTGGAGACCTCGGCCGTGTCCTTCCCGGGCGGCACCTACACCTGCGTCAATCCCGCCGGCGCCGGCGAGGACACCATGTTCGGCGGCGTCGTCCCGCTGGCCGGTGCCGCCGCGGAGGCGGAGGGCGGGCCGCACTGGCTGCCGTACTTCGAGGTCGAGGACGCCGACGCCGTCGTCGCCAGGGCGCAGGAGCTCGGCGGCACGGTCCGGTCGCCCGCGACGGACATGGAGGGCGCCGGCCGGATCGCCAAGCTCGCCGACCCGTACGGCGCCCGCTTCGCGGTCATCAAGAGCACGCCGCCGCAGGGCTGAGGCGCCGCTCGTCCGGCTACGCGGAGGCGCGTCGCACCAGTGTCGTCGGCAGGACCACACCGGTCGGCGCGCCGTCCGCGGCCGGATCACCGTGGTGCCGGGGCTCCGGGCCGCGCAGCAGGAGACGGGCCATCAAGCGGCCCATCTCCTCGATGTCCTGACGGACCGTGGTCAGCGGCGGGTCGGTGTGTTCGGCGACCGGCAGCATGTCGTCGAAGCCGATCACCGCGACGTCCTCGGGCACCCGCAGCCCCCGCTCGCGCAGCACCCGCAGGGCACCGGAGGCGGCGAGGTCGTTGGCGGCGAAGACGGCGTCCACGTCCGGGCGGCGGTCGAGGAGTTCCCGCATCGCCCGCTCGCCGCCGGCCGCGGTGAAGTCGCTCTCCACGATCAGCCCGGGGTCGGCATCGCCCATGACGTCCCGGTAGCCGTCGAGCCGGTCCACCGCCGAGGTCTGGTCGAGGGCGCCGGTGATGTGCGCGATCCGCCCGCGGCCGAGCCCCAGGAGGTGCCGGACGGCGGTGCGGGCGCCGTCCCGGTTGTCGCTGTCGACGTACACCGCGCTGCGCGTGCCGTCGCTCCACCCCGGCCGCCCGCCGAACACCGTGGGCACACCGGCGCCCTGGATCAGACCGGGCAGCGGGTCGTCGAGGTGCAGCGAGAAGACGAGCGCGCCGTCGACATGTCCGCCGGCGAGATAGCGGGCCACGCGCGCGTGGTCGTCCCTGCCCTCCGTGAGCAGCAGCACCAGTTGGTTGTCGTGCGCCGTCAGTTCCTTGCTGATGCCGCGCAGTTGCAGTCCGAAGAAGGGGTCGGCGAAGACCCGGGTCTCCGGCTCGGCGATGACGACGGCGACCGCGTCGTGCCGTCTCGTCACCAGACTGCGCGCCGCCTGGTTGGGGACGTAACCGAGCTCCTCGACCGCCCGCCGCACCCGCCGGACGAGGGGCTCGCGGACTCCGTCGCCGCCGTTGACGACCCGTGACACGGTGGCCCGTGACACCCCGGCCCGCGCGGCCACGGCCTCCAGCGTGGGACGCGGCGCTGTCTCGGTCACTTCGGGGCTCCTCACCGGGGTGTGCGGATCAGGATAGCCGGGCCGCGAGCCCCGGTGAGAGCGCTCTCGTCGCCGTGAAATGCGGTTGCGCACGCGGCGCCGCCCGGCTGATGATCGCCGTCATGACGACGAGAAGGGCCCATGACGCCTGACCGCCTCACCCCGTACGCCCGGCTCCCGCACGCGTACCGGCACCGGGACGTCCTGCACAGCACCGTCGACGCCTTCGGCCGCGCCCACTGGCTGATCGCCATCGCCGAGGAGCGGCACGGCCGCCCGCGCGCGGACCCGTACGACGCCGTGGTCGTCACCGTCGAGGACGGCCGCGGGCACGAGACGCACCTGAGCGCCCTGCGGCCGCGCTTCCCCCTGCTCGACGCGCTGCCGGACGGCGGCTTCGTCGTCGCCGACGCGCGCAGGCGGGCCCGCGAGGAACAGGTGCAGGTCTTCGACGCGCTGGGGCGGCCGTCGTGGTCGTTCGCGGTGGGCGACGCCGTCGAGCATCTGCTGGCCGACGAGACGGGCGATCTGTGGGTCGCGCACTTCGACGAAGGCGTGTGCGGGAACGACGAGTTGAGCCACCCGGGCCTGCGCCGCTGGAGCAGCACCGGTGAACCGCAGTGGCGGTACGGGCCGGTGCCCGGAGCGAGGGAGATCATCGACTGCTACGCCCTGAACGTGGCGGAACGCGCCGCCTGGGCCTGTCCGTACACCGACTTCCCGCTCCTGGAGATCCGCGGCGACCGGGTGGTCCGGGTCCGGCACAACCCGGTGGCGGGCGCGCGGGGCCTCGCGGTGCACGGCGACCGGGTGGTGTTCTTCGGCGGGTACGGCGACGAACGGGACCGGATCGCCGACTGCCGCCTCACGGACACTGCGGTCGAGGTGGTCGCGGAGGGCCGTCTGGCCCGCCCCGACGGTGCCGCGCTCGGGCGTCGCCGGGTGGTCAGCCGGGGCGCCCGCCTCTATGTCCAGGCGGAGCCGGTCCAGGAGTGGACGGTCCTGGACCTCGCGGCTCCGGACCTCGCCTGAACGGCTCCCTCCTGATCCGCCGTCGGGGCCGTTGTCAGTGGCCTGCGGCATGCTGTGACCAGTGGCGGACCGCGCGCCACGGGCGAGGGGGCGGACAGGGTGTTCACGGGGATCGACGAGGTCGACTGGGCGTCGCTGGGCCATGCGTACACGGACTCGGCGACGGATGTGCCCGACCTGCTGTGGGGACTGGCGTCGGACGACCCGGCACGGCGCGAGATCGCGCTGGACGGGATGTACGGCGCGGTGCACCACCAGGGTGACGTCTACGACAGCACGCTGGCGTGCATACCGTTCCTGTTCGAACTGGTCACGACCCGTGCGGTGGCCGACCGGGGCGCCGTCGTCGGACTGCTGCGCAGCATCGCGGGACGGCCCGACGAGGAGGAGGACGCCGCCCCGGAGGACGCCTTCGGCACGGACGCGTCCGAGGACGGCGAGTACGACGACGCGTACGACGACTACGACGAGCACGAGGAATGGCTCCGCCACCACCGCGAGGCCCACGCCATGGTGCGGGACCGCGCCGGTGTCTTCCTGGACCTGCTGGACGACCCGGACCCGGGGGTGCGGGCCGCGGTGCCCGGCGCGCTGGCGCAGCTGCACTCCGATCCTGTACGGGTGTTCGACGCCCTGCGCGAGAGGCTGCCCGGCGAGCCCGACCCCGCGGCCGCCCGGTCCCTGGTCCGTGCCCTGGGCACGCTGGCCGTCGAGCACACGGGCGTCCTCGGTACCGGGCCGGGCCACGCCCTGCGTGACGTCGTCTCCGGCACGCCCGATCCCGAGCTGCGGCTGACGGCGCTGATCCAGCTGGCGCGCTGCGCCCCCGGCCTGCTGCCGGACGACACCCCGGAGATCGCCCTGGAGGTGATGCGCCTGGCCCGCGCCGCCAAGGAGCTGGGGCCGCCGCCGGCGGAACCGGAGCGACCGCGTACGGACACGCTGATCTCGCACGTGCGCGAGCTGCACGCCGAGCACCGCCGGAGCCTCGGCGTCGACGAGACCGACGAACTCCTCACCGAGCTGCACCGGCAGCTGTGCGACCGCGTCGACGTGCGCTTCCCGCTGCTCGTCGCGCAGTTGCGCAGCCCCGACCCGGTGCAGCGGGCCCAGGCCGTCGGCATGGCCGGGCAGCTGCTGACGGGGTGGCGGGCCCCGGACGACGAACCGGTGCTGTCGCTGGCCATGCTGCTCGCCGAGGACGACCTGCGGCTGCACAAGTCGGTCCTCGCCGAACTCCGGTACCTCGCACCCGTCTCGCACCGCGTGGCCGAGGGCCTGGTGGCGTACATCGAGAGCTGGGAGGACCGGGAGCCCGAGACCGGGACGGCCTGGCGGGAGACAGCGGTCGGCATGGCGTTCGAGGTGCTGACGCTCCAAGGGGACGAGCGGGTCGTGCCCGCGCTCACCTCGGTCCTGAAGAGCATCGAGGTGCCCGCGAACCTGGCGGGTTGGATCGAAGCGCTCGGCCCCGAAGCGGCGGCCCCGCTGGGCCCGGTGCTGCACGACAGGCTGGCCGCGCTCGACCACCGGGCGCGCGGCGACGCCTGGAGCCGTCTCGTCAGAGGTCTGGGCGCGCTCGCCCACCGTGAGTCGGTGCCGCTGCTCGCGGAGATCCTGAGCGGCACGGACGACCGCCACACACGCCGCGACGTGCTGGAAGCACTCACCGCGTACGGCCGCCGGGGCAGCGAAGCCACCCCGCGGATACGGGAGTTGTGGTCGGGCGGCACGGTGCCCGACGAGGACCGGATCTACGTCGCCGAGGCGCTGTGGGCGGTGGCCGGGGACGCCGGGGCCGCCGAAGCGGCGCTGACGGTCACCGGCGACGCGTTGACGAGCGGGCACTGGCTGCGGCGGGACACCGGACTGCGGCTGGCCGGGGCGCTCGGCCCGTCCGGGGCGTCGCTGGCACCCCGGCTGCGTGAGCTGATCGCGGCCGGTACGGAACCCGCGCGGGCGGCGGTCGCGCTGTGGCGGGTGACCGGCGAGGCGGACGAGTCACTGCCGGTCCTGCTGGACCAGTGGACGGCGGCTCCCCGCACGCGCCCGGAGACCGCCGCGTGCCTCGCCGAACTGGGCCCGGCCGCCGCTCCCGCGCTGCCGCTGATCCGCGCGGAGCTGGCCGCACCGCGCCGCCACAACAACACCGGCAGCCCGGGCAACATGCGCTACCACGTCCTGGCCGACGTGACCCTGCTCGAGGACTGCCGCCGCGTCCTGGACGCGTGCGGCGAGCAGCGCGACGCTCAGGACGACAGACTTTAGGGCGCCTCCTCGCGCCGCGCCCGGCTCGGCTGCACCCGTTTGGGCTCGCCGGGCATCTTCGGGTACTCGGGCGGGTAGGGCAGGT
The DNA here is from genome assembly GCF_040644935.1 of Streptomyces sp. NPDC046915. Classification (NCBI taxonomy): domain Bacteria; kingdom Bacillati; phylum Actinomycetota; class Actinomycetes; order Kitasatosporales; family Streptomycetaceae; genus Streptomyces; species Streptomyces sp. NPDC046915. The sequence goes on along the minus strand of NZ_JBEYXB010000006.1, from coordinate 428,779 downwards.
CGCCCAGCCCGTGGTCGTGCTCGTCGCGGCGGGCGAGTTCGAGCAGGGCGTCGAGGGAGTAGGCGTGCTCGTCCATGTCCGCGTGGACATCACCGAGTTCGGCGAACCGGCCGGGCATGGTCGCGAGGTCGAAGTCCCGGGGGTGCGCGGCACCCACCTCCTCCCAGCGCAGGGGCGCCGAGACCGGGGCGTGCGGGCGGGGCCGCACGGAGTACGCGGAGGCGATGGTGCGGTCCCTGGCCGTCTGGTTGTAGTCCAGGAAGATACGGCGGCCCCGTTCCTCCTTCCACCACTTGATGGTGACGTGGTCGGGCATCCGGCGTTCCATCTCCCGGCCGACGGCGATCGCCGCGCGCCGTACCTGGGTGAAGGTCCAGCGCGGCTCGATGGGCACGAAGACGTGCAGGCCGCGCCCGCCGGAGGTCTTGGGCCAGCCGCGCAGGCCGCCGTACTCGTCGAGGACGGCACGCAGTTCGTGGGCGGCGCGGACGGCGTCCGCGTAGTCGGTGCCGGGCTGCGGGTCGAGGTCGATACGGAGTTCGTCGGGACTGTCGACGTCGGCGCGGCGTACCGGCCAGGGGTGGAAGGTGAGCGTCCCGTACTGGGCGGCCCACACCACGGCGGCCGCCTCGGTGGGGCACATCTCGTCGGCGCTGCGGCCGCTGGGAAAGGTGATGTGGGCGGTCGGGATCCAGTCGGGCATGCCCTTGGGCGCGCGCTTCTGGTAGAACCACTCGCCGTTCAGCCCGTCCGGATGACGCTCCAGGGTGGTGGGACGGTCGCGCAGGGCGCGCAGGATGCCGGGGCCGACCGCCATGTAGTACCGGGCGAGGTCGAGCTTGGTGAAGCCGCGCTCCGGGAAGAACACCTTGTCCGGGCTGGACAGCCGCACGGTCCGCCCACCCACCTCCAGCTCCACCGCAGCACCCATGCGGCCACGGTAGGCGCACCCCGCACACCCCGCACACCGGGCGGCACACGGCGGGTGCGAGCAGAATCGGAGCATGGATCTGCCGGTGATGCCGCCCGTGAAGCCGATGCTCGCCAAGTCGGTGGCGAACATCCCCCCGGACATGCAGTACGAGGCGAAGTGGGACGGGTTCCGGGCGATCGTGTTCCGCGACGGGGACGAGGTCGAGCTCGGCAGCCGTACGGGCAAGCCGCTCACCAGGTACTTCCCGGAGCTGGTGGCGGCCGTCAGGGAACGGGTGCCCGAGCGATGTGTGCTGGACGGCGAGATCGTCATCGCCCGCGAGGGGCGGCTCGACTTCGACGCGCTGACCGAGCGGATCCACCCGGCGGACTCCCGGGTCCGGATGCTCGCCGAGCGGACCCCGGCCTCCTTCGTGGCGTTCGACCTGCTGGCGCTGGACGACGAGTCGCTGGTGGACGTGCCCCTGACCGACCGGCGGGCACTGCTCGTGCGGGCGCTGTCGGGGGTGACCGCGCCGGTGCACCTGGCGCCGGCGACGACGGACATCGAGGTGGCGCGGCAGTGGTTCGAGCAGTACGAGGGGGCCGGCCTCGACGGGGTGATCGCCAAGCCGCTCACCCTGCGCTACCGGCCCGACGAGCGGGTGATGTTCAAGGTCAAGCACGAGCGCACCGCGGATGTCGTGGTGGCCGGCTACCGCTTCCACAAGAGCGGCCCCGTGGTCGGCTCGCTGCTGCTCGGCCTGTACGACGACCGGGGCCGGCTCCAGCACGTCGGCGTGTCCGCCGCCTTCCCCATGAGGAAGCGCGCCGAACTGGTCGAGGAGCTCGAACCGCTGCGCATGGACGACGTGGCCGGGCATCCGTGGGCGGCCTGGTCCGAGGAGGCGGCCCACGAGACGGCCCGGCTGCCCGGGGCGCCCAGCCGCTGGTCGGGCAAGAAGGACCTGTCCTGGGTGCCGCTGAGGCCGGAGCGGGTCGTCGAGGTGGCCTACGACCACATGGAGAACGGCGCCCGCTTCCGGCACACGGCCCGCTTCCGCCGCTGGCGGCCCGACCGGACCCCGGAGAGCTGCACCTACGCGCAGCTGGAGGAGCCGGTGCGCTACGACCTCGGCGAGATCCTCGGGCCGTAGACGCGGTGACGCGCGGGGCCCGGCGGGTCAGGGCTGGTCAGGGCTGGAACAGGATCTTGACCGCGCCCTCCTGCTTGCGCTGGAACATGTCGTACGCGTGCGGCGCCTCGGACAGCGGCACCCGGTGCGTCGCGAAGTCGTCGACGCCGAGCGGGTCCTCGTCGGTGAGGTAGGGCAGGATGTCGCCGCTCCAGCGGCGCACATTGGCCTGGCCCATCCGCATCTGGATCTGCTTGTCGAAGAGGGTGAGCATCGGCATCGGGTCCGCCGTGCCGCCGTACACGCCGATGAGGGAGAGCGTGCCGCCGCGGCGCACCAGCTCGATGGCGGTGTGGAGGGCGGCGAGCCGGTCCACGCTGAAGCGTTCCGCGAGGGGGCCGCCCAGCTTCCGGGGCATCACCGCGGCGGCCTGCTGGACCAGCCGGGCGGCCGCGCTGCCGTGCGCCTCGGTGCCGACCGCGTCGATCACGGCGTCGGGGCCGCGTCCCTCGGTCTCGTCGCGGATCGCCTCGATCAGTTCCTTCTCGCCGTCGAAACCGCGCAGGTCGAACGTCTGCACGCCTCGTCGGCGGGCCCGGGCCAGCCGCTCCGGGACCAGGTCCACGCCGAACACGCGCCCGGCGCCGCGGGCGCGGGCGATGCGGCACGCCATGTCACCGATGGGCCCGAGACCGAGCACGGCGACGCTGCCGCCGCGTGGGATGCCGGCGTACTCGACCGCCTGCCAGGCGGTCGGCAACACGTCGGACAGGTAGACGAACCGGTCGTCGGGCGGGCCCTGGGGCACCTTGATCGGGCCGTAGTCGGCGTGCGGGACCCGCAGGTACTCGGCCTGCGCGCCGGGCACCGCGCCGTACAGCCGGGTGTAGCCGAACAGTGCGGCGCCCATGCCCTCGCTGGTGACCTGGGTGGTCTCGCACTGGGTCTGGAGTCCGTCCGAGCACATGAAACAGTGCCCGCAGGAGATCTGGAACGGCACCACCACCCGGTCGCCCGGCCGCAGGTCGGGCACCTGCGGGCCGACCTCCTCCACGATGCCCATCGGCTCGTGGCCGAGGATGTCGCCCGGGGCCATGAACGGGGTGAGCACCTCGTACAGGTGCAGATCGGAGCCGCACAGCCCGGTCGACGTCAGGCGGATGACGGCGTCGGTCGGCTCCTCGATCCGGGGATCGGGCACGTCCTCCACCCGTACGTCCCGCTTGCCCTGCCAGGTCACTGCCTTCATCGTGTCGCGCTCCCTCCGACGCGTGTGCGCGCCTGTCGCCGTTGCGCGTTCGCTTCTGGGGTGGCGCCCGGGTACCCCTGAGGGCGGGCCCGAACCGTGACCGGCTGACCGGGGTGGGGGGCTCGGCGGTTGCGCTCAGGGCTGCGTGACGAGGGGTTCCGCCGGGTTGCGCAGGCCCTCCGCCGCGTCCGAGACCCGGCGGATCAGGTCGAAGAACTGCCGCTGCTCGTCGGCGGAGAGCGGCGCGAGGAAGACCTGGTTCATCCGGGCCGTGCGCACGGTCAGCTTGCGGTGGGTACGCAGACCGTCGTCGGTCAGGCCCAGCAGGAAGCGGCGGCCGTCCTGCGGATCGCGCACCTTGTCCAGCAGTCCCCGGCGGGAGAGCCGGCTGATGACCTCGGCGATCGTCGACCGGTCGAGGCCCACGCGCTCCCCGACGGTGCGCTGGTCGAGGCCCGGTTCGGCGACGAGCGCGTTCAGGACAGCGAACTGCGGCGAGGTGATCTCCTCCGAGACCATCGTGTTCCACAGCAGGTAGTGGGCCTGCTGGAGCCGCCGGGCCAGGTGCCCGGGGTGGGTGGTGAGGTCCACCGCGGCCATGTGCGCTCCCGAGGTCGTCTTCGTTGGTGCACTGAACGATACCCGCCTCCCCACTCCCCTGCCTGGGTCCGTTTCTCCTTCCACCACAGGTATTGACGCTGCGATGCTCCAGTGGCAGCGTGGGCGCTACCTCATTCAAATACTCAGTGCGCTGATTAATTCACAGTCTCGCGGATTCGCAGAGATGGGGCTTCACGGATGGACAAGGTGGTCGCCACGGCCCTGGAGGCGGTGGCCGATGTGCCGGACGGCGCGTCGTTGGCGGTCGGCGGCTTCGGGCTGAGCGGTGTGCCGAACGTGCTGATCCAGGCGCTGTACGAGCGGGGCACGACGGGCCTGGGCGTGGTGTCGAACAACTGCGGGGCCATGGAGTCGGGTCTGGCGGTGCTGCTGGCGGCCGGGCGGATCGCCCGGGTGACGGGTTCCTACATCGGCGCCAACAAGGAGTTCGCCCGCCAGTATCTGGCCGGGGAGCTGGAGGTGGAGCTGATCCCGCAGGGCACGCTGGCCGAGCGGCTGCGGGCCGGCGGCGCGGGGATCCCCGCCTTCTACACCCCGGCCGGGGTGGGCACGCAGGTCGCCGACGGCGGGCTGCCCTGGCGCTACGACGGCTCGGGCGGCGTCGCGCTCGCCTCCCCACCGAAGGAGGTGCGGGAGTTCGACGGCGTGGAGTACGTCCTGGAGCGGGGCATCCGCACCGACTTCGCACTGGTGCGGGCGGCGAAGGGCGACCGGCACGGGAACCTGGTGTTCAACAAGTCCACCCGCAACTTCAACCCCCTGGCGGCGATGGCCGGCCGGGTGACGATCGCCGAGGTCGAGGAACTCGTGGAACCCGGGGAGATCGACCCGGACGCGGTGCACCTGCCGGGCATCTTCGTGCGGCGGGTGGTCGCCCTGACCCCGGAGCAGGCGGCGGACAAGCGGATCGAGCGGCGGACGGTGAGTTCCTGATGGCCTGGACACGTGAGCAGATGGCCGCCCGCGCGGCCCGCGAACTACGGGACGGCCAGTACGTCAACCTCGGCATCGGCCTGCCCACCCTGATCCCCAACCACCTCCCCGAGGGCGTGGAGGTGATCCTGGAGTCGGAGAACGGCATCCTGGGCACCGGCCCCTACCCCACCGAGGACGCCGTCGACCCCGACCTCATCAACGCGGGCAAGGAGACCGTCACGGTCCTGCCCGGCGCGTCCTTCTTCGACTCGGCGCTGTCCTTCTCGATGATCCGCGGCGGCCACATCGACGTCGCCGTACTCGGCGCCATGCAGGTCTCCGCCACGGGCGACCTCGCCAACTGGGCCGTCCCGGGCAAGCTGGTCACCGGCATCGGCGGGGCCATGGACCTCGTGCACGGCGCCCGTACGGTCGTGGTCGTCATGACACACACCGCCAAGGACGGCTCCCCGAAGATCCTCAAGGAGTGCACGCTGCCACTGACGGGCCGGGCGTGCGTCGACCGGATCATCACCGACCTCGGCGTCCTCGACGTGACCGAGGACGGCCTGCTGCTCGTGGAGTGCGCGCCCGGCGTGACCACCGAGGAGATCACCGCGAAGACCGCCGCCGGGGTGCGCGTACCGGAGGAGGTCCCGTCATGAGGGACGTGTACGTCGTCGACGCCGTCCGCACCCCCGTCGGCCGCTACAACGGCGGCCTGGCGAGCGTCCGCCCGGACGACCTGGCCGCCCACGCCGTCCGCGAACTCCTCGCCCGCACACCCGAACTGGACCCGGCACGGATCGAGGACGTCTACCTCGGCAACGCCAACGGGGCGGGCGAGGAGAACCGCAACGTCGCCCGTATGGCCGCCCTGCTGGCCGGACTGCCCACCACCGTGCCCGGCGTCACCGTCAACCGGCTGTGCGCGTCCGGTCTGGAGGCGGTCGTCCAGGCGTCCCGCGCGATCGCCGTCGGCGACGCCTCCGTCGCCGTGGCGGGCGGTGTGGAGTCGATGACCCGGGCACCGTACGTGCTGCCGAAGTCCGACCGCCCCTACCCGGCCGGGCACGCCGAGCTGTACTCGACCACGCTCGGCTGGCGCATGGTCAACCCGCGGATGGACCCCCAGTGGACGATCCCGCTGGGCGAGTCGGCCGAACTCATCGCCGACAAGCACAAGATCAGCCGCGAGCAGCAGGACGAGTTCGCACTGCACAGCCATCGCAAGGCCGCCCGCGCCCAGGCCGAAGGCCTCTTCGCCGCCGAACTCGCCCCGGTGCCGGTCCCGCGGCGCAAGGGCGACCCGGTCGTCTTCGACGCCGACGAATGCGTACGCCCGGACGCCTCCCTCGCCGCGATGGCCAGGCTCAAGCCGTCCTTCCGCCCGGAGGCGGGCACCGTCACCGCGGGCAACGCCTCACCGCTCAACGACGGCGCCGCAGCGCTGCTCCTCACCGACGAGGAGGGCCTGAGGGCCACCGGCCGCGAGCCCCTCGCGAGGATCACCGCCACCGGCGTCTCGGCGAGGGACCCGCACTACTTCGGGCTCGCCCCCGTCGAGGCCGTGAACCGGGCCCTCGCCAAGGCGGGCAGGGGATTCGACGACCTGTCGGTGCTGGAACTCAACGAGGCGTTCGCCGCGCAGGTCCTCGGCTGCCTCGCCGAATGGCCCGAGTTCGACCCGGCGGTCCTCAACCCGCAGGGCGGAGCGATCGCGCTCGGCCACCCGCTCGGCGCCTCCGGCGCCCGGCTCGCCGGCACCGTCGCCCACCAGCTCGCCCGACGCGGCTCCGGCACCGGCGTCGCCACCCTCTGCATCGGCGTGGGCCAGGGCCTCGCCCTCGTCCTCGAACGCTAGGAACACCCGCCATGTCCCTCACCCAGCACGACATCGACCAGGAGATCGCGGCCGAGCACGCCGCGTACGAGAAGCGGGTCGCCGACGGCGCCCCCGTCGAGCACCACCCGCGCCGCGACTACACCCCGTACCGCTCCTCGGTGCTGCGCCACCCAGTGCAGCCGCCGGTCACCATCGACGTGGCCAAGGACCCGGAGCTGGTGGAGCTGCACTCCCCCGCCTTCGGCGAACGCGACATCACCGAGATCGACAACGACCTCACCCGGCAGCACACCGGCGAGCCGATCGGTGAGCGCATCACCGTATCCGGCCGCCTCCTCGACCGCGAGGGCCGTCCGGTGCGCGGCCAGCTGATCGAGATCTGGCAGGCCAACTCGGCCGGCCGCTACGCCCACCGGCGCGAACAGCACGACGCCCCGCTCGACCCCCACTTCACCGGCGTCGGCCGCACCCTCACCGACACCGACGGCCTCTACCGCTTCACCACCATCCAGCCCGGCCCCTACCCCTGGCGCAACCACGTGGGCGCCTGGCGCCCGGCCCACATCCACTTCTCGGTCTTCGGCACGGCGTTCACCCAGCGACTGGTGACGCAGATGTACTTCCCGAACGACCCGCTCTTCCCCTACGACCCGATCCTTCAGTCCGTCACCGACGACGCGGCCCGGCAGCGGCTGGTCGCCACCTACGACCACGGCCTGTCCGTACCGGAGTTCTCCCTCGGCTACCACTGGGACATCGTGCTGGACGGCCCGAACGCCACCTGGATCGAAGAAGGACGCTGACCGCCATGACGAAGATCGACCCCAGCCGGCCGGAGACCGTCCTGCCCACCCCCTCGCACACGGTCGGCCCCTTCTACGGATACGCGCTGCCCTTCCCCGGCGGCGGCGACATCGCCCCGCTCGGCCACCCGGACGCCCTCACCGTCCAGGGGTACGTGTACGACGGCGAGGGCGATCCGCTGCCGGACGCGTTCGTGGAACTGTGGGGCCCGGACCCGGACGGCCGCGTCCCGACCACCGACGGCTCCATGCGGCGCGACCCGGCGAGCGGCGGCTTCCTGGGCCGCAACGGCGTGGAGTTCACCGGCTGGGGACGCGTCCAGACGGACGCCGACGGCCACTGGTACGCGCGCACGCTGCGGCCGGGCGCACGCGGGCACAGCGCCCCGTACCTGAGCGTGTGCGTGTTCGCCCGCGGCCTGCTCATGCACCTGTTCACCCGGATCTACCTCCCCGGCGACGAGGCGGCCCTCGCCGCCGACCCGCTGCTCGCCGGACTGGACGCGGAGCGCCGCGGCACGTTGATCGCCGCGGACGAGGGGCACGGCACGTACCGTTTCGACATCCGCCTTCAAGGCGAAGGCGAAACGGTCTTCCTGGAGTTCCGGTGACAGCTCCCTACGCCGACACCGGCCTGCTCGCCCCCGAGTGGGCCGGCGCCGCCGCGGCCAACGCCACCAGCGACCACGCGTATCTGCTCGCGATGCTCGACGCGGAGGCCGCCCTGACCCGGGCCCAGGCCGCCCTGGGACTCGCCCCGGCGCAGGCCGCGGCCGTGGTGACCGAGGCCGCCGACCTGGCCAACTTCGGCATACGGACACTGGCGGCACGCACCCGCGCCGGGGGGAACCCGGTCATCCCCCTGGTCGAGGAACTGACCAAGGTGGTCGGCGAGGAGTACGGGCCGTACGTCCACCGGGGCGCGACCAGCCAGGACATCATGGACACCGCGACGATGCTGGTGGCCGCCCGCACCCTGGACCTGGTCCTCGCCGACCTGGCGCGCGCGGAACAGGCGCTGGCCGCGCTGGCCGCGGAGCACCGCGACACCCCGATGCCGGGCCGGACGCTGACCCAGCACGCCGTACCGACGACCTTCGGGCTGAAGGCCGCCGGGTGGCGGTCGCTGGTGCTGGACGCCCGGGACCGTACGACGGCGGTACGGGACTCACTGCCGGTCCAACTCGGCGGCGCCGCAGGAACGTTGGCGGCCTTCACGGCCTACGGCGCCCACGACGCCGTCGCCCTGCCCGCCGCCTACGCGAGGGAACTCGGCCTGCGCGAGCCCCTGCTGCCCTGGCACACCCTGCGCACGCCGATCGCCGACCTCGCCGGATGCCTGGCCTTCACCGCCGGGGCACTGGGCAAGATCGCGGCGGACGTGCTCACCCTGTCCCGCACCGAGATCGGCGAGGTCACCGAGGGCACCGGCGGCGGCTCCTCGGCCATGCCCCACAAGGCGAACCCGGTCCGGGCGACACTCCTCGCGGCCGTCGCCCAGCGGGCGCCACAGCTCGCGGCCACCCTGTACGGATCACTGGCGGCCGAGGACGAGCGGCCGGCCGGGGCGTGGCACGCCGAATGGGAGCCGCTGCGGGACCTGCTGCGGATGGTGGGCGGCGCCACCCAGGACCTCGCCGAACTGGCCGGGGGGCTGCGGGTCCACCCGGACACCATGCGTGACCACCTCGGCCTCACCCACGGGTTGATCGTCTCCGAACGGCTCTCCGCCGAACTGGCCCCCCTCCTCGGCCGGGCCCGCGCGAAGGAACTGCTCACCGAGCTCGCCCGCCGGGCGCACAGCGAGAACCGTGATCTTCGCGAACTGCTTGCCGAGGAGCAGGAGTTGAAGGACGTCGATGTCGACCTCGACGAGCTCACCGACCCCGTCCGCTACACCGGCTCCGCCGGACCACTCACCGACCGTGCCCTGGAGCGACGTTGACAAGTGCACTGCTCAACTACCGTGCCGAGGGCCCTGTTTCCGCTTCCCCGCTGCTGCTCGGCCCCTCGCTCGGCACCTCGTACGCCCTGTGGGACGCCGTCGCCCCGGAACTGTCGGTCACCCACCGGGTGATCCGCTGGGACCTGCCCGGGCACGGCGGTTCGGCGGCGGACCTGATCGGACCGGGCGCCACCGTCGGCGACCTCGCCGGACTCGTGCTCGCGCTCGCCGACTCCCTCGGCATCGACCGGTTCGCGTACGCCGGAGTGTCCCTCGGCGGCGCGGTGGGCCTGCATCTCGCCGTGCACCACCCCGAACGGCTGTCGTCCCTCGCCGTCATCTGCTCCTCGGCCCACTTCGGCGGCGAACAGCCGTGGCGGGAGCGGGCCGAACGGGTCCGCCGGGAAGGCCTGGAGTGGCTGGCCGAGAACGCCGACGCCCGCTGGTTCACACCCGGGTTCACGGTGCCGCGGCTGGTCAGCGACCACCGGAACGCCGACCCGGAGGGATACGCCGCCTGCTGCGACGCCCTGGCCGCCTTCGATCTGCGCGACCGGCTCGCCGGCATCGCCGTACCGACCCTGCTCGTCGCGGGCCGGCAGGACCCGGCGACCCCGCCCGCCCACCTGCGGGAGATCGCGGACGCCGTGCCCGGCGCCGCCCTGGTCGAACTCCCCGGCGCCTCCCACCTGGCGCCCGCCCAGTGCCCCGACGCCGTACTGACCGCCCTGCGCACCCACCTCGACGGGACCGCCGGTCGCGGCATGACGGTACGGCGCGAGGTGCTCGGCGACTCCCACGTGGACCGGGCGCAGGCTCGGCAGACCCCGTTCACCGCGCGCTTCCAGGACTTCATCTCGCGCTACGCCTGGGGCGAGATCTGGACCGACCCGACGCTCTCCCGCCGCGAACGCAGCATGATCACGCTGACGGCGCTGGTCGCGCACGGCCACTACGAGGAACTCGCGATGCATGTGCGGGCGGCGCGGCGCAACGGGCTCACACCGGACGAGATCGGTGCGGTGCTGCTCCAGACGGCGGTGTACTGCGGGGTGCCCGCGGCCAACTCGGCGTTCGCGACGGCTCAGCGGGTGCTGGCGGAGGAGAGAACGGAGACGGAGACGGAATCGGAGACGGAAGGGGAGGCGGGGGACGGCGTCGGCTGACGCCTGTATGCAAAAGGTGCATACAACAGGTGCATACAAAACTTGTATGCGATCTACCGCAGCCCGCGCCCCGTCTCCAACACCTCCCGCGCCCGCAGGACCAGCCCGTCCGCCCCGCACGACCGCGCCAGCGCCAGGCCCCGGTTGAGCTCGGCGACCGAGCGGGCGGCGATGCCGTACTCGACGCGGGCGGCGGCGTGTTCGTACTGGCAGGGTGAGGCTTCCAGGTAGGCGACGGCCTGGGCGGCGAGGCGGACGGCGCGCTGGCCGGTCTCCAGGGCGGCGGCGCAGCGCAGGGCCTCGCCGATGGCGGTGTCCGTGCCGAACCGTTCGGCCTGCCGGCGGGCGTCGGTGGCGAGCCGGGCTGCGCGGGCCGGGTCCTCGGTGGCGAGGGCCCGGGCGAGGTCGACGGCCCACGGGACCATCACCGGGTTGTGGTGGCCGCGCGCGGCTGCCGCCTTCTCCGCGGCCTCCAGTTCGTTGATGCCTTCCTTCGTGCGGCCGGCGGCGAGCAGTAGCCGGCCGCGTACGGAGCGCGGGTCGGGCAGCACGATGGTGGACGGGTACGGCGGCGCGAACCCGTACTGTTCGGCGATCTCCCAGGCCTCCTCGGCGTGCCCGCGGGCGAGCAGCGTGTCGACCAGGTTGCACGTGGCCGACCAGTACAGGGGCAGGCCGCGGCCGACGCGTTCGGCGAGGCGGAGCGACTCCCGCAGGGATGCCTCCGCCTCCCGGAGCCGACCCCTCCTGCGGTGCCCCAGGCCGACGTAGGCGTGGGCCAGGGCGAGGTGGCCGCCGCTCCAGCCGGCGGTCTCGTAGGCGCGCAGGGCTTCCGTGTAGAGGGCTTCGGCGCGGTCGAGGCGGTCGGTGTAGGCGTACGCGTTGGCCAGCATCAGCAGCAGTTCGATGCCCCACTCGGTGTCGGTCCAGCCGAGTCCGGGGGCGAGGCGGCCGTTGACGAGGGCCCGGTCGCACAGTTCGGCGACCTCCTCGGCGTTCTCGCCGTGGGTCAGGGCGTCGAAGCCGCGCAGGATCAGCAGGGCACGCTCGGAGTTGTCGCGGCCGGTGCAGGTGCGGGCGAGTTCGGCGAGGCTCTCGGAGCGGCCGGGTGTGGTCGCCTCTCCGGCGTGGATGCCCTCCCACATGAAGTGCACGGCCTGCAACCGCAGTTTGGCGGGCCCGGCCTCCTGCCGGGCGGCCTCCGCCTCGACGGTGCGGACGGCTTCCTCCAGCTGGTCGTTGTGGAGCAGGGCCTGGGAGAGGCGGACGATGGCGTCGATGCGCTTGTCGCCCACGAGGCCGGGCATGGCCAGGGCGGTCTGGAGGTGGTCGATGGTGGTCGCGGGCGCGGTCAGCAGGGTGGCGCAGCCCAGTTCGTACAGTACGTGCGCGTGGACCTCGGGCAGGGGCGGCTCGACCAGGGCGCGTTCCAGGCAGCGGCGGGCCGCGTCGGGTGCGCCGACGGCGAGGTGTTCACCGGCGGCCTCGCGCAGCTGTTCGACGAGTTCCTCGTCCTCGTCCGGGTGCACTTCCAGGAGGTGCCGGGAGGCCGCGGCGGCACCGCGGCCGGATTCGGTGACGACCTGGGCGGCGATGCCGTGCATGGCGGTGCGCATCGCGGGCGGTATGGAGTTGTAGACGGCGGTGGCGATGAGCGGGTGGACGAACTCCAGGTCGCCGTTCTCGACGCGGGCGGCGGCGGGATCGGGTTCGGTGAGGATGCGGGCGCCCACCAGCTGTTCGGCGCAGCGCCGGGCGTCGTCCTCACGCATGGTGGCGAGCTGGGCGACCAGGTCGACGGTGATGCCGGTGCCGAGGATGGCCGCCGCCCAGGCGAACTTCATCGCGTCGATGCCGAGGCCCTCCAGGCGGGCGACGAGTCCGCCGCCGCGGGCGGAGCGGTTCAGGGCGCGCAGTTCACCGGCGTGGGTCTCGACCGGTTCGAACTCGCTGTCCTGCACCTTGGCGAGGAGTTCGACGGTCTCGTACGGGTTTCCGCCGGTGACGGCCCACACCTCGCGGCAGAACGGGGCGTCGGCGTGCCGCCCGAGGGTGGCGCGGGTGAGGCCGGCGGTGGCTTCGGGGGTGAGGGCGCTGAGGTTGTTGACGGGGGCGCCCGCGGCGGCGGCCACCGCGTCGAGATGGTGGGCTCCGGCGCCGCTGACCTCGCCGGGCCTGCGGGCGACGACGACCAGTACGGACAGGTCGTCGAGGCGTTCGGCGAACGCGGCGAGCCAGCGCAGGGTCTCCTGGTCGGCCCAGTGCGCGTCGTCGATCAGCAGCACGAGGGGCCAGCAGCGTTTGGCGAGCCTGCGGACGGCGGCGACGAGTCCGTCGCACACGCCCTGTGGGTCGGCGTGGCCCTCGCCGGGTTCCGCTATGCCGAGGGCGGGGCCGGCGATGTCGTACCAGTCGCCGAGGTATTCGCGGGCCTCCTCGGGCAGCAGGGAGACCAGCGCGGGCTGGAGCAGCTGCCGTACCACGTTGAAGGGGACGGACCTCAGCGTCTCGCCGCCGCGGGTGGACCACACGGTGCAGCCGCGGCGTTCGGCGATCCGGCGGATCTCCGCCAGCAGCGCCGTCTTGCCGAGGCCCGCCTCGCCCCGGAGAACCAGCAGGTTCCCGGAGGACGAGCGGTCCGCGCACAGGACGTCGAGCGCCCGCGTGACGGTGGCGATCTCCGCGTCGCGCTCCCACAGGGAAGCCGAGGCGGCCACAGGGGGCCGTGCCTCCGTCATCCCGTTACCTCCCCAAGTCGCCCGAACGACGTACCGACCTCGAGCGTAGCCGTCCTGTCGGCCGGTTGGAGGCCGGTCCGCGCGGCTGTTGCCGTGACGAGTGAACGACGGTGCGGCGGGGCGACGTCCACCGGGCCCGACCAGCGCCTGTGAAGCCGACGGGCGGTCAACAGGCCGCAAAGAGGACCCGTTTCGGGACGACGCCCACGCCGGCCGTCCCGCGATCGCCGTCCGCGGCGCCGCCGGACGGCCCTGGGACCGGCCCGAGGTCTGGCCGAGATCCGACCCGTGATCCGGTCCGAGATCCGGTCCGAGATCCGGTCCGGGCCCGCGGATGCAGGGGCCTCTCATCCGTCTTTCACCGACGCCTCATACGGTGGGGGCATGACGCAGGTGACTCCTCCCGGGTGGTACCCCGATCCCGGGCAGACAAGTGACGGTCCCGCCACCGAGCGCTGGTGGGACGGCAAGGCATGGACGGAACAGACCCGTCCCGCCGGGTCGGCCGCCGTATGGGGTCCCCCGGCGCAGACGCCGGCCGCTGGGGCGTATCCGGCTTATCCCGTATATCCCGCCCATCCGCCGGCCGCTCCCCGGCGCGGTCTGCGCACCGGCATAGCCGTCGCGGTGGCGGCCGCGGTCCTCGCGAGCATCGGGGTCGGTGTGTACGCCCTCTCCGGCAACGGCGGAGGCGGCGACGGCGACCGCGCCGGGTCGCAGCAGGGCTCCGGCGGGCAGGGCGGCCAGGACGGTGGTCCCGGCGGGCAGGGCGGCTCCGAGGGCCAGGGCGGGCCGTTCGGCGGCTCGGGCGGGGGCTCGGGCGACGGAGGCTCGGGAGGCGGGCCGGGCGGCCAGTCGCCCTCGCCCGGCGAGTCCGGGGCGCCCAAGGTCAAGGGCGGCGGCACGATCAGCGACGCGGTCAACGGCATCAGCATGCGGGTACCGGACGGCTGGACCGGGGAGACGCTCCCCGCGGGCGTGCAGGTGACCTCCGGCGGCTCCTACAAGTGCCCGGGCGACACCTCCAAGACCTGCACCCCGGGCGGCGCCTACTCGGCGCCGGCGCTGGCCCTCCACGCCACGGGCGACACGGCCGAGGAGGTCGCCAAGTCGGACATCGCGGCCAATGCCAAGGACTCGTACGGCGGCGCCACCTACGGCAGCATCACCTCCCACAAGGTGCTGGCCTCCAAGGCGGTCACCGTGGCCGGACAGAAGGGCTACCTGGTCCGCTGGCAGGCGGTCACCAGCAAGGGCGCCGACGGCTACGTCGAGTCGCTCGCCTTCCCCTCGCCCGCGAACCCGCAGCAGATGGTCGTGGTGCGCTTCGGCGTCGACGTCGGGCAGAAGGAGTCGGTCATCGACGACATCACCAAGAACATCAAGGTGTCGTCGGGTGGCGGCAACGGGCAGAACGTCTGACCCGGCGGTCCGCCCCGGCACATGAGTCGGCCGGGTGGGGCGCCCCTCCGCTCCAGAGGAACCCCACCCGGCCGGTGGTGTGCGCCGCCCCCGTCCCCACGGTGCGGCGCAGGCAGGTCACCGTCCAGTCATCCCGTGGACGGCGGCCTGGGTCTCAGGTCAGCCCGAGTGCGGGCAGCACGGCGGCCTCCACGAACCGCAGCAGGTAGTCGGAGTCGGCGTACTGGCCGCTCAGCACGGGCCGCACGCGCAGCACGCCGAACATCATCGCGGGCACGTACTCCAGCGCCGGGTGATCGGCCCGCACCTCGCCCCGTTCGACACCGCGCCGGAGGATCTCCTGGAGCGCGGCGATCTCGGGGTCGACGAGCGTCTCGCGCAGCGCCTGCTGGAGTTCGGGGTCCTGCGTGATCGCGTGCCCGAGGGCCTGAAGCAGCCGGGTGTCCTTGCCCGACCAGTCCCCCGCCGCCCACGCGGCCCGGCGCAGGTCCTCGGCGAGCGATCCGCTGTCGATGCCGGCGAAGCGCACCTCCCGGTTGGCACGCAGCGCCGCCGCCACGAACTGGGGCTTGGTCTTCCACTGCCGGTAGAGCGTGGACTTGCTGCACCGCGTGCTGGCGGCGACCCCTTCCATGGTGACCGAGTCGTAGCCGCACTCGCGGATCTGCTCGAGCACGGCGTCGAAGAACTCCCGCTCACGCTCGGCCGTGATCTTGGAACGGCGCGAGGCGGCGACCGTCTCCGGTCCGTCCGCGGCCTGCGACGTCATGTGCTCTTCTCCTCACTCGTAGCGCGGTCACCCATGTAACGCGGTCACTCCCGTACGACTCCTGTGCGGCTCCTGCACGGCGGTTTCCGCAACCCGTATCCAGTGTGTCCTACGTCAATCGATACGCCAGTGTACCGGTACCCGAGCGTATCGGTACACTGGCGTATCGGTACGGTGACGTATCGATGAGCCAGCACACCGTCAGTGAAGGGGCCGGGGGATGAATGCCCGAACCGCGCCTGCGAAAGCGGAGGCCGACGCGACAGCGCGGCCTCCGCTCGTCCGTGAGCTCCTGCTGGTAGCAGGGCTCTTCCTCGTCTACAAGCTGGGCCGGCAGCTGGCCACCGGCCACACCGGTGAGGCGCTGCACAACGCCCGCCGCGTGTGGGACCTGGAACGGGCCGTGCACCTGCCGGGCGAGGGCACGGTGCAGTCCGCACTGCTGCACGGCGACACCCTGGTCCACCTGGCGAACACCTACTACGCGACCGTCCACTTCCCGGCCACCGCCGCCTTCCTGGTCTGGCTGTACCTGCGGCGGCCCGCGCACTACGTCTGGGCCCGCCGGGTCCTCGCCGCGGTCACGGCCGCCGCCCTGGTGCTGCCCTTCACGTTCCCGCTGGCCCCGCCGCGCATGCTGGCCGCCACCGGGCTGGTCGACACCGCGCGTGTGTATGGACCTTCTGTATACGGTCCACCGCAGACCGATCACCTCTCCAACCAGTACGCCGCGATGCCGTCGCTGCACTTCGGCTGGGCCCTGATGGTGGCCATCGGCCTGATCGTGGCGACCCGGTCGCGGTCGCGCCTGCGCTGGCTGTGGCTGCTGCACCCGCTGGTGACCCTGCTGGTGATCGTGGGCACGGCGAACCACTACTGGCTCGACGCGATCGTCGCGACGGCCATGCTCGGCGTGGCGCTCGCCCTGATCCACCCGCCGCACCGCACGGCGGACGGGGCGAGTACCCCACATGCGCGGCGCAGCGGCCGGGGAAGCGGCCGACGGATGCCGGTGTCCCCCGAGGCGCCCGTCCTGGCCGGAGCGGGCCGATGAGCGCCGACCTGATCGCCGTCGCCCTGTCCCTGGTCTCGGCCGTCGCCTACGCCGCGGCCGCCGTCGCCCAGGAACGCCTCGCCTCGCGCGCTTCCGGCGCGGGCCTGCTGCGGCTGCTGGGCACCGGCGCGTGGTGGTCGGCGGTCGGGCTGAACGCGGGCGCCGCGCTGCTGCACGTGGTGGCCCTCAAGTACGGTCCGCTGACGGTGGTCCAGCCACTGGGCGCGCTCACTCTGGTCGCGGCCGTGCCGATGGGGGCGCGGGCCGCCGGGCGGCGGGTCAGCCCGGTCGAGTGGCGGGGCACCGCGTTCACGCTGCTGGGGCTGGCCGCCATACTGGTCGCCGCCTCGGGCCCGGCGCCCGAGCGGGTACTGAGCCTGCCTCAGGCGCTGGCGGTGGCCGGTACGACGGCGGCGCTGATCGGCATGCTGGCGCGGCCCGGTGCCCGGCCGGGCCTGCGGCACGCGACGGCGTCCGGCTTCGCCTCGGGCGTGGCGTCGGCGCTCACCCAGACGGTGACGGTGGCGGCGACCGGCTCGGGGGCCGGGCTCGGCGCCGGGATCGGCGGGGCGGGCGAGGTCGTCGGGGTGGCGCTGCTCGTCGCCGCGTTCGCCACGGGCGGGCTGCTGCTGTCGCAGACGGCCTACCGGGGCGGTCTGGGCGCCCCGCTGGCGGTGGTGACCCTGGCCAACCCGGTCGCGGCCGCGGTGATCGGGCTCACCCTGCTCGGCCAGGGACTCCGGGGCGGGGAGGCCGGGGTCCTGCTGGCGCTGGCCGGGGCGGGGCTGGCCTCCTTGGGCGTGGTCCTGCTCACCCGGGCGGCTCCCGCGGCCGGGCCCGCCGTCGACGACGACGCGGAACATCCCGTGGCGGCGGTGCTGGCGCTGGAGCCGGGCACGGCGTCGCTCGAACCGGCGCTGGTGCCGCGGCAGTCGGAGCCGGGACGGCTCAGCCCGCTGTAGCCACGAGAGCGGCGGCCGGTGCGTGCGGAATCCCGCGCGCGCCGGCCGCCGTTGTCTGCTGCCGCCTGGATACAGTAGGCGAAGATCAGCCCAGCCCCCGCGAGTCCTGCTTCAGCGCGGTGTCGACGGTCAGCGCCGTCGCCACCACGAGGCTCAGCAGCGGCTCGGGCAGCTGGTAGTGGATCTGCAGGACGTAGTTGTCCGCGGTCGTGAACAGCGTCTTGGCGAGGCCTTCCCAGGTCTTGGTGATCCGGGCGACCTCGTTGTCCGCGTGGTCGACGATGGCGAAGTTCCACGCCCGCCAGTTCTCCGCCTTGATGGCGCCGACCTTCTGGCCGTCGGCGTTCATCGCGAAGTTGATCTTGCCGATCATGTTCTGCTGGACGATCTCACCCACCGGCGAGCCGTCCGGGCGCTGCACGATCACCTTCGACTTGAAGATCTTCCCCGGCCGGGTCAGCAGCAACTGCGGCTGGCCGTAGGCGTCCCGGATCTCCAGCTTGTGCGTCATGAACTGGTCGAGGCTGGAGACGAAACGGACGATCTTCTTGATGAGGCTCTGCCCGACCTGGACGACCGAACCGATCTCCCTGCCGTTCTGATCCATGACCTTGTACTCGTTGGTCACCTCGATCAGCTTGGCCTTCTGGTTCACGACCAGGACCGGCTCGGTGAACAGGGTGCCGCCACCGGGGCCGCCGGCGGCGACTCCGGCCTGCTGCTGCACCTGACGCTGCACGCGGGCGTCACCGGCGGCCTGCTGCGGAACGGCCGCGTGCGGGGCAGCCTGCGGCGCGGCCTGCTGGGCACCCGGCTGGGCGCCCTGCTGGTCCGGGCTGGTGTGGTCGGTCCACTGCGCGCCGTCCCAGTAACGGAGCGTCTGGGGCGCACCGTGCGGATCGGGGTACCAGCCTGCAGGAGTGTTCGATTGCGTGGTCACCGGGGCACACTACCCTGAGCTGACCGGTACCTGACCAGTCCCCACGATGCGGTATTCATCGGCCGTTTACTCCGTGACGATCGCCGGGTCGCTGACACCGGAGTGCCCGTTCTCGACATGTCCGGCGAACCGGCGCAGAAAGCCCGGGTCGGTGTCGGACGTGACGGTGAGGTCGTACCAGCGGCGGCTCGCCGTGAGGTCCACGGTGAGCCGGACGTGCGCCCCCGGCCGTACGGTGACCGTCCGCGGCCGTCCGCCGTAGCCGTTGACGAGCTTCAACCGGGCCGCGCCGGAGCCCTGGTTGGTGAAGGTGAGCTGGATGCCGTCGCCCGTGTGCCGGGCGGTGACCTCTGCTCCCGCGGTCTTCCCGGAGCCCTTGAAGGCGCGCAGGAAGCCGTTCGGGCCGTGCACGGTCAGGTCGTGGGAGCCGCCGGAGTACGCCGAGTTCCAGGTGTCGGAGACCGATGTGCCGGCTTCGGTGGTGTAACTCCAGGGACCGTCGGTGCGGTTGCCGGAGGTGATGAGGAAGGCGGCGCCCGCGTGGGCACCGGAGGCGAAGGTGAGCGTGATCTTGCCGGTCGCCGCGTCCGCCGAAGCGTCCACGAGGGGCGCGTACTTGAGCGGCCGGGTGAGCCGTTGCCCGCGCTCCTGCTTGGGCAGGGCCGGGTTGGCGGGCGGGGTCGGCTTGTAGTCGGGGTGGCGGTCGTGGTCCGGGGGCCGGTAGCCGTCGGTGTCCGGCAGGGCGACCGGCCGGGTGTCCGTGCGGGAGAAGTCGAACGCCGAGGTCAGGTCGCCGCAGACGGCACGCCGCCAGGGCGAGATGTTCGGCTCGTGCACCCCGAAGCGACGCTCCATGAACCGGATGACCGAGGTGTGGTCCATCGTCTCCGAGCAGACGTAACCGCCCTTGCTCCACGGGGAGACGACGAGCATCGGCACGCGCTGCCCCAGCCCGTAGGGACCGGCGACATGGCCGCTGTCGCCCTTGAACAGGTCGGGTCCGGCGTCGACCGTCGAGATGCCCTGCGCGGCGGAGGACGGCGGGAAGGGCGGGATCACGTGGTCGAAGAAGCCGTCGTTCTCGTCGTAGGTGATGAACAGGGCCGTCTTCGCCCACACCTTCGGGTCGGCGGTGAGGGCGTCCAGGACCTGGGCGACGTACCAGGCGCCGTAGTTGGCGGGCCAGTTGGGGTGCTCGGTGAAGGCCTCGGGAGCGACGATCCAGGAGATCTGCGGCAGCTTGCCGCCCTTGACGTCGGCTTTCAACTGGTCGAAGAAACCCTCGCCCTTGCGAGCGTCGGTGCCGGTGCGGGCCTTGTCGTACAGCGGGTCGCCGGGCTTCGCGTCCTGGTACTGCTTGAAGTAGAGCAGCGAGTTGTCGCCGTAGTTGCCGCGGTAGGCGTCCTGGATCCAGCCCCAGGAGCCGCTCGCGTCGAGGCCGTCGCCGACGTCCTGGTATATCTTCCACGAGACTCCGGCCTTCTCCAGGCGCTCGGGGTAGGTGGTCCAGCTGTAGCCGGCCTCGTCGTTGCCGAGAACCGGGCCGCCGCCCTTGCCGTCGTTGCCGGTGTAACCCGTCCACAGGTAGTAGCGGTTCGGGTCGGTGGAGCCGATGAACGAACAGTGGTACGCGTCACAGATGGTGAAGGAGTCGGCGAGCGCGTAGTGGAAGGGGATGTCCTCACGCTTCAGGTACGCCATGGTCGTGGAGCCCTTGGACGGCACCCACTTGTCGTACTTGCCCTGGTCGAAGGCGGCGTGTCCGTCGTTCCAGCCGTGCGGGAGGTCCTGGATGAACGCGAGGCCCAGGTCGTCGGCGTCGGGGTGGAACGGCAGCAGGTCCTTCATACCGTCCGACTGGTACCACACCGGCTTGCCGTCCGGGCGGGCCACCGGACGCGGGTCGCCGAAGCCGCGGACGCCTCTGAGCGAGCCGAAGTAGTGGTCGAAGGAACGGTTCTCCTGCATCAGGACGACGATGTGCTCGACGTCCTCGATCGACCCCGTGCGATGGTTGGCGGGCAGCGCGGCGGCGCGCTCGATGCTGTTGGACAGCGCGGTGAACGCCGTGGTGGCGCCTGCGAGTTGGAGGAATCGACGCCGGTTGACTTCGGGCATGGCTGTGGGACCTCTCATCCTGGCGTACGGAATGGCCGGAGCGTGACGGATGATGCGCGGTGCGAGTGTTCCAAGAGCACCGAACGTCAGGGAAGGGCCCGGTGGCGCGGATGTGACGGATGAGGGTACGCGAGCCCAAGACCTCACCAAGAAGTCCCCACGACCGAATCAGGGCCGGAAATCGGCGGTTGGCCGAGAACATCCCCGGCGCGCGGAGGGACGGCCGTCGCCGACCCGGTCCGACCCGTCAGGTACACGCCAATACCGCCGGGTGGCCGCACCGCACCGCCCGGCACCGCCCGGCACCGCCGCGCCGGTCCGCGGTACATCGCATACCGTGCGTGTATACAAACCTCGAGTCGTCACCACACAACATCCACAGCGCCGTCACTCGAGAGACACTTCCGGCCGACCTGTGAATCAGCTGTTCCAGCAGGGGCAGACGGTGTGCTCACCGTCTGCCTAGCCTCCCGGGCCATGCGATCACCCCTGATGAGACGCCTCGGTCTCGCCACCGCCCTCGCCTTCGTGCTCGCCGTCCTCGGCCTGGCCCCGAGCGCGAGCGCCGACTCCGGGCCGGCCGATCTGACGTTCACCACCGACAGCGCCACCACCACGCCCGGTGGGACGGTGAACCTGTCGATGACGATCACCAACAACAAGACCTACGACATCTGGTTCGTCCACCAGACGATCGACCCGACCTGGCTGACCAGCCAGCGCCCCGACCTCAAGTACAGCTTCACCGGCTGTTCCCTGGCCACGGCCACCGGCGGCACGTCCTGTTCCGGGACCGGTCCGGCCGACCTCGGGACCGACTACGGCGCCACCATCCCGCCGGGACAGAGCCGCACGGTCACGCTGACGCTGCAGATCGCCGCCGACTCCGGCTGCAACGGCGACATCGGCTTCTACTCGTACTACTACGCCGAGTTCAGCGACAGCTCGACCACCAGCGGCGGCCCGGTCTACACCCCCGAGACGCGCGTGCTCTGCGCCTGAGGCACCGAGGCCCGCGCCAAAGCCGCACAGAGACACCACCACGTGACGACGGATGCGTCGACGACCGGTTTCCGAGGGGACGCCGGGGTCGCGCAAGGGGGTGCGTCCCCGCTCCCTGGGAGCCGTGCTCACCCCTGCCCGGGGAGAGGACTTCACCGCATGAAGCGAACCGTCCGCACCACCGCGCTCACGGTCGGCGCGCTCGTCGCCGCACTGGGCCTGCCGGCCGGCACGGCGCACGCCGACACCACGATCCCCCGAATCGACCTCCAGGTCCTGCTGGTGAGCGACGGCGGCCCGGCCACCGCCGCGATCGCGTCCGAACTGGACACCGCGGGCACGCCGTACACCGAGGTCGATCTGACCAGTTCCGACCGGTCGGTGATCGACGCGGGGTTCCTCGCGGACACCGTGGACGGCAGACCCCGCGCCAAGTACCAGGCGGTCGTGCTGCCCGACGACGATCCGTTCGCCGCCGGATCCACCGAGATGGCGGCGCTCGCGGCGTACGAGCAGACGTACGCGATCCCGCAGGTCGACGCCTACACCTACGCGCGTCCGGAGGCCGGGCTGCAGTACGCGGCCGCCGGCGGCTACTCCGGCAGTATCGACGGCGTCGAGGCCCAGGTGACGGCGGCCGGCGAGGCGGGCGCCTTCGGCTACCTCGACGGTGCCGTGCCCTTCGAGGACAACTCCCCTACGGTGGCCGAGAGTTACGCCTATCTGTCGACTCCCGCCACCGGCGCGGACTTCACCCCGTACGTCGAGGCGACCATCCCCGGGACGTCGCAGCAGGGCTCGCTGGTGGGCGAGTACCGGCACGACGGGCGGCGCGAGCTGGTCGTCACCTTCGTCTACAACCAGTACCAGCAGCAGTTCCGGCTGCTGGCCCGGGGCATCGTGGAGTGGATGACCGGCGGGGTGCACCTCGGTGCCTCCCGGAACTACTTCGCCGTGCACGTCGACGACGTGTTCGCCGCCGACGACCGCTGGGACACCGAACTCAACTGCACGCCCGGCGACGTCGACTGCACCGGCGGCCAGGGCACCCCGGACCCGATCCGCATGACCGCCGCGGACGTCGACCAGGCCACCGCCTGGCAGAACAGCCACCACTTCACGCTCGACCTGGCCTACAACGGCGTCGGCAGCGTCGACCAGCGCGAGGACAACGACGGCGTCGACGAACTCGCCGACGAACTGATCGCGGACCGCGACCAGTTCCGCTGGATCAACCACACCTACACGCACGCCTTCCTCGGCTGCGAGCAGGACACCACGGTGGTGCCCTGGAAGTGCGTCACCGACGCCGACGGCAGCACCGAGTGGGTCAGCCGGACGGAGATCTCCGACGAGATCGCGAACAACCGCGCCTGGGGACAGGCCGCCGGACTGCCCCTGGAGAGCGACGAGTTGGTCACGGGCGAGCACTCGGGCCTGAAGCTGCTGCCGCAGCAGCCCGACGACAACCCGAACCTGGCCGTCGCACTCGCCGACAACGGCGTCGCCTACACCGGCTCGGACAACTCCCGTGAGTCCGAGCAGCGTCAGATCGGCCCGGCCCTGACGGTGCCCCGCTACCCGATGAACATCTTCTACAACGTGGGCAAGGCGGCCGAAGAGGTCGACGAGTACAACTGGCTCTACACCTCCCGCGCCCAGGGCGGCAGCGGCATCTGCGAGGACAACCCGGCGACCACCACCTGCCTCGGCGCACCCCTGGACACCACCACCGGCTACACCGGCCAGATCGTGCCGACCGAGACCCGGATCGACCTCGGGCACGTCCTGTCGAACGACCCCAGGCCGCACTTCATCCACCAGTCGAACCTGGCCGAGGAACGCATCGCCTACCCGGTGCTCGACGGCGTACTCGACGGCTACGACGCCCTGTTCGCGGACAACACCCCGGTGGTGAACCTGCGGATGAAGGACATCGGCACCGAACTCCAACGGCGCGCGGCGTGGAAGGCGGCCCTCGCGGCCGGCCAGGTCACCGCCTACCGCGTCGGCGACACCGTGACCGTCGACGCGCCCAGCGGTGTGGCCGTCACCGCGACCCTGCCCGACGGCACGACGCTGGGCGGCGCCTCCTACGGCGACGCGTACGCGGGAGCACGCTCCGGCTGGACCCCCTCGGCCGGCTCCCCGCTGACCCTGACCCTGCCGACGACCACCGCGACCCCCACCGCGACCGCCGGCACCACCGGCCCCGCCCCTGCCACGAAGCCCGCCCCGGGCACCCGCGTCCCCGCGGGCGTCCAGAAGCGGGTCCCGTACACCGCGAACACGGCAGGCACCGCGAGCACCGCGAAGCACTGAGCGTCGCACCGACCCCAAGGTCCCGGCCCCCACCGCACCCCCCACCCCCGGCCGGGACCGGCACGACCACCCCCACACCTCGGCCGTGGAGCCCATCGATGCACGTTCAACGCGGCGCGCGACGCCCACAGTCAACGCGCGTCACCCTCCTCACCGAAGGCACCTATCCGCACAGTCACGGAGGTGTCAGCGTCTGGTGCGACCAGCTCGTCCAGGGCATGCCCGACATCGACTTCGACGTGATCGCCGTCACGGGTACCGGACGGGAACCCGTCGTGTGGGACCTGCCCGGGCACGTCACCTCCGTCAGGTCGGTGCCCATGTGGGGTGACCCGCCCGAGGGCCGTGCGCCCCGGGGCCCGGCCCGCCGGCAACTCGCCGCCGCCTACGAACGGTTCCTCACCGCGCTGCTCGACCCGTGCGCCGAGGACGGCTTCCGGCCCGCGCTGTACGCGATGGCGCGGACGGCGGCGGACGGGACGCTGAGCCCGTTCCTGCGCGGCGACCGGGCGGTGGCGATCCTGGCCGCCGTATGGAACCGTCCGGGCCTGGCCGTACGGGAGGCCCGGCCGACCCTGCACGACGCGCTCACCGCGACCGCCCTGCTGGAGCACGCCCTGCGCCCGCTGGCCGCGCCGGCCCCCGACGGCGGGGTCGCGCACGCGGTCAGCGGCGGTGTCGCCGTCCTGCCGGGGCTGGCCGGCCTCGAACGGCACGGCGTTCCGCTGCTGTTGACCGAGCACGGCGTCTATCTGCGCGAACGCTACCTCGGTTACCGCACCGCCCCCTACCCCTGGCCGGTGAAGGCCGTCGTCCTGGGCTTCTTCCGGCTGCTGGCCCGGGAGAGCTACCGCCGGGCCGCGCTGATCACGCCGGGCAACCGCTACAACCGGCTGTGGGAGGAACAGGGCGGCGCCGACCCGGAGTCGATCCGCACGGTCTACAACGGCGTGGATCCGGCCGCGTTCCCGCCGGCCGGGCCGGAGCCGGAGGTGCCCACCCTCAGCTGGGCCGGCCGGGTGGACCCGATCAAGGACCTGGAGACCCTCGTCCGCGCTTTCGGCCCGGTCCGGGAGCGCATGCCCGAGGCACGCCTCAGGCTGTTCGGCGGAACGCCCCGGGGCGGGGAGGCGTACCGCGAACGGTGCGAGACGCTGGCGGCCGAGCTCGGGCACGCGGACGCCGTGACGTTCGAGGGCCGTGTGGAGGACATCAAGGACGCCTACGCGGCCGGCAACGTCGTGATGCTCTCCAGCATCAGCGAGGGCTTCCCGTTCACCCTCATCGAGGCCATGTCGTGCGGGCGGGCGACCGTCTCCACCGATGTCGGCGGGGTCCGGGAGGCGGTCGGGGACACCGGTCTGGTGGTGCCGCCGCGCGACCCGGCCGCCATGGCCCGGGCCGCGCTGGAGCTGCTGGGCGACCCCGCGCGCCGGCGGGCGATGGGTGAGGCGGCGCGTCTGAGGGTGATCGAGCAGTTCACCCTGCGGCAGACCGTCGACACCTTCCGCTCCATCTATCGGGAACTGCCCACGCTCCGGCGGCGGCCGGCCGCCGCCGAGGCCGACGGGACACCAGCACCGGCACCGGCACCGGCGGGTACGGGGAGTCTGGCCGGATGAGCGGGCCGATGTCCCTCGAACCCGGCGGCGCGGAACGGGACGTGCTGGCGCTCCGGCTGGCCGAGCTGCGCCGCCCGGCCCGCCGGCCGCGCCGCCGCCCGAGCTGGGCCCTCGACGACACCGCCCCGGCCATCCGGCTGCCGGGCCACGGTCCGGACGAGGAGGCGGTCAGCGAACTGGCCGCCGCACTCGCCGACCGCGTCGGCCCGGCCGTCCACCCCTACGAGGTGGTGGCCCTGCTGGAGTCGGAGGGCCTGGCCGCCGACGCGATCCGGGAACGGTACGGCCACCCGGACCTGTTCTCGCTGGCCGCCGCGCTCTACGAGCGGGTGCCGCGCACGTTCCCCGAACCCGCCCCGGCGGCCGACCCCTGGCGCCCGGACCATGTGCGCTGCCTGCTGCGGGGCGTGCTGTTCGCGCTGCCGTGCCTGGCCTACCCGCTCACCGCGCCGCTGTGGCACGCCGGCCGGCACACCGCCGCGCTGATCACGGCGGGGCTGGTCTCCTGGGCCTGGGGGCAGGCGCTCGGCCATCGCGCCCACCTCAGGATGGCGACGGGCCGCAGGGAGGCCGCCCGTACGCTGCTGGCCGGGGCGCCCCTGGGGGCCGCCCTGGCCACGGGGGCCGCCGCGCTGCCCGCGGGAGGCGGCCCGGTGACGCTGGTGGCGGCCGCGCAGTCGCTGTACCTGGCGGCGGCGGGGGTGCTGCTGGTGCTGGGCCGGGAGCGTGTGCTGTCGGCCGCGCTGTCCCCGCTCGTCGCCGGGGCGGCGGTGCTGCCGTGGTGGGAGCCGGGCACCTGGGTGCGGGCCGGCCTGCCGCTGCTGGCGCTGGCGGTGACGCTCGCGGTCACCGGCCGCGTCCTGCGGGCCGGCATCGCCGCCCCGGCCGTCCCCGGCGCGGGCCGGCCGCGGCTGCTCGCGTCCCTGCCGTACGGCCTGTTCGGGCTCGCAGCGGGCGTGCTGGTGCTGCTGGAGGGCCGGCGGGAGCCGTACGCGGTGATCGTGCTGACGGTGAGCATGGGGCCGGCCGAGTGGCTGCTGTACCGCTTCCGGGGGCTGTCGGTCTCCGCGCTGCGCGCGACCGCCTCCCCCGCCGCCTTCCTGCTGCGGTCGGCCGGGATCCTGGCCGGCTGTCTGCTCGGCTACGCGCTTCCCCTGCTGCCCGCCGCCCTGCTCACCGGCGCCGGGCCGGCGGTGCTGCCGCTGCTCGGGGCCACCCTGTGGACGGGCCTGCTGCTCCAGGCGTTCGGGGTGGCGTGGCCGTCGGCCGCGATCTGTCTGACGGCGGCGGGCGGCGCGGGGGCCGTCACGCTGCTGGACCTTCCGGCGGGCCCGCGGGCGCTGCCGCTGTGCTGCGGCGCGGCCCTGCCGTGTCTGGTGGCGTGCGCGCTCCGCCTGCTCGGCCGACCGGCCCGGCACGTCTGATGCCCCGGCCCGCCGGACCGCGTCCCCGTACTTCCCGGCACCCCCACACCGGGCCCAACCCACCGGAAGGACACCCGCGTTGACCTCATCACCGCTCGCCGCCGTCACCGGAGCCGAGGGTTTCATCGGCTCGCACCTGACCGAGACCCTGGTCGCCGCAGGGTTCCGGGTCAGGGCGATGGCCTTGTACAACTCCTTCTCCTCGTACGGCTGGCTGGAGACCCTGCACCCGGACGTCCTGGACCAGGTGGAGATCGTCCTCGGCGACGTCCGCGACCCGGGTTCGGTCCGCGGCCTGCTCGAGGGCGCCGACGTCGCCTACCACCTGGCCGCGCTGATCGCGATCCCGTACTCCTACCGGGCGCCGCGCAGTTATGTGGACACCAATGTCACCGGCACCCTCAACGTGCTGGAGGCGGTGCGCGCGCTCGGCACGCCCCGGCTGGTGCACACCTCCACCAGCGAGACCTACGGCACCGCGCGGACCGTGCCGATCACCGAGGACCACCCCGTCAACACCCAGTCGCCGTACGCCGCTTCGAAGGCGGGCGGGGACCGGCTGGCCGACAGCTACCACGCGAGTTTCGGCACCCCGGTGGTGACACTCAGACCGTTCAACACCTTCGGGCCCAGACAGTCGATGCGCGCGGTGATCCCCACGGTGATCGGCCAGGTCGCCGCCGGGGAGCGCGTCATCACCCTCGGCGACCTGCGTCCCACCCGGGACTTCGGCTACGTCGAGGACACCGCGCGGGCGTTCCTCGCGGTCGGCACCGCACCCGCCGGGCAGGTCGTGGGCCGCACCTTCAACGCCGGTACCGGCGGGGAGATCTCGGTCGGCGACCTGGTCACGCTGATCGGCAAGGTGATGGACGCCGCCCTCGACGTGCGCGAGGACGCCGAACGCGTCCGGCCCGCCGCCTCCGAGGTGATGCGGCTGGTCGCGGACGCGAGCAGGCTCACCGCGGCGACCGGCTGGCGGCCCGCGCACACGCTGGAGGAAGGCCTCGCGCACACCGTGGAGTTCTTCCGCGACCCGGCGAACCTGGCCCGCTACAAGGCCGGCATCTACAACGTCTGACCGCGTCCGGAACCGTCCCAGCACGTCCGCGCACGTATCCGAAGGAGGAGTTCCATGCACGCAGTGATCCTGGCGGGAGGCAAGGGCGTCCGGCTGCGGCCGTACACCACGGCGCTGCCCAAGCCGCTCGTCCCCATCGGCGACCAGCACGCCATCCTGGAGATCGTGCTGCGTCAGCTGTCCACGGCCGGTTTCACCCACTGCACCATCGCCATCGGCCACCTCGGCGAGATCATCCGCGCGTACGTCGGTGACGGCTCCCGGTGGGGCATGGCCGTCGACTACGCCACCGAGGACAGCCCGCTCGGCACCATGGGCCCGCTGCTGACGCTGCGCGACCGGCTGCCGGAGACGTTCCTGGTGATGAACGGCGACGTCCTCACCGACCTCGACTACGCCGACGTCCTGCGCACCCACCGCGACGCCGGCGCGCCGCTGACCATCGCCACGTACGCCCGCAGGGTGCACATCGACTTCGGGGTGCTGACCACCGACGACGGCAAGGTGGTCGCGTTCACCGAGAAGCCCAGCGTCGACTACCGCGTCTCGATGGGCGTCTACGGCTTGTCCCGCGCCACGCTGGAGGACTACACTCCCGGGCTGCCGCTCGGCTTCGACGAGCTGGTGCTCGATCTGCTCGCCAGGCAACAGCCGCCGTACGCCTACGAGTTCGACGGCTACTGGCTGGACATCGGCCGCCCGGACGACTACGACCGGGCGAACGCGGAGTTCACCATCCGCAAGTCTCACCTGCTCAAGGGAGCCTGAGCACCGCATGCGCGTTCTCGTCCTGGGCGGCACCGGATACCTGGGCTCTCACATCGTCGACCGGCTGCGGGCGCTGCCGGGGGCGCTGGTCCTCGGCGGCGGCCGCTCCCCCGCCGCCGGGTTCCGCCTCGACCTGGCCTGCGACCGCCCGGAGCGGCTGGCGACGGCGCTGGCGGCGGCGGCACCCGACGCCGTGGTCAACTGCGCGGGCGCGACCGGCGGCGACGCCGTGACCCTCGCCGAGGTCAACGCCCGCGGCCCGGCGGCGCTGTGCGCGGCGCTGCGCGAGGCGGCGCCCGCGGCGCGCCTGGTCCATCTGGGCTCGGCGGCGGAGTACGGCCCGGGTCGTCCGGGCACGGCGGTGACGGAGTCGGCGGCCACCCGGCCGGCCGGCCCGTACGGCGCGACCAAGCTGGCGGGCACGGTCGCGGTGACCGCCTCCGGACTGGACGCGGTGGTGCTGCGGGTGGGCAACCCGGTCGGGCCCGGGGCGCCGGGCACCTCGCTGCCCGGGCGGATCGCCGCGCTGCTGCGTACGGCGGGCGCGGACCCGGAGGCGGTGCTGCGGCTCGGCGACCTGTCCGCGCACCGCGACTTCGTGGACGTACGCGACGTGGCCCGGGCGGTGGCGCTGGCGGTCACGGCACCCGGGCCGCTGCCGCCCGTGCTGAACCTCGGCTCCGGCCGAGCCGTCCCGGTTCGGGAACTGGTGCGGGCGCTGACGCGCCGGGCGGGGTTCGCCGGGCGGGTCGAGGAGGAGACGGGAAGCGGGTCGGCGCGCTCGGCCCAGGTGTCGTGGCAGTGCTCGGACATCACGGCCGCCGGCGAGTCGCTCGGCTGGCGGCCGTCGTACACCCTCGACGACGCGCTGGCCGCGCTCTGGGCGGCGACGACCCGGGAAGGCGGCGGGGTGCCGTGAGCCTGCTGGTTCCGCTGTATGTGCACCCGGCCGAGGACCCGGGCGCCTGGCACCGGCTGATCACGGCCGCCGACCGGACGTACGGCGTCGTCCTCAACCCCGCGAACGGCCCCGGCACGGCCCCCGACCGGGCCTTCGCCGCCGCGGCCGGGGCCCTGCGGGCGGCGGGGGCGCGGCTGCTCGGCTACGTCGACACCGACTACGGTGCCCGCGGCCGGGCCGAGGTGACCGACGAACTGCGCCGTCACCGGCAGTGGTACGCGGCCGACGGCTGCTTCCTCGACCGCGTCACCGCGGCCCCGGACGGCCTGCCCGCCTGCCGCCGGCTGGTCCGCACGGCACGCCGCCTCGGTGCCGCTCCCGTCGTGCTCAACCCCGGTGTCCACCCGGCACCCGGGTACGTCCGCCTCGCCGACCTCACCGTCACCTTCGAGGGCCACTGGACGACGTACGTCTCCGCCTTCACCCGGCCGCCCTGGCCGGCCGACCACCCGCCCGACCGGCTCTGCCACCTCGTCTACGGCGTCCCCGCACCCCTCATCCCGCTCGCCGTACGCACCGCCCACGAGCGGGGCGCGGGGGTGTGCGGGCCGGTGACGGGGGAACCGCCCAATCCGTGGGCGGAGTTGACGCCCGCGCTGAGCGGGACGGAGTACTGACGCGACCTGCCGCGGGTCGGCGCGCCCCGGTGCGTCCGCGGCCTCACGGCCCGGCCGTCGCGGCGAGGTCCACGCACGTCCAGGCCATCGCGACGGCGCCGTCGAGGACCGCGCGGTCGGCGGCCGGGGTGACGCAGGCGGCGGTGAACCCGGGCTGGTGGTTGACCGCGGGTGCGCAGTCGAGGCCCAGCATGGGGTGGATGGCGGGCACTACGTGGGAGACGTTTCCCATGTCGGTGGCGGCGCCGACGACCGCTTGTGCCGACAGGTCGGGGAACGTCCGGCCCAGCGCCTCGGCGTTGGCCCGGTACAAAGCCAGGAGCCGCGCGTCGGGGCGCAGGTCGGCGTAGTCGGGGCACACCGGCTCCGTCGACAGCTCGCACCCGGTGGCGAGTGCCCCGGCCTCGAAGCAGCGCCGTACGCGTGACGTCAGCGGTCCCAGCCCCTGAAGGGTGTCCGAGCGCACGATCCACCGGCCCCGGCTGGCGTCCGGGATCACGTTCGGCGCACTGCCCGCCTCGGTGACGATGCCCTGGACGCGGTCCGCGGCCGTGGTCTGCTGGCGCAGCAGCCCGATGGCCACCTGGGCCACGGTCATGGCGTCGGCGGCGTTGACGCCCCGCTCGGGGTAGGCGCCGGCGTGCGCGGCCGTGCCGCGGTACGACACGTCGAACACGGAGACCGCCGAGCCGGACATGGCGGCCATCTCCACGGCCGCCGGATGCACCATCATCGCGGCGTCGAGGCCGTCGAAGGCCCCGCGTTCGAGCATCAGGACCTTTCCCCCGCCGCCTTCCTCGGCCGGGGTCCCGAGGACGGTGACCGTCAGTCCGAGGTCGTCGGCGAGTTCGGCCAGTCCGAGTCCGGCGCCCACCGCGGCGGCGGCGATCACGTTGTGCCCGCAGGCGTGTCCGATCTCCGGCAGCGCGTCGTACTCCGCGCAGATCGCGACGTGCAGCGGCCCGGAGCCCACGGTGGCCCGGACCGCGGTGGGAAGCCCGTAGCAGCCGTGCTCGACGGCGAACCCGGCCTCGCTGAGCCGCCCGGCGACCCATTCGCTGGCGCGGACCTCCTCGAAGGCGAGTTCCGGGTGGGCGTGGATCCGGTGGGACAGGTCGAGCAGGCTCGGGCCCGCCGTGCCGATGCGGCGCCGGACGGCGTCCTTGGCGGGCGTCGGCGCGGCGCTCATGACGCGGGCCGGGCGGCGATGTGCACCGCGGCCGGGCGGGTCGCGGCGTCGTAGGCCGCGGTCGAGCCGGTGGCGCCCATGCCGCTGTCACCGGCCGGTTCGTAGAGGCGCTCCGGGCCGCCGCCCTGCCACTGGTTGACCCAGACGACGCCCGCGGGAAGCCGGGCGGCCGCGGCGACATGGTCGTCGTCGTTCGTATACACCGTGGCGGCGAGCCCGTAACGGGACCGGCCGGCTCGCTCGAGGCCCTCCTCGAAGGAGGGGACGACCACGACCGGCGCGAGCGGCCCGAACGTCTCCTCCCTCATCACGAGCATCGACTCGTCGACGTCGGTGAGCACCGTGGCCGGGTAGAAGTACCCCTTGCCGTCCGGTTCGACGCCGCCCGCACGGATCTTCGCACCCCGCTCGACCGCGTCGGCGACGTGGCGCCGGACGATCGCGCGCTGACGCTCGTCGACCAGCGGTCCCATCATGACGTCCTCGCGGCGGCCGTCGCCTGCCTGATAGGCCGCCGCCGCCTCGGCCAGGGCGTCGACGAACGCGTCGGCGATGTCCTGGTGGACGTAGATGCGTTCCATGGAGGTGCAGATCTGGCCGGTGTTGAGGAACGCGCCGAACGCGACGGCCGCGGCCGTGGCCTTCGGGTCGACGCCGGCGTCGACGACGACGGGGTCCTTGCCGCCGAGTTCGAGCACCGTGCGGTGCAGCTTCCCGCCGGCGTCCGCCGCGACCTTCCGGCCCGCGTCGACGGAGCCGGTGAAGTGCACGAGCCGGATCCGGTCGTGCCCGGCCAGCGGCGCTCCGGCACGCGCGTCGCCGAGGACCAGGTTCACCACGCCCGGCGGCAGGTCCAGCAGTTCGAAGAGCCGGACCGCGGACAGCGGTGAGCGTTCCGAGGGTTTGACGACGACCGTGTTGCCGGCCGCGAGCAGGGGGCCGAGGGCCCCCAGCACCATGGCCACGGGGAAGTTCCACGGCGTGATCACCGCGGTGGCGCCCAGCGGGTGCCGCAGGATCCGCGTCGTGCTGCCTTCGGGGCCGTCGACCGTGTCCTCGAAGCGGTACGACAGCGCCTGGCCCGCGGCCTCCTTGAGGCCGGCCGCCGCTCCCGCCACGAAGGTGCGGCCGATGCCGACAGGCTTGCCCATCTCGCGGCATTCGAGCTCGGCGAGCTCACCGGCGTGCTCGGCGACGGCGTCCGCCCAGGCGGAGATCCTCGCGACGCGTTCGTGCACGGGCAGTGCGGCCCACGCGGGCTGCGCCCGCACCGCGGCGGCCACGGCCCGGTCGACGTCGTCCGGGGATCCGGCCGGCGCCCGGGCGACGACCTCCTCGGTGGCGGGATCGACGACGTCCGTGTACGCGTCGTCCGAGGAGTCCTCCCAGACGCCGCCGATCAGGTGTTGCAGGGTCTGCATGGGGAGCTCCTTCGGGTCAGCCGAGCCGGTCGGCCATCAGCTCGCCGGCCATGATCGTGGCGAGGTTGGTGTTGGCACGGGGGACCGAGGGGAAGACCGACGCGTCGACGACGTACAGGCCGTCGACGCCGAGCACGCCGCACCCGCTGTCCACGACCGTGCCGGGGGCGTCGCTCGCGCCCATGCGGCAGGTGCTGGTGCCGTGCTGTGCGTCCACGACCGTGGTCAGCAGGTGGTCGTCCAGTTCGCCGTCGCTGTCCAGCACGGCGAACAGCCGCTCGTTCGCCTCGGCGAGCGAACCCGCCGTGATGGCCGCGGTCTCGGGCCGGCGTGCCAGGTCGACCAGCGTCCGCATGCCGTGCCGCATGCGTGCCAGGTCCCGTTCGTCGGAGAGCATCCGCTGTTCCACCAGCGGCTGGCGGGTGGGGTCGGCCGAGGTCAGCGTCAGCTCGCCGCGTGAATAGCCCTGGTTGAGCCAGACGCCGAAGGCCCCTGACGAGGCGCCGGCGGAGGCGGTGGCCATGGCGAGCACGTTCTGGTTGAGCGAGACGAACATCAAGTCGTCGGCCGGGGCGTGGGCACCGCTGGTCCAGCGGACGCAGACATTGGTGTGCCGGTCGTGCGGCGTCTTGACGGCCGCCCCCGGCGCCAGCGGGATGGACACCAGGGCCATGGGGTGGTCCTGCATGCCGCGTCCGACCGGGAGGTCGTGTCGCACGTCGATGCCGAGTGAGCGCAGGTGCGCCGCGGGGCCGATGCCGGACCGCATCAGGACGGCGGGCGAGTGGATCACACCGGCGCTGAGGACGACGGTGTCGCCGTGCGCGCTCACCACGTGTCCGTCGTGGACGAACTCGACCCCCACCGCGCGGTTCCCGGCGAAGAGGACCCGGTTCACCAGGGCGTCTCCGTGGATCGTGAGATTGCCGAGTTCCCGGGCCGGTTCCAGGTAGGCGTCGTTGACCGACACCCGCCGCCCGTCACGGGAGTTGATGGGGTACGGCGAGACTCCGGTCGCCGACGGCGCGTTGACGTCGGGGGCCCACGCGAACCCGGCGGCGAGGGCGGAGCGGGCCAGGGCCGTGTCGACACCGC
This sequence comes from Streptomyces sp. NPDC046915, assembly GCF_040644935.1. NCBI lineage: Bacteria > Bacillati > Actinomycetota > Actinomycetes > Kitasatosporales > Streptomycetaceae > Streptomyces > Streptomyces sp. NPDC046915. The sequence continues at coordinate 394,681 of NZ_JBEYXB010000006.1, read as the reverse complement.
CCCACTCGTCCCGCGGCGTGCGGTGGATCGGCGTCGGGCCGCCGCGGCCGTGATGGGGCTGGTCCCCGAACTCCTCGTCGTCCTCCAGCTCGGCGAAGCAGGGCAGGACGTCCTCGGGCGACCAGCCGGTGCAGCCGAGGGCGGCCCAGTCCTCGAAGTCCGCCATCGGCGGTCTGATGGCGATCTGTCCGTTGACCGACGAGCTGCCGCCGACCCCGCGGCCCCGCCAGTACGGCGCCTGCTGCTGCTTGCCGGTACGGGCGGAGTTCACTCCCGTCCAGACGAGTCCCTCGGCGGCGGTGGGGTCCATCAGCGCGACCGCCGGGTTGGGCGAGCGCCACGCCTCGTGCATCTCGGCGGAGCGGTAGTCGGGGCCGGCCTCCAGCAGCAGCACCCGCTTCCCCCGCCGCGCGGAGCGCGCGGCGAAGGTGGCGCCCGCCGATCCGGCGCCCACCACGATGATGTCCCAGCCTTGCGTCGTCATGTCCCGACTCCCCCCAGAGGGCGATCAGCCACGGTGCGGGCCCGTAGGCTCCGTCGCGGGCCCGTAGGCTTTGTTTCGGTACTGTCCAACGCGCGAAAGATTCAGTCAAGACTGAACGTTCAGTTTTTTGTGACCACTGGAGGCTTCGGTGTCCCAGGCGGCCGAGGGCGTCGAGCCCGACGCTCACGACTCGCTCGTCAAGGAGTTCGGCACACACGTGGGCCGGGCCATGGGCTGGCCGCCCATGGCCGGGCGGGCGGCCGGCCTGCTCATGCTGAGCGAACGGCCGATGACCCTCGCCGAACTCCAGGACGCCCTCGACGCGAGCAAGGGGTCGGTCTCGGAGACCACCCGGCTGCTCATCGAGAACGGCACCGTGGAGCGCTACAAGGAGCCCGGCCGGCGGCAGTTCGTCTACCGCTGGCGGGACGACGCCTGGGTCGGCTGCCTCCAGCACATCGTCGACTCGACCACGCAGCTGCGCGCCCTCGCGGAACGCGCGCAGGAGCAGGGCGCGGGAATGCCGGCCGCCCAGCGGGAACGGCTGCGCGAGATGCGGGAGTACTACACCTTCATGGTGGGACACCTGGAGGCGCTGCTCCCGCGGTACGCCGAAGTCCGGCAGAAGGGCACCACCGGAGCCTGAGCCGGCGCACCCGCGAGGGCCCGGACCGTCCTTCCGTCTGACAGAAGCCGCCTTGCCGACCGGCCGCGACCGTCACGAACCTTGAGTCCAACCACGGCACGCGGGGCGCGGGCGCCCCGCTCTCAGGGACGGGAACGCCATGCCGCACATGACCGCCTTCGCCAGGAACCAGTGGTACGTCGCCGCCTACAGCCATGAGGTCGGACGCGAGGAACTGCTGGGACGGACCGTTCTCGGTGAGCCGCTCGTCCTCTACCGCACCGAGGAGGAGGGCACGCCGGTCGCCCTGCACGACCGGTGCGTGCACCGCCGCTTCCCGCTGTCCGAGAGCCGGCTGGACGGCGACCGGATCGTGTGCGGGTACCACGGGTTCACCTACGACACGACCGGTACGTGCGTGTACGTGCCGGGGCAGAAGCGCGTACCGCGCACGGCACGCGTCGCCTCCTACCCGGTGGTCGAGCAGGACTCGCTGGTGTGGGTGTGGATCGGCGACCCGGCGCTCGCGGACCCGCTGACCATCCCGCGCGCCCGGCACCTCGACTCCCCCGGCTGGGTCACCGTCCGCGGCATGGAGCCGATCGACGCCGACCACGGCCTCCTCGTCGACAACCTCCTCGACCTCTCCCACGAGACGTATCTGCACGGCGGTTACATCGGCACCCCGGAGGTCGCCGAGACACCGATCACCACGGAGGTCGACGAGGGCGCGGGCATCGTGCGGGTCAGCCGGCGCATGGACGACGCCGCCTGTCCGCCGTTCTACGCCCGTTCCACCGGCATCGACGGCCGGATCACCCGCTGGCAGGACATCGAGTACCACGCGCCCTGCCTCTACCTGCTGCACAGCCGCATCGCCCCGGTCGGCGTGCTGCCGGAGGCGGACGGCAGCGACCCGAACGGCTTCCACACCGAGATCACGTACGCGATCACACCGTCCGCCGACGGTCACGTGTACGACTTCTGGATGGTGTCCCGCGACTGGGCGGTCGACGACGAGGAGGTCACCGAGTTCCTGCGGGGCAACAACCACACCGTCGTCATGCAGGACGTGGACGCGCTCAACCTGCTCCAGAAGACGCTCGGCACCGAGCGCACCGGCTACCAGGAGCTGAGCATCAACATCGACACCGGCGGCCTGGCCGCCCGCCGTATCCTCGCCCGGCTGGTCGAGGAGGGCGAGAAGCCCGTGGAGAAGGTCCAGTGACGGCACCTGCCGGCCGGGCCGCCACCAGCGAGGTGTACCGCATCGACTGGCTGCCGGGCACCGACGTCCTGCACGGCACCTGTCACTGCGGTGCCGAGCACACCGCCCAGGATCCGGTCGCCATGTGGGAGTGGATGCTCGGCCACCCCGAAGGACACCAGCCCGCAGGAGACCACCCCGAAGGACACCAGCCGCGAGGAGCCGGCTCATGAGCGTGTACGAAGCCGAACTCATCGTGGAGCGGCGGGAGTTGGCCGCCGACGGGGTCCTCGCCCTCACGCTGCGCCATCCGCTGGGCGAGGAGCTGCCCGCCTGGGAGCCGGGCGCCCACGTCGACGTGCTCCTCGGCCCGGACCTCGAGCGGCAGTACTCGCTGTGCGGTGATCCGGCCGACCGTTCCGTGTGGCGCGTCGCGGTGCTGCGCGAGCCGGACGGACGGGGCGGATCGGCGTATGTGCACGAGCGGATGGGGCCGGGCGACAAGGTGCGGGTGCGCGGGCCGCGCAACCACTTCCCGCTCCAGCCCGCGCCCCGGTACCGGTTCGTCGCGGGCGGCATCGGCATCACCCCGATCCTGCCGATGCTGGCCGCGGCCGAGGCGGCGGGCGCCGAGTGGACCCTGCTGTACGGCGGGCGGGCGCGCGGATCCATGGCGTTCACCTGGGAGTTGGCGCGCTACGGGGACCGGGTGACGATCGCCCCGCAGGACGAGACGGGGCTGCTGGACCTCGGTCCGGTGCTCGACGGTCTGCCCGACGGCACCCTCGTCTACTGCTGCGGCCCCGGCCCGCTGCTCGACGCGGTCGAGGAGCGGTGCCCGGCCGGGGTGCTGCGCGTGGAGCGGTTCCGGCCGAAGGAGCAACCGGTCGGCGAGGACGGCGAGTTCGAGGTGGAGCTGGCCCGGACCGGCCGCACGCTCACGGTCCCGGCGGGTGTCTCGGTGCTCGACACCGTGCGCGCCGCGGGCGTGGAGGTGCTCTACTCCTGCACCGAGGGCACCTGCGGCACCTGCGAGACCGACGTGCTGGAGGGCACCCCCGACCACCGGGACTCGGTCCTCGGCGACGACGAACGGGCGTCCGGGGAGACCATGATGATCTGCGTGTCACGGTGCCGGGGCGCACGGCTCGTCCTCGATCTCTGAAGGCACGAGCCGGGTCGCGCCGCGCTTCCGGGCGGTGAAGCGCGGCGCACCGTTGGTCACGGAGTCACGGGGTCACGGAGTCACGGCGTCACTGCATCACGGGGTCAGATACGCCTCCACCTCGCTGAACTGGCCCGCCGGCCAGCCGGTGTTGGCGCTGACGGTCAGCTTCAGATGGCGCAGGCTGGTGCCGTCGGGCAGGGAGACGGTCGTCGTGTTGCCGGTCGCCGGGTCGAAGCGGTAGCCCTGGGGGCCGACCACCGTGGACCAGTTCGAGCCGTCGGTGCTGCCGAGCACGGTGATGGTCTGGGTGCGCGCGCCCCAGGCGGCCGACGGCGGCAGTTTCAGCACCAGGCGGCGGACCGCCTGTGCGGAGCCGAGGTCCACCGTCCAGGACTGCGGGAAGGCGTTGTTGGTGGACTCCCAGTAGCTGCTCGCGTCGCCGTCGACCGCCTTGCCGGGCGTGTAGACGTCCTGCGAACCGGTGGCGGTGGCAGGCCGGCCCTTGGCGAGGTTGCGGCCCGGGTCGGGGTCCGGGTCGCCCTGGCCGGGCTGGGGCCAGGCGGAGCAGTCCGACCAGGTGCTGCTCCAGCCGGAGTTGCCGCCGCCGTCGGTCAGCGTGAAGGCGCCCGAGCCGGACGGATAGGGGCAGTTGTAGATGCCCGCCGCGCCGACCGAGGTGGCCGTGACATTGCGGAAGGCGGCGGCGCCCTGGGCTTCGGCCTGGACGACGACCGTCCCGGTGTTGCGTACCGTCGCCCCGTCCACGGTGACGCCCCGGACCGGGTAGCCGTGCCCGCCGCCGGAGACGAACTCGAAGGCGCTGTAGGGGCTGTCGGTGACCGTCGTGTCGGTGATGTTCACCGTGGCGTCGATGGCGCTGTCGTAGGAGTCGACGCGCAGGGCGCCCATCGGGTGGTTCCAGTTGGGGTTCATGGCGCCGGCGCGCACGAGTGTGTTGCCGTCCACCGTGATGGTGCCAGCGAGGGGGTTGAAGGGGTCGAGGAACTTCTGGTTGGAGATCGCGATGCCGCTGCCGAGGGCGTTGGTGTCGGAGACCAGGTTGTTCTTCACGGCGATGTCGGTGCCGCCGTAGATCGCGATGCCGTTGGCGAGGTTCGGCTGCGAGATGGTGTTGTTCTCGAAGCTGCTGTTCGTGTCCGGCGCGTACAGCGACCACATGGCGAGCGAGTCGTCGCCCTGGTTGCGCAGGAAGTTGTTCCGGACGCGGACGCCCTTCGCGGTGCCGTTGAGGTTGAGTCCGTCGGCGGTGGTGTCGAGGATGCGGTTGTTCTCGACGACCAGGTTGTCGTTGTTGCCCATGAGCCACAGGCCGACCTTCATGTGCTGGATCCACATGCCGGAGACCGAGGAGTTCGGGCCGAGCGAGCCGTTGACGAAGTTGTCCGGGTTGGAGTCGACGCGCTCGGTGACCTCGCCGACGACCGCGAAGTCCTTGATGTGGACGCCTCCGGAGGAACTGGACTGGTCGATGAAGCGGGAGGTGTGCACGACGGAGTACCAGTGGCCGGCCCCCTGGAGGGTCACGTTCTGTACGCCGCTGAGCGAGGACGTCAGCCGGTAGTCGCCCGGCGGGATCCAGACCACTCCGCCCTGTGCGGCCGCGATGGCGTCCCGGAACGCCTGGGTGGAGTCGCCCTGGCCGCTGGGGTCGGCGCCCTTGGAGGTGACCGACACCGATCCGGCGGGCTGGCCGGCGGCCGCGGCGACCTGCTCGAAGTCGGCGACGTCGACGGTGACCTGGGTGCCGGTCGACTGGAAGGCGACCTTGTCGCCCGCCTGGACGTCCCGGCCCAGCAGCAGACGGGCGTTGTCGTAGAAGTGGTGGGTCCTGGATCCGGCGATCCAGCCGGTGTCGATGTAGGAGTACTTGGAGGTGACCGGCAGGGTCTTCGCCAGCTTGGTGCCGTTGACGTACACGTCGAGCGTGCCGGACCGACCGTCCGGAACGCTGTATGCGATGTTCACCGCATTGGATGCACGCGGCACGGTGAACTCGACGCGCTGCCCGGAGTCGAGTCGCACGGCCTGACGGCCGGAGGCCTCGGATGCGAGGGTGCCCTGGGTGTAGTCGGGGCCGATCTTCGTGCCGGTGGTGGTCGCCGACTCGGCCTCGACCGAGCTGAACGGGAGGGTGGCGCCGGCCGCCGCGTGGGCGGCGGGTGCCGCCGTGGTCAGCAGGCCGGCGGTGAGGGCTACGACGGTCGCTGCTGGCATGCTCCTGACACTTCTGCGCATGTGCTGATCCCTTCGTGGTGGGGGTGGGGATAGCGGGGTGCGGTCTCAGGCGCGCAGCCAGACCGCGGTGTCCTTCGGCAGCCGGCCGTCGGGGTCCAACGACCCGCTGCCGAGGAGGAGTTCGGTGTGGGCGGGCAGGGCGGCGGGCGTGTCGGCCAGGTTCACCAGACACAGCACGCCCGCCGCCCGGGTGAAGGCGAGCACCCCGTCGGGCGTGGGCAGCCAGGCGAGCGGGCCGTCACCGAACACCGGGCGGATCCTGATCGCCTCGCGGTAGAGGGTGAGCATCGAGCCGGGATCACGGGCCTGGCGGTCGGCCGCGTACGACGCCCAGCCGGCCGGCTGCGGCAGCCACGGCTCCGCACGGGAACCGAAGCCCGCGTACGGCTCCCCCGCCGCCCACGGCAGCGGCACCCGGCAGCCGTCGCGGCCGGGATCCGCGCCGCCGGAGCGGAAGTGCATCGGGTCCTCGATGCGCTCGACGGGGATCTCGGCCTCGGGCAGCCCCAGTTCCTCCCCCTGGTACAGGTACACCGATCCGGGCAGGGCCAGGGACAGCAGGGCGGCGGCACGGGCGCGGCGGGTACCGAGGGCGAGGTCGGTCGGGGTGCCGAAGGCCTTGGTCGCGAAGTCGAAGGCGGTGTCCTCGCGGCCGTAACGGGTGACCGTGCGCGTCACGTCGTGGTTGCACAGCACCCAGGTGGCGGGGGCGCCGACCGGCGCGTGTTCGGCGAGCGTCTCGTCGATGGACGTCCTCAGGCGGGCCGCCTCCCAGGGGCAGGTCATGAAGGAGAAGTTGAAGGCGGTGTGCAGTTCGTCGGGGCGCAGATAGCGGGCGAAGCGTTCGGCGTCCGGGAGCCAGACCTCGCCGACGAAGACGCCGCCGTACTCGTCGGCGATCGCCCGCCAGGCCCGGTAGATGTCGTGGAGTTCGTCGCGGTCGACGTACGGGTGGGGGTCGCGGCCTTCGGTGAAGTCCGGCAGCCGGGGGTCCTTGACCAGAAGGGCGGCGGAGTCGATGCGGACGCCGGCCACACCCCGGTCGAACCAGAACCGCAGGATGTCCTCGTGCTCCCGGCGCACGGCCGGGTGGGCCCAGTTGAGGTCGGGCTGCTCGGGGGCGAAGAGGTGGAGGTACCAGTCGCCGTCGGCGACGCGGGTCCAGGCGGGCCCGCCGAACTGCGACCGCCAGTCGTTGGGCGGGAGTTCGCCGCGGTCGCCGCGTCCGGGGCGGAAGTGGAACAGGGCCCGTTCGGGGCCGCCGGCGAGGGCCTGGCGGAACCAGACGTGCTGGTCGGAGACGTGGTTGGGCACGACGTCCACGAGGGTGCGGATGCCGAGTTCACGGGCCTCCGCGATCAGCTTCTCCGCCTCGGCGAGTGTGCCGAAGGCCGGGTCGACGGTCCGGTAGTCGGCGACGTCGTAACCTCCGTCCTTCAGGGGTGACAGGTACCAGGGCGTGAACCACAGCGCGTCCACGCCCAGTTCGGCGAGGTACGGGAGCCGGGCACGGACGCCGGCGAGGTCCCCGGTGCCGTCGCCGTCGCCGTCCGCGAAACTGCGGACGTACACCTGGTGGATGACGGCGGAGCGCCACCAGTGGTCGGGGGTCCGGGCATGGGTGGGCTGTCCCACGGTGCTTGCCTTTCTGTCTCGGTCCGGAGGGCGGCGTCAGCCCTTGGTGCTGCCCGCGCTGATCCCGGCGATGATGTGCCGCTGGAAGAGAAGGAACAGCGCGACCATCGGGATGCTGGCGATCACCATGGCGGCGATGAGCACGGTCAGCTGGATGTTCTGCGACAGCTGGACGAGGGCCACGCTGATCGGCTGCCGGTCCGTGTCGGAGAACACCATCAGCGGCCACAGGAAGTCCTGCCACACCGCGACCAGCGCGAAGATCGACACCACGCCTAGCACGGGCCGCGACATGGGCAGCACGATCGACCAAAGGGTCCGCAGCCGCCCGGCGCCGTCGATCTCCGCGGCCTCCAGCACGTCCCGCGGCAGCTGGTCGAAGAACCGTTTGAGCAGGTACAGGTTGAAGGCGTTGGCGACCGCGGGCAGCCAGATGGCGAGGGGGTCGTTGAGCAGGCTGGTGTGGATCAGGGGCAGATCGGCGACGGTCAGGTACTTGGGTACGACCAGTGCCTGGGCCGGGACCATCAGGGTGGCCAGGATGCCGCCGAGGATCACCTTGCCGAAGGCGGGCCGCAGCTTGGACAGGGAGTAGGCGGCGGCCGTGCAGAACACCAGTTGCAGCAGCCAGGCCCCGGCCGCCTGGACCACCGTGTTCCGCAGGTGGAGCGGGAGCTGCATCAGGTCCCAGGCGTCGGTGTAGCCGCCGAGGTGCCAGTGCTGCGGTACGAGCGTGGGCGGGGTCCGCGCCACCTCGTCGGGGGACTTCATCGCGCCCGTCACCATCCAGTAGACGGGGAAGAGGAAGGCGAGCGCGAACAGTATGAGGACGACGGTGAACAGTATCCAGTAGACGATCTTCGCATACGGCCGGGCGAGCGCCGCCGGGGACACCAGGGTCCTGGTGCTCATGCCTCCCCCTCTCCGGAACGGGTCAGCCGCAGGTACACGGCGGAGAACAGGCCGAGCAGGACGAGCAGCATCACGCTGAGCGCGCAGGCGCCGCCGAAGTCGTTGTAGAGGAACGCGTACTTGTAGATGAGGTAGAGAACGGTGACCGTGGCGTTCTCCGGCCCGCCGCCCGTGATGACGAAGGGCTCGGTGAAGACCTGCATGGTGGCGATGATCTGCAGGAGCATCAGCATCAGGATCACGAACCTGGTCTGCGGGATCGTCACATGGCGGATGCGCTGGAGGAGGCCGGCGCCGTCCAGCTCGGCCGCTTCGTACAGCTCGCCGGGGATGGACTGGAGCGCGGCGAGGTAGATCAGGACCGTGCCGCCCATGTTCGCCCAGGTCGCGACGATGACGAGGGAGACGAGGGCGGTGTCGGCGCCGTTGGACCAGTTCGAGGTGGGCAGGTGCAGCGAGCGCAGCGCCTCGTTGGCGAGGCCGGCCCCGGGGTCGTAGAACCACTTCCACAGCAGGGCGCTGACCACCGGAGGGATCATCACCGGCAGGTAGACCACGACCCGGAAGAAGGCCTTCGCGTGCCGCAGCTCGTTGAGCACCAGGGCGAGTACGAAGGGGATCGCGAAGCCGATGAGCAGAGCCAGCGCGGTGAAGGTGAGCGTGTTGCGCCAGGCCGCCGCGAACTCCGGGTCGTGCAGGACGCGGGTGAAGTTCGCGGTGCCGACCCACTCGGGCGAAGAGCCCGGGGTGTACTTCTGGAAGGAGATGACGACCGCGCGGATCGCCGGGTACCAGGAGAACAGGGCGAAGCAGAGGAGTCCGCCGAGGAGGAAGGCGTAGGCGCGGGCCTGGTCGGCCAGGCGGCGCCGCCTCCGGTCCCCTGCCGGGGGCGGCGCCTGTACCCGGTGGACGGCGACCGCATCGGCGGGGCGCCGCTGAGCCGTCTTGGTCATCGGTGTCAGCCCCGGGCGAGGATGCCGTCGATCTTGCCGGAGGCGTCCTTGAGGAGCTGGTCGATGTCCGCGTCCTTCTTGGTGAGGACGGCCGAGACGACGCCGTCGAGGACGGAGTAGAGCTGCTGGGCGTCCGGCGGCTCGATCTTCATCTCCAGTCGCCGGCTGCCGTCGAGGAAGGCCTGGTAGTTCTCGACCGGCACGTTCGCGTCGGCCTTCTTGACCTGCTGGTCCTTGGCGTCGGCGGCGCCGGTGAACAGGCGTGGTTCGGGCAGGCCGACGGGGGCGTCGTTCTTCTTGGCGCGCGCGTAGTCGCCGAGGAAGCCGTCGCCGGGGGTGAGGAACATGTGGTCGAGCCACTTCAGGCCGGCGCGGATCTGGGCGGGCGTGTCGTGCTTGTTGAACATGTAGCCGTCGCCGCCGATGAGCGTGCCCTTGCCGCCGGGCATGGGGGCGAGGGCGAGGTCCTTGTAGTTGCCGCCCTTCTCCTTCACCAGGATCGGGATGTTGTCGGGGGCGGCGAGGTACATGCCGAGCTTGCCCGAACCCATCATCTGCTGGACGTCGTTGATGACGAGCAGTTGCTTGCTGCCCATGGAGTCGTCCGTCCAGCGCATGTCGTGCAGGTTGCCGAGGACGGCCCGGCCCTCGGGGGTGTCGATCGTGGCCTTCTTGCCGTCGGCACCGACGACGTCGCCGCCCTGGGAGTACAGCTCGGCGGTGAAGTGCCAGCCGCCCTGGTTCTGGGCGCTGTAGTCGGCGTAGCCGACGGTGCCGTCGCCGAGCGCGGCGATCCGCTTGGCGTCGGCGCGGACCTCGTCCCAGGTGGCCGGCGGCTTGTCGGGGTCGAGGCCCGCCTTCCTGAAGAGCGCGCGGTTGTAGATCAGTCCCATCGAGTAGCCGGTACGCGGTATGCCGTACACCTTCCCGTCGGCGGTGTAGATGTCGCGCAGCTGCTTCTGGATGGTGCCGTAGCTCTTCAACTCCTTGACGTACGGCGTGAGATCGGCGGCCTGCCCGATGTCGACCACGTGCCGGGCGTCGGTGAAGTACGTGTAGAAGACGTCCTCCATCTGCCCGCCGGCGAGCTTGGCGTCGAACGTCTTCGGGTCCTGGCAGGGGAAGGCGTCGTGGGCGACGACGTCGGTGTCCGGGTTCTGTTTCGCGAAGGAGGCGAGGTCCTCCTCGAAGAAGCTCCGGTCGGTCTTGGCGCTCTTGGGCGGCTCGCAGTTGACGGTGATGCGGGTCTTGCCGCTCGCCGCGTCGTCGCCCGATCCGCAGGCGGTGGCGGCGAGGGCGAGGGACGAACAGACGCCGATCGCGAGGAGGGTACGGCGGAACCCGGTGCTTCTCATCGGTGGACCCCTCTGGGCAGGAGCAGTGGGCGCCGCACACTCAAGCACCGCCGACACCTCTTCGCAAGATGTCGCGCAGGATCTGTAATTATTCGACAGTGGAGTGGATCTCAGCTACGAGGTGCTTGCGCGGTCGACCCCCGCACCACCAGCTCCGGTTCGAACAGCAGCTCCTCGGCCGGTACGGCGGAGCCTGCGATCTGGGCGTTCAGCAGCTCGACGGCCGCCCTGCCCATGGCCTCGATGGGCTGGCGGACGGTGGTGAGCGGGGGCTCGGTGCAGTTCATGAGCGCGGAGTCGTCGTAGCCGACGACGGAGACCTGCGAGGGGACGCCGAGTCCCTTGCGGCGGGCGGCCCTGACCGCCCCCAGTGCCAGCGGGTCGCTGGCGCAGATGATGCCCGTGACCCCCCGGTCGATCAGCCGGGAGGCCGCGGCGTGACCGCCCTCGATGGAGAAGATCGCCCGCGCGACGAACTCCTCGGGCAGCTCGCCGGCGATCGCCCGCGCCGCGGCCAGCTTCCGCGCCGACGGCATGTGGTCGCCGGGTCCCAGCACCAGGCCGATCCGTTCGTGCCCGAGGGAGGCGAGGTGCCGCCAGGCCTGCTCCACGGCGACCGCGTCGTCGCAGGAGACGGCGGGAAAGCCGAGGTGTTCGATGGCCGCGTTGACCAGGACGACCGGGATGTTGCGGTCGGCGAGCAGCCGGTAGTGGTCGTGCGGCGCGTCCGCCTGCGCGAACAGGCCGCCGGCGAAGACCACGCCGGACACCTGCTGTTGCAGCAACAGGGACACGTAGTCGGCCTCGGAGACCCCGCCCTTGGTCTGCGTGCACAGCACCGGGGTGAGGCCGAGCTGGGCCAGCGCGCCGCCGATGACCTCGGCGAACGCCGGGAAGATGGGGTTCTGCAGCTCGGGCAGCACCAGGCCCACGAGCCGGGCGCGTTCGCCGCGCAGCTGCGTGGGCCGTTCGTAGCCGAGGACGTCCAGGGCGGACAGCACCGCCTGCCGGGTGGCTTCGGAGACTCCGGGCTTGCCGTTCAGCACCCGGCTGACCGTGGCCTCGCTGACCCCGACCTTCTTCGCCACTTCCGCAAGTCGTCGCGTCATGAGCGCAAGACTAGCGCAAGAAACGCAAACAGCTTGCGTAAATCGGGTTCAGACCCTGCTCCCGGTCGCCGTGTCCGCCGACAGCCGCTGAGCGACGTAGATCGGCACGACGGACAGCAGCACGAGGACCGCCGCCACCACGTTCACGACCGGTGCCTGCTGCGGCCGGGTCATGTTCTCGAAGATCCAGATGGGCAGCGTCTCGATGCCGGGCCCGGCGGTGAAGGTGGTCACCACGATCTCGTCGAAGGACAGCGCGAACGCGAGCAGCCCGCCCGCGAACAGCGCCGAGCGCACCAGCGGGAAGGTGACGTCCACGAAGGCGCGGAAGGTGTTCGCGCCCAGGTCCATGGCCGCCTCCTCGTACGAGCCGGAGGTGCGGCGCAGCCGGGCGACGACGTTGTTGAAGACCACCACGATGCAGAAGGTGGCGTGGCCGACGATCACGGTGAACAGGCCGAGGCCGATCCCCAGCGGCGCGAGGACCGTGCCGAAGGCGGAGTTGAGGGCGATGCCGGTGACGATACCGGGCAGCGCGATCGGCAGGACGACGACGAAGGAGACGGCGTCCCGGCCGAAGAAGCGGTACCGGGCCACCGCGAACGCGATCAGCGTGCCGAGGACGAGGGCGACGGCGGTGGCGCCGAGGCCGGCCTTCACCGACACCCACAGCGCCTCGCGCGCGCCCGCGTTCTCCCAGGCGACCGACCACCAGTGCGCGGTAAGACCGGGCGGCGGCCAGCTCGCGCTGCGGTCCGGGTTCAGGGAGTTGACGAGGACCAGCAGCAACGGCACGTAGATCACGGCGAAGCCGAAACCGGCGGCGACGCGCAGCGCGATGCGCGCGGAACGCGAGAGCTGCATACGGACGAACACCTCTCTAGAGGCTGCTGAGCGCGCCCGTGCGGCGCATCGCCAGCAGGTACAGCACGATCACGACGACCGGGACCGTGCCGAGCGCGGCGGCCATGGGCAGGTTGAGTTCGATGTTGGAGTAGACGAGATTGCCGATCAGCTGGGTCTTGCCGCCGACGATCTGCACGGTGATGTAGTCGCCGAGGCTGAGCGAGAAGGTGAAGACGGACCCGGCGGCCACCGACGGCAGCACCATCGGCAGGACGACCGACCGGAAGGTGCGCCCCGGACGCGCCCCGAGGTCGGCGGAGGCGTCCAGCAGGCCCGCGGGCAGCTGTACGAGGGCCGTGTGGATCGGCAGGATCATGTACGGCAGCCAGAGGTAGGTGAGCGTCAGTACGGCCGCCGGCAGCCCGAAGCCGGGACCGCTCAGGCCGAACGGCTTCAGCACCCAGTCGGCGAGCCCGCCCTCGGAGAGGATCAGCCGCCAGGCGTACACCTTGACCAGGTAACTCGCCCACAGCGGGGTGAGGATGGCGACGACGAGCAGCGGCCGCCACTCGGGCCCCGCCACCCGGGCGGTGTAGAAGGCGAGCGGGAAGGCGATCACCGCGCACAGGACGGTGACCGCGAGGGCCACGCCCACGCTGCGCAGGATCACCTGCCGGTAGACGGGGGTGGTCAGCAGCGCGTGGAAGTTGTCGGTCGAGAAGACCTTCACCACCTCGGAGGTGAAGGAGTCGGTCGTCCAGAACGCGGAGACGAACAGGACGCTCAGCGAGCCGAGGTAGAGCACGGCCAGCCACAGCAGCGGGGCGGTGAGCAGCAGGGTCAGCCTGAGCCGGGGCCGGCGGTGCAGTGTCCCGGCGAGCCGCCGGACGGTCCCCCGCCCGGCGGCCTGCGCCTGTGTGGTCATGGCTCAGCCCTTGATCTCGGTCCAGGCCTGGACCCACTTGGCGTACGGCACGCACGTGACGTCCGTTCGGCCGTCGAGGCACTGCTCGATGGGCGTGTTCCAGAAGGCGATGTTCTTCCAGTAGCTCTCGTCGCCGGCGTGGTAGGTGGCGCAGAAGTTCTTGTCGCTGGTCTCCGCGCACGCCTTGGCGTTGGCCGGTGCCTCGCCGAAGTACTCGGCGACCTGGGCGTTGACCTTCGGGGAGACGATCCAGTTCAGCCATTTGTATGCACAATTCGGATGCTTGGCTTTCGCATACACCATCCAGGTGTCGGACCAGCCGGTCGAGCCCTCCTTCGGCACGAAGGCCTTGACCTTCGCCCCCTCGGAGGCGGCGAGGCCGGCGATGACCTGCCAGGTGGTGCCGACGACCGAGTCACCGCTCTTGAAGGCGGAGATCTCCTTGAGGTAGTCGCTCCAGTACTCGCCGATGCTGGCGTTCTGCTTCTTCAGCAGGGCCACGGCGGCGTCGAACTGCTTCTGGTCGAGCGCGTACGGGTTCTTGATCTTCAGTCCGGGCCTGGTGGCCTTGAGGTAGAGCGCCGCGTCGGCGATGTAGATCGGCGAGTCGTACGCGGTGACGTGGCCCTTGTACTTCGCCGCGTCGTCGAACACGGCCGACCAGGAGGTGGGCGCGGGGGTCACCTTCTCGGTGTTGTACATCAGCAGGTTGGCGCCGCGGCCGTGCGGGATGCCGTACATCCTGCCGTCCACCGAGTTCCAGGCGCCGTTCTTCAGGCCGCTGAACACGTCCTTGTAGTTGGGCACGAGGGAGGTGTTGACGGGGGCCGCGTCGCCGGAGGCGATGAGGCGCAGGGACGCGTCGCCGGAGGCGGAGACGGCGTCGTACTCGCCGGTCTTCATCAGTTTGACCATCTCGTCGGAGCTGGCCGCGACCTTGGAGTGGACCTGACAGCCGGTTTGTTTCTCGAAGCCGCTGACCCAGTCGGCCTTGGGGTCGTTGGACCCGTCCTCGACATAGCCGGCCCAGGCGATCAGGTCGACCTGGCCCTCGGTCCTGCCGATCTCGGACTGCGCCTTGAGGTCGGGCGGGTTGAGGCCGCCGGACGAGGAGCCGCCGGAGGAGCCGCAGGCGGTGGCGGCGACGAGCAGCGCGGCGGCTGCCGTCACCTGAAGGGTTCGGGTGAGGCGCACGACGTACTCCCTGTGTGACTGTGTGAGGAACGGTCAGTGGGCGTCCGGGACCTGGACGGTGTGACGGCGGTGCCATTGGAGGCGGACCCGTCTGCCGCGGTAGGCGGCGACGTCCTCGGCGGAGGTCTCCAGGTTCTGCTGGAGCGCGGTGAGGCGGCCGCCGGCGTCGAGGTCGACCAGGAAGCGGGTGCTGTCGCCCAGGTAGACGACCTCGGCGACGGTGCCGGTGGCGCTCGCGTGGCCGGGTCCGTCCACGTCGGCGGACTCCTTCAGCACGCGGATCTTCTCGGGGCGGACGCTGTAGGTGCCCGGGGTGCCGGTGATGCGCCGGGCGGACTCGCCGGCGAGCAGGTTGGAGGTGCCCACGAAGGAGGCGACGAAGCCGGTCGCGGGGCGCTCGTAGATCTCGGCCGGGGTGCCGACCTGTTCGATGCGGCCCTGGTGGAAGACGGCGATGCGGTCGCTCATCGTCAGGGCCTCCTCCTGGTCGTGGGTGACGAAGACGAAGGTGATGCCGACCTCGCGCTGGAGCGCCTTGAGCTCGACCTGCATCTGCTCGCGCAGCTTGAGGTCGAGGGCGCCGAGCGGTTCGTCGAGCAGCAGCACGCGAGGGCGGCCCACCAGGGCGCGGGCGAGGGCGACGCGCTGGCGCTGGCCGCCGGAGAGCCGGTCCGGGCGCCGTGTGCCGTAGCCGTCGAGACGGACCTCGGCGAGCGCCTCGCGGGCACGGACGAGACGCTCGGCCTTGGGCACCCCCCGGACCTTGAGGCCGTAGGCGACGTTCTGCTCGACGGTCATGTGCGGGAAGAGGGCGTAGTCCTGGAAGACGGTGTGCACGTCCCGCTCGAAGGGGGCGAGCCGGGTGACGTCCCGCCCGGCGAGTTCGACCCGGCCCTCGGTGGGGGTCTCGAAGCCGGCGATCAGACGCAGGACGGTCGTCTTGCCCGAGCCGGAGGGGCCGAGCATGGAGAAGAACTCCCCGTCCCCGATCTCCAGGTCGACCCCGGCCACGGCGGTCGTCTCCCCGAAGGACTTCGCCAGGCCCTGCAACCGGATCGCGCTTCCCTCCATGTGCGGGAACCTTTCTGGCGCTCGCTTACGTTGTCGGGAAACATATGAAGTCATAGTTCAAAGCTCAAGTCCCCGTTAGGGTAAAGCTTGAGTCAACGTGCAAGGTGGTGGCCGTGAAGCAACCGACTGACGGCGGGGCCCGCAGAGCCGTCTTCGCGCCGGTCGACAACCGGGCGCGCGTCGAGGCGGTCGTCCACCGGCTGGGCGACGCCATAGAGCTCGGACTGCTCGCCGACGGCGAGCAGCTGCCCGGCGAGAGCGAGCTGGCCGGGCGGCTCGGCGTGTCCACGGTGACCCTGCGGGAGGCGCTCATGGCGCTGCGGCAGCAGGGCCTGGTCACCACCCGCCGGGGCCGCGGCGGCGGCAGCTTCGTCTCGCTGCCCGACGTCCCGGGCGAGGAACGCCTCAGGGTCCGGCTGCGCGGCTGGAGCACCGAGGAACTGCGTGACCTCGGCGACCACTGGGCCGCCCTGTCCGGCACCGCGGCCCGGCTCGCGGCCGACCGCACGGAATCCGGCGACCTCGCACAACTGCGCCGTACGGCCCAGGAGTTGGCCAGCGCCGAGAACGCGGCGGCACGCAGCCGGGTGTACGGCAGGTTCCACGTGGAGCTGGCGGCTGCCGCGCAGTCGGCGCGGCTCACCCGGGAGCAGGTCGCGCTCCAGAGGGAGATCGGGGCACTGCTGTGTCTCGTGTTCGGCGACGACGCATATCGTGAAGAAGTGGCGGACCGTCACCGGTCCGTGATCTCGGCCGTGCAGGATGGGGCCCACGAAACGGCCCGCACGCTGGCCGAACGGTGCGTCCAGGACTCGGCGGCGCGGCTCATCGCCCTGCGCATGAGCCTGTAGGGCGGCCGTCCGGTCCCGTCCGCTGGAGTGCGCCATGAGCCAGAGCCCCGGCCTCGCCGGCGCGGCGGCCACGACACCGGCCGGCACCGCCGAGGAACACGTGTCCGCACAGGTGGGCCGGTGGCTGGAGGCGGTGTTCGACGCCGTCGCGCAGACCCGTGCCGACACGGCCGCGCTGCTGGCGCGGGTCGCCGCCGAGGGGCGCCGGCCCGCCACCGCCGACCTCGCGGCGCTGCGCCCGGGACTGCATCTGCGGCTGACCCGGGGCGAGTTGGTCTCCGGGGTCGGTTTCGTCGCGGCGCCCGGGCTGCTCGCGGATGTGCCGGCGTGGCTGGAGTGGTGGCAGACGAACGCCGAGGGGGACGTACGACCGCTGCTGCCCGAGCTCGACCCGGACCGGTCGGCGTACTCGGACTACACGCACTGGGACTGGTTCGCCCTGCCCCGCGACACCGGGCGGCGGGCGGTGGCCGGGCCGTACGTGGACTACCTCTGCTCCGACGAGTACAGCCTGACGCTGTCCGCGCCGGTGACGGTGGCGGGCCGGTTCGCGGGGGTGGCCGCGGCGGATGTCTACCTGCGGCACTTCGAGGCGGCCGTACTGCCCCTGCTGCGCCGGCTCCCCGGGCCCGCCCACCTGGTCAACGCCCGGGGCCGGGTGGCGGCCTCCGCGGATCCGGCACACCTCGCCGGGTCGCTCACGAAGGGGCCGGACTTCGCCGCCGTACTGGGGCGGGCGCGGACGCAGACGCTCGGCGGCTCGCGGCTGGTGCCCTGCCGGGGCGTGCCGCTGGTCCTGGTGGTGGGGGCGGGATGAGGCCTCGCGGGTGTCCGGCCCGGCGCCGTCGGCGACCTGAACGCCGACGGTGCCGGGTCAGGCCTCCGGTGCGGGGACGACGGTCAGATGGCTCGCCCCGGCGCGGGCACGGCGCGGGGCCGCGGCGGGGCGGCGGGGGTCGCGCAGCACCAGGGTGAGGCGGGTGTAGCCGAGGGCCTGAAGGGTCCTCGGGGTCTCGACGACGATCCGGCACTCGGTGGCGCCCCAGCGCGGGTCGGGGTGCAGCAGCGGGCGGACGGCGCCGTCGGGCTCGCCGGCGTCCTCGCCGACGGCGCGGATCCAGTGCGGCAGGCCCTGCCGGAAGGCGGCCTCCATGAGGGGGTCCTGGGCGATGTCCCGGCGGATCGCCTGCAGCCCGTGGTCGTGGGCGCCGAGCTCCCAGGCGGCCTTGAAGTGCGCCAGCATCGGCAGGCACCAGCTCGGTTCGTGCTCGCCGAGGACCGTGGCGGCGTCCGGGTGGAACAGGACGAACCTCAGGAAGTTGTCGCCCGGCATGGCCGTCGGATGCGGGCCGACGCCCCGGAAAAGTGTCTCGAAGGCGCTGTTGGCCAGGACGACGTCCCAGCGGTGGTCCACGACGAAGGACGGGAAGGGACCGGCTTGGAGCAGCGCGGCGTAGTCCTGGAGGTACGCCTGGGCCTCGAGACCCTCGGGGACGGGCCGCGGCGCCGGCCGCTGCCCTCCTGCCTGATGTGCCATCGGGAGGTCACCCCTCTTGCCTATGCGGCCTTCACGCGGCGCCCTGATCCTGCTGCCCCGAGAAGAGTGATGTCAACTATCGTGGCATTTCATGCCTGTTGACGGCTGAAATTGGCCACAGTTGTGGCGAGACCTGGATGTGAGTTCGAACCACCCGCTACTCTCCGGGAAGTTCACGGCAACCGTTTGTGATGAGCCTCGTGTAGAGCCTCTGAGAGACGTAGGAGATCTGTCGGTGACGGATGGCTACGAGGATCCGGGCGCCACGGCGACCGACCGGCTGCCGGCCGTCGTCGCCCGCGTCACCGCGCTCGCCGACCGGCTCGGTGTACCGCACGCGGAGGTCTTCGACGTCAGACGGCTCTCCGTCGGCTGCGGCGTCCCCGAGCCCGTGGTCGGGGCCCTGCTCGGCGGCCGGCCCGCGGGCGAGCGCGATGTGCAGGCACGGTTCCTGCAACGCCTGGACCTGCTGCGCCGCACCCGGCTGAAGACGAACGGGCGGAAGTACACCCAGCAGGAGATCGCCGACGGCGCGGGCATGTCCCGGCAGCAGGCGGGCGCTCTGATCAACGGTGACCGGCGTCCCACGATGGAGCACTGCGACGCGTTGCAGCGCTTCTTCCGGGTGCACGCCGGCTTCCTCACGGCGGAGGACCCCGAGGCCCTCGCGGGTACGTTGCAGCGCACCGAGCAGGAGCTGCTGCAGAAGCTCGCCGGCCGCGAGCGGGCGGCGGCCGAGGCCGCCGAGGATCCGCTGGAGCGGCTGTTGCAGGACCACGGTGTCCGGGGGATCGCCTGGCGGGCCGCACAGCTGCCCACCGACCAGCACCGCGACAAGGTCGCGGAGTGGCTGGACATGCTCCTGGAGAGCGTCAAGCGCCCTGAGCCGTGAGCAGTCGTGACCAGTCGTGAACCGAGGGAGAAGAGTGGGCATCGCCAGGGAGATGCGCCGCCTGTGCGGCGAGTTGGTCACCGAGCTGACCCTTCCCGCACCGGCGCGGCCGCACGACCTGTACACGGCCCTGTGCGACGCGATGAGCCGCCGCCGCGGCCGGCCCGTGGTGTTCCGGGCGGCCGGCTTCCCGCCCGGCACCGCCAGCGGGCTGTGGCTCGACATGGCCGACCGTGACCTGATCGTCGTCGAGGAACGCACCGCGCCCGACCACCAGCTCGTCATCCTCGGGCACGAGCTGTGGCACATGCAGGCCGACCACAGCGGCCACCACGTCGACGGCGTGGGGGTGGCCGCGCGGCTGCTGGACGACGCCCCGGACCAGCGGACCTTCGAGGCCACCGTGCGCAAGGTGGCCGCCCGGACCCGCTTCGACCTGGCCGAGGAGCGGGAGGCCGAGGCCTTCGGACTGCTCCTGGCCAGCAAGTGCCGCACCTGGCTCGCCGGTTCCTCGCTGCGCGGCCCCGTGCAGCGGGACGACGTGGCGGGCCGCATCGAGGCGTCACTGGGGTATCTCGGGCCGCAGGGCTGACCACGCGGTACGAAACGGCGGGGCCGGACCCGCGGTGGGGCGGCGTTGTCAGTGGTGGACGGCAAGCTGGAGGTACGCCGCCGGCCTGTGCGGCGTACGCGCTGCCAAGTGCGTGACCGTGACGCCCGACGGGGAGAGCCGACCGATGCCCACCGCCGTACTGACCGACCGCGAGCGTGCCGCCGTCCAGGCCTATCTGCGCTTGCTGCACACCGTGCGCGCCGCCCTGGACGGCCCACCCGGCCGAGTCCGTCCGGTCGTGGTCCCGCCCGCCGTGCTCGCCGAGGCCGAGCAGGCGCTCTCGGACGCCGGACTCGCGGGCAACGAGGAGCAGTTCTTCCGGCTGCTGCACGACTGGTGCCCTCCGTCCTGACGGCCCCGGTCCGGCGCCGGCCGCACGGCCGGCGCCCCCGGCGCACCCCGCTCAGGAATGCGGCACCACGACCGCCGTGGTGACCACGCCTCGCCGGATGCTCCAGCGCCCCTCGAACCGGCCGAGGCGACGGCCGCCCACCCACGGCCCCGGCACGAGGAGTTCGGCGTGCAGACGGCCCTGCGGGGCCGGGCCGGGCTCGGGGACGATCTCGATGTCGGCCTCGGAGAAGTCCAGCCACTGGCCGGTGAGCGGGAACCAGGCCTTGTAGACGGACTCCTTCGCGCTGAACAGGATCCGGTCCCAGTGCACCTCGGGCCGTTCCTCGGCGAGCCGGCGCAGACGGTCGGACTCGGCGGGCAGGAACACGTAGGAGACGACCTCCTCCGGCAGCACCTCGTGCGGTTCGGCGTCGATGCCGAGGGAGGCCAGGTCGGCGGCGCGGGCGAGGGCGGCGGCGCAGTAGTCCTCGCTGTGGGTCATGCTGCCGACCAGCCCGTCCGGCCAGCGCGGCGCGCCGCTCTCGCCGGTCAGCACGGGCTGCGCGGGTACGCCGAGCTTCTCCATGGCGAGCCGGGCGCAGGCGCGCACGGTGGAGAACTCGCGGCGGCGCTTGGCCACCGCCCGGGTCATGAGTGCCGCTTCCTCGGGGTAGAGCGGGGCGTCCCGGAGTCCGTCGTCACCGTGCGCTTCCACGGCCACGACCGAGTCCGGAAGCAGCTCCTCGATCACCGGATCCGACCTCCATCGGCAGAATGCGGCGCAGCCTTCCCGGTGGTTCCGGGCGCTTGCGCCACTCGCGGGGGTATCCCACGGACACCTCTTCGAAGCGGACGCCGTCGAGCCAGGTCGTCCGCGGGATGTGCAGATGACCGTAGACCATGGCGGCGACGCGGAATCTGCGGTGCCAGTCGGCGGTGAGCGCGGTGCCGCACCACATGGCGAACTCGGGGTGCCACAGGACGTCCATCGGGTGGCGGTCCAGCGGGTAGTGGTTGATCAGGACGGTGGGCAGGTCCTCGGGAAGCGCCGCCAGCCTGCGTTCCGTCGCGGCGACCCGGGCGCGGCACCAGGCCTCGCGGCTGGGGTAGGGGTCGGGGTGCAGCAGGTACTCGTCGTTGCACACGATGCCGGTGCCGTGCGCGTAGGCGAGGCCCTCCTCCTTGGTGGCGCACCCGTCGGGCAGCAAGGAGTAGTCGTACAGCAGGAACAGCGGTGCGACGACCACCGGGCCGCCGGGGCCGTGCCACACGGGGTAGGGGTCCTCGGGCGTCGTCACGCCCAGCTCGCGGCACACCTCGACGATGTGCTCGTAGCGGGGGACGCCGCGCAGGGGGACGGTCTCACGGGGGTGGGTCCACAGGTCGTGGTTGCCGGGGGACCACAGGACCTTGCGGAAGCGGCCGGCGAAGGTCTCCAGGACCCAGCGGATGTCGGCGACGGTCTCGGCCACGTCGCCCGCCACGATCAGCCAGTCCTCGTCCGAGTCGGGGCGCATCTGTTCGACGAGCGCGCGGTTCTCGGGGTACCCGATGTGCAGGTCGCTGATGGCCAGTAACTGCCCGGCCCCGCCGGCCGTCGACTCCACCCTGGCCCCTTCCGATCATGTCAGTCACACCACGAGAACACATTCGAGGTCACCGGACAAGAACAATCCGCGACAGTACGAGAACACGCCCCGAACGCCTGTTTCTCGAACTCCCGTTTCACAGTAGCGGCCGGACGGGTTGGCAGGACCGGCGAATCCGTAACACTCGCGTTGTACGCCGGACCGATTGAAAGCCGTATGATCGCCCCAACACCACCGCCACGATGGCCCTTCGCGCAGGGCGGTTCGGTGTCCCTCCATCCACCCTGCCCGGGCACGGGCCGCTGAGCCCTGCCCGAAAACCCCGAAAGGCGGCCTGCATGCTCTCTCGCGTACGCGTCTGGCTCAACCGCACGTACGCGGAGAACGTGTTCTTCATGGATCAGCTGCGGAGAAATCCCAGCGACCGGGCGGTCGAGATCCATGCCACGCACGGCGACCCCGACTCCCCCGTGCTGGCCGCGGCCGACACCGCGGACCTGGAGCCGGAGGGCCTGTCCCCGGCCGGGTACGTCGAGTACGCCCTGGACCAGTGCGCACGGCGCGGCATCGACGTGTTCGTGCCGCGCCTGCACCAGGCGGCGATCGTGGCGCACCGCGCCGACTTCGCCGCGGCCGGTACGGCGCTGCTGGCGCCGACGCCCGAGGCGGTCGCCGTGTTCGAGGACAAGGCGACCGCGTACGAGGCGATGGGCTCGGTCGGCGTGCCGGTGCCGCCGTGGCGACGGGTACGCACGGCGGACGAACTCCTGGCCGCCGTCGAGGAGTTGGAGGCGGACGGGCACAAGGCGTGCTTCAAGCCGGCCGCCGGTGCGGGCGGGGTGGGCTTCCGGGTGATCACGCGTGCGCCCTTCTCGCTCACGCATCTGAGCGGCTTTCCGGGGCCGTACGTGCCCTTGGACATGGTGCTGACGGCGGTACGGGAGGCCGACGAGCCGGTCGACTGGCTGGTGATGCCGCGCCTGTCGGAGCCGGAGGTGTCGGTGGACTGCCTGACCGGCCCCGACAACCGGGTCCGGCTGGCGGTGGGCCGCACCAAGAACGGCCGTCGCCGCGGCTTCACCCTCGACGAGCGGTGGCTGGCGCCCGCGCGGCTGATCGCGGGAGGTTTCGGGCTGCACTACCTGTCCAACATCCAGTTCCGGATGTTCGGCGAGCAGCCGGTGCTGCTCGACGTCAACACGCGCCCGGCCGGCGGCCTGCACCAGCTGTCCCTGTGCGGGATCAACGCCCCCTGGGCGGCGGTGCAGTTGGCGCTCGGCGAGGACCCGGGCGAGTTCGAGCCGCCGTTCCTGGGCCAGGACTACGCGGTGGTGTCCGGGCCGCGTCCGCTGCGCCCGGTGTCGCTGCCGCGGCAGCGTACGCAGGAGCCCGGGGTACTGCTGCCGGCGATGCCCGCCCCCGCGACCGAACCGGCCACCGGCGTCGCTGCACAAGCGGATGCCGCCGCGGCGGCCACCGCCCCGGCCTAGGCCCTGCCGGCCCGCCACCCTGCCGCCCTGCCGTACGAAAGCCCCGACTCACCCCCACCGGTCTGGACCAATCATGGCGTAGCCCCTTGACACCATGATTGGTCCATACCAACTTGGTTGCGCATCGCTTTCCGCACTCCCCGCACTCCCCGCACACCTTCGTGCACTCCCGAACACCCCACCACTTCAGGGAGATCGCGTGCGCAACACACTCCGGCGTTCCAGACGCCGTCTCCTCGCCCTGCTCGGCTCCGCTGCCCTGGCCCTCGCCGGGGCCATCGCCCTACCCGGCACCGCCCACGCGGCCAACGTCCTCACCAACCCGGGCTTCGAATCGGGCGGCCTCTCCCCCTGGACCTGCACCGGAAACCTCGGCTCGGTCGTCTCCTCCCCCGTGCACGGCGGCTCCAAGGCCCTGGCCGGGGCGGTGAGTTCGAGCGACAACGCCCAGTGCAGCCAGACCGTCTCCGTCCAGCCGAACACGACGTACAGCCTCAGCGGCTGGGTACGCGGCAGTTACGTCTACCTCGGCGTGAACGGCGGCGCCTCCACCTGGACGACGTCCCCGTCCGCCTACAGTCAGCTGTCGGTGTCCTTCACCACCGGCGCCTCCCAGACCAGCGCCACGATCTACGTCCACGGCTGGTACGCGCAGGGCACCTACTACGCCGACGACATCAGCCTGGACGGGCCGGGCGGGGGCGGCGGTTCGGACACCCAGGCGCCGACCGTGCCCACCGGGCTGAGCTCCACGGGCAAGACCTCCTCGAGCGTGTCGCTGAAGTGGAACGCCTCCTCGGACAACGTGGGCGTGACCGCGTACGACATCTACAGCGGCTCGAGCCAGGTCCTCAGCGTGTCCGGTACGTCCGCCACGGTCAGCGGCCTGTCGCCCAGCACCTCGTACACCTTCACCGTGAAGGCGCGGGACGCCGCCGGGAACACCTCCGCGGCCTCCAGCTCCGTGTCCGTCACGACCGATGCGGGCACCGGCGGCGGCACCGGCTTCAAGCAGGCCGCGCCCTATCTGTACGAGGGCTGGGGCGATCCCCCGAGCCCGAGCACGGTGATGAGCGCGACCGGCATCAAGTGGTTCACGATGGCCTTCGTGCTGGACTCCGGCGGCTGTACCCCCGCCTGGGACGGCAGCCGGCCGCTCACCGGCGGCGCCGACCAGAGCGCCATCAACGCCGTCCGCTCCGCCGGCGGTGACATCGTCCCGTCGTTCGGCGGCTGGCAGGGCAGCAAGCTCGGCGCCAACTGCTCCTCCGCGAGCGCGCTTTCCGGGGCCCTGCAGAAGGTGATCGACGCCTACTCCCTGAAGGCGATCGACATGGACATCGAGAACTCGGACGAGTTCGAGAACGAGGCCGTGCAGGCGAAGATCCTCACCGCGCTGAAGACCGTCAAGGCCAACAACCCCGGTCTGAAGACGATCGTCACCTTCGGCACGTCTACCACCGGCCCGACCTACTACGGCAACCGCCTCATCGAGCAGGCGCAGTCGCTCGGCGCGAACATCGACGTCTTCACGATCATGCCGTTCGACTTCGGCGGCGGCTCCGACATGTACGGCAACACCGTCAACGCCGCCGAGGGCCTGAAGACCAAGCTGAAGTCGACCTTCGGGTGGGACGACGCCACCGCCTACTCCCACATCGGCATCTCCGGCATGAACGGCCTGTCGGACCAGCAGGAGAACACCACCCCGGCGATCTGGACCCAGATCCGGGACTGGGCGAACTCCCACCACATCGCCCGGCTCGCCTTCTGGGCGGTCAACCGTGACCGGCCGTGCGCGGGCGGCGGCGTGGTGAGCAACTGCTCCGGCATCAGCCAGAACAACTGGCAGTTCACCTCGATCACGGCCGGCTTCACCGGCTGAGCCGTGCCGTCAGCGGCGTGGGGGTGCCCCGACCGGGTACCCCCACGCCCTCGCGATGTCCGCGAGCCGCGGCGGCAGTTCGGCCGTCGGGTCGGCGCGGCGGGCCGCCTGGATACGGCCCGACCTGATGGCCGGCGACCAGTCGCCGAGCTGCGGACGGAAGGCGCCGTGGTCCTTGGTGCCGTAGTCGAGCATGCCGCTCTCCCACTCGACGCCGGGGTACGCGCACAGGCCGCGCGTGGTCCGCTCCGGCTCGGCGGTGAGGTCCTCGTACCGCACCACATGGACGTCGAGGCTGTTCCGCGCCTCCTCCAGCTTCTCCGCGTAGCCGAGGACTTCGGCGTGTACGGCCGCAGGGTCGGGATGTCTGCGGCGGTCCGTCAGGGACGCGACGACCGCACCGGGGTGGCGCAGCAGCAGGATGTAACGCGCGTCGGGCCAACATCGGTGCAGCCGCGGCCAGACGAGGGTGTTGGGCGGTGTCTTGTCGACGATGACGTCCTTGCCGCTGCGGGCGAGTTCCAGGTGCAGCACCCGGTCCCACAGCACGTGTTCCAGCTCCTCCTTGTCGAGTTCGCGCGCCTGCATGGCGTCCGCCGTGAACTCGCGGGAGAGGTTGACGTGCAGGGTGCGCAGATGCATCTCGTGCGGGGCGCGGACACGGCTGTGGCTGTTGAGCAGGACCCGCAGCGGCGTCGAGCCGGAGCGCACGGAGGACAGGACGAAGACCGGCGACCGCACCAGGCGGGGAGCCCGCGGCGCGGCGTACGAGGCCCCCGGCGCGGTGCGCGGTGACGGTACGGCGTCCAGGTTCCGGCGCGGCGGGCTCACCGCCCGCGCCACCAGCCGTCCTCGACGCCTCGGTCCCTTACCGATCGCGGACATACGCGGCTCACGCACGCTGACACCTTTCTCTCGCCGTTCGCCCGCATCTCAGGGGCGGCGGGCGAACCCCAGGTGTCGCGGAAGCGAACACCCCTGGTCACGGCGGCCGGAAACACCGCCGCGACCAGGGGCTTTACCGCTTCCTTAATTCTTGATGGGAATGCCGGTTCAGAACCGGCCCGCCCCCCGGTACAGCTCCAGTTCCCCGTCGAGTTCGACGGCGAGCACGGTGGCGTACGGATCGAGGTCGGACGCGGCGGGCGGGTCGATCCACAGCACGCCGACGGCCTCGTGCAGCCCGCCGACGACCCGGTGGCCGAGCTCGGTACCGGTGCCGAGCACAGTCACCCTGCGGACCGGTGTGGCGAGTCCCCGGACGCCGATCTCGGCGCGCGGCGCGTCGAACAGGGTCAGATAGAGGGTGCGACGGTCCGCGGAGAGGGTGCTGGGCCCGTAGTGGTGCCCGGCGGGCAGCCCGCGCACCGTCCCGTACACGGCCTCGGCGTGCCTGCGGATCCACTCCCCCAGGCCTTCGAGCCGCTCGGCCTGCGGCTGCGGGATGGTGCCGTCCTCCATCGGCCCGACGCTGAGCAGCAGGTTGCCGCCCCCGCCGATGGTCTCGGTGAAGTACCGGATCAGCTGCGCGAGCGACTTGTGGTTGTGGTCGTGGTGCTGGTACCCCCACGAGTCGTTGATCGTCAGGCACAGCTCCCAGGGGCCGTCCGGCGGCACGATGGGGGCGCCCTGCTCGGGGGTGGCGTAGTCGCCCTCGCTGAGCATGCGGGCGTTGAAGACGACGTGCGGGACGTAGGAGCGGACGAGCGCGGCGAGTTCCTTGATGCGCCACTGCTCCTCGCTGCGGTCCCACTCGCCGTCGAACCACATCAGGTCGGGCCGGTAGCGGGAGGCCAGTTCACGGATCTGGCCGTCCCGGTAGGCGATGAACCTCTCCCAGGCGTCGAGGTCCTCGTCCTCGGCCGAGCACTCGGAGTACCGGTTGTCCTCCATCTCCGGTGGACGGCCCGGCTTGCGGGTGGTGGCGTAGTCGGGGTGGCTCCAGTCGGAGTGCGAGTAGTAGAGACCGACCTTCAGACCCTGCTCGCGCAGGGCGTCGGCGTACCCCGAGATGTAGTCGCGGCCCAGGTTGAGGTCGCCGTACGCGGTGTCCCACAGGGCGACACCGTCGTGGTGCCGGCTGGTCAGGACGGCGTACCTGGCGCCCGCGCGGGCGAACAGACCGGCCCACGCGCGCGGGTCGTAGTGCGCGCCGGTGAAACGGCCGAGCTGGGACATGTACCGGTCGTACGGCACGATGTCGTCGTAGAAGGACCACGACTCCTGGACGCCGTCGACGGCGTAGATGCCCCAGTGGACGAAGATCCCCAACTTGGCGTCGGTGAACCAGGGTTGCATGGCCACGGGTCAGCTCACCTCCGCCCGGCCGAGGCGCAGGGTCAGGATCTGGAAGGGCCGCAGGGCGACGGTCACCGCGCCGTCGGCGTCCCTGTCCGCGTCCGCCAGCGGCCGTTCCAGCAGGTCGGTCACCTGGGCGCCCGCGAGCGGGAAGCCGGTGCGCAGCACACCCTGGGCACGCCCGCCGCAGGACTCGTACAGGCGGACCACGACATCGCCCGAGGCGTCGTCGGCGAGCTTGACCGCCTCGACGGTGACACCCTCGCCCTCCACGGAGACGACCGGCTCGGGCGCCGGTTCGGGCGCCGGTTCGGGCGCCGGTTCGGGCGCCGGTTCGGGTGTGCCCGCCGAATCGGCCACGCGCAGGGGGAGGTTGAGGGCGTAGCCCTCGCCGACCGCGTCGGCGATGCTCGCGCCGGGCAGCAGGGAGTAGGTGAAACGGTGGCGGCCCTGGTCGGCGCCCGGGTCCGGGACGCGCGGGGCGCGGACCAGGCTGAGGCGGACCGTGGTCGTCGTGCCGCCGTCCTCGCGGACCGTGCGGGAGACGTCGTGGCCGTAGGTGGAGTCGTTGATGACCGCGACGCCGTAGCCGGGCTCGCCGATGTGCACCCAGCGGTGGCCGGAGACCTCGAAGCGGGCCGCCTCCCAGCTGGTGTTGGTGTGGGTGGGCCGCTGGACGTGGCCGAACTGGATCTCCGCGCTGGAGTGCGGGGCCCGGATGTCGACGGGGAAGCCCGCCTTGAGGATCTTCTCGGCCTCGTGCCAGTCGATGTCGGTCTCGAAGTCGATACGGGGGCTGCCGGCGCGCAGGGTGATCGTCTGGGTGATCTTCGAGCCCTTGCCGAAGCTGCGCTCCACGCGGATCGCGCCGAGCAGCGGGTCCTCCTCGACGACCGTCACGGAGTCCGGTTCGAGCAGGTCGGTGTAGCGGTTCTGGTAGTGCTTGTCGATGTCCCAGGCGTCCCAGTAGTTGGGGAGGTCGGTGTGCAGGCGGAGGAGGTTGCCGCGGTCGGCGAGGACCTCGCGCTGCATACGAAGATCGTATACAGACGACAGCGTGCCGTCTTCCGCCACCTCCACCCGTACCAGCCCGTTGTCGAGGACCCGGCCGCTCACCGTCACCGGCCGCGGCGGTTCGGCGACCCCGAGGGGCGCGCTGCCGCTCGCCGGCACCTCGACGTACGCCGGTGCACCGCCTTGCGTACGGACGACCTCCGCCCGGTCGAACGGGCTGGTGTTGAACACCCGGACCCCGCCGCCGCCCAGCGCGGCCACGGCCTCACACGTCAGCTCCTCCAGCTCGACCGCCACCCGCGCGTACTCGGCCTCCGCCTCGCGGTGCACCCAGGCGATCGACGATCCCGGGAGGATGTCGTGGAACTGGTGCAGCAGCACCGTCTTCCACAGCCGGTCCAGCCGCTCGTACGGGTAGGCGTAGCCCGGGGCGTGCAGCGCGGCCGTCGTCGCCCACAACTCCGCCTCGCGCAGCCGGTGTTCGCTGCGTCGGTTGCCCTGCTTGGTGCGGGCCTGCGAGGTGTACGTGGCCCGGTGCAGCTCCAGGTACAGCTCACCGACCCAGACCGGGGCGTCCGGGTACTCCTCGCGGGCCTTGGCGAAGAACGCGTCGGGGTGTTCGACCTCGACCCTCGGGGAGCCCTCCAGGTTCTTGAGCCGTCGCGCCCGCTCCATGATCTCGCGGGTCGGGCCGCCACCGCCGTCGCCCCAGCCGAACGGGGCGAGGGACCGGGTGGCGCCGCCCTTCTCGGAGTAGTTGCGCACGGCGCGGGACATCTCCTCGCCGCTGAAGCGGGCGTTGTAGGTGTCGATCGGCGGGAAGTGGGTGAAGATGCGGGTGCCGTCGATGCCCTCCCACCAGAAGGTGTGGTGGGGGAACTTGTTGGTCTGGTTCCAGGAGATCTTCTGGGTCAGGAACCACTCGTTGCCCGCGAGCTTGGCGAGCTGCGGGTAGGCGGCGGTGTAGCCGAAGGAGTCCGGCAGCCAGACGCCCTTGGTCTCGATGCCGAAGTGCTCGATGAAGAACCGCTTGCCGTGGACGAGTTGGCGGGCGATGGCCTCGCCGCCGGGCAGGTTGCCGTCGGCCTCCACCCACATGCCGCCGACCGGCGCCCACTGGCCCTTCTTCACCGACTCCTGGATCCGGGCCCAGACGTGCGGGTAGTTGTCGCGCACCCACTCGTACTGCTGGGCCTGGGAGCAGGCGAAGACGAACTCCTCGTACTCGTCGGCGAGGGACGTGACGTTGGAGAAGGTACGGGAGGTCTTGCGCTTGGTCTCGCGGATCGGCCACAGCCACGCCGAGTCGATGTGCGCGTGGCCGACGCCGGAGATCACGTGCGCGCTGGCGTGGGCGGGCTTGGCCAGCACCGGCTGGAGCACCGCGCGCACATCCGCCGCCGAGCCCGCGATGTCGTCCAGGTCCAGCAGGTCGAGGGAGCGGTCCAGCGCGTGCATGATCTCGTGCCGGCGCGGGTCGTGCTCGCCGAGCTCCAGCATCAGCTCGCGCAGCACCTGGATGTCGAGGTCGAGGTGCCAGACCTCCTCGTCGAGGACGGCGATGTCGGCGCGGCGGAATGTATACAGTGGACGGTCGCCTGCCGTCAGGACGTCGCCGAGCGGTGTCGGAGCCGCGAAGTCGTTCGCCAGGATGTCGGGGTTGGAGGCGGCCTCGACCAGGTAGTCGATGCTCTCGCCGCCCGCCGCCGGGTTGGCGATCGGCACGTACTGGTTGAGCGGGTTGACCGCCTTCAGCGGCCGTCCGTCGGTGAGGTGGACCAGGGCCTCGGCCTGGTTGCCCGGCCAGTCGCCCACGAAACCCAGGTCGATGACCGCCTCCACGCGCCGGCCGGCCCACTCGGCCGGCACCTGCCCGCGCATCCGGAACCAGGTCGTCCCCCAGGGCGGGCCCCACGGGGTGTCCATCGCGAAGGGCTTGAACGGGGCGGCCGCGGCCTCCTCGAACGGGACCGGCTCCCCCGGCGCCTGCCAGGCCTCGACAGCGAAGGGAACGGTGGCCGCGTAGACCGCGGGCTTGATGCGCTGGTTGTGGAGGCGTTCTACGCGCTCCTCGATCCGGCGGCGTTCGTCGTGCATGAGGGGTCTCCAGGGAGGGAGCGGGCTGGGAGGGGCGAGCCAGACGGGGGAAAGCGCTTTCCGACGAGAGACTACTTGAGGTAGTCCAGGCCGGGATGCACCTCGGTGTAGCCCTCGACGAGCCTGCGGGCCACATTCACGGAGTCGACGAGCGGGTGCAGCGCGAAGGCCTTCACGGCCGTCGTACGGGAGCCGGACTCGGCGGCGGCGAGCACCTCCCGCTCGACGGCCTTCACCGCGCAGACCAGCCCGGTGGCGTGGTCGGGCAGTGGGTCGACGGCGACCGGGTGGGCGCCGTTGGCGTCGACCAGGCACGGGACCTCGATGACGGCCTCGGCGTCGAGCACCGACAGGGTGCCGCGGTTGCGGACGTTGAGGATCAAGGTGGTGCGTTCGTCGCGGGCGATGGCCCGCATGAGGGCGAGGGCCACCTTCTCGTAGCCGCCGGAGAGGTCGTCGGCGTCGCGCTCACCGGCGCCCGCGGTCTCCCGGTTCTCGGCCATGTAGGTGGCCTCGCGTTCGGCGCGGGTGCGGTCCCAGGCCTTCAGGGCCGGCGCCCCCGGGTCCTTCATCTGCTCGTAGAAATGGCCCTGCTGGTCGCGCAGGAAGGCACCGCGGGTCTTCTCGGCCTCCTGATAGGCCCGTACGGCCTCGCGGTTGTAGTAGTAGTAGTGCAGGTATTCGTTCGGGACGGCGCCGAGCGACTGGAGCCAGTCGACGCCGAAGAGCTTGCCCTCCTCGAAGGAGCCGAGCAGGTCGGGATCGGCGAGCAGGCGCGGGAGTTCGTCACGGCCGGCGACGCGCAGGCCGCGGACCCAGCCGAGGTGGTTGAGGCCGACGTAGTCGATCCACGCCTCCTTCGGGTCCGCGCCGAGCACGCGGGCGATCCGGCGGCCGAGGCCCACCGGGGAGTCGCAGATGCCGATGACACGGTCGCCGAGGTGGCGGGACATCGCCTCGGTGACCAGGCCGGCCGGGTTGGTGAAGTTGATGACCCAGGCGTCCGGGGCGAGGCGGGCGACGCGCCGCGCGATGTCGACGACTGTAGGCACTGTTCGCAGACCGTATGCGATCCCGCCCGCGCCGACCGTCTCCTGCCCGAGCACGCCCTCCGCGAGCGCCACCCGCTCGTCGTTCGCCCGTCCCTCCAGACCGCCGACCCGGATCGCGGAGAACACGAAGTCGGCGCCGCTCAGTGCCTCGTCCAGGTCGGTCGTCGCCGTCACCGTGGGCGCGTCGGGGACCCCCGCGGCCTGCTCGGCCAGCACCCGGGTCACCGCCGACAGCCGCCCGGGGTCCAGATCGTGCAGCACGACCCGGGTGACCCGGCCCTCGGCGCGGTCCGACAGCAGCGCGCCGTACACGAGCGGCACACGAAACCCGCCGCCGCCCAGAATCGTCAGCTTCACGCTTGCACCTTTCCTGCCACGACCACCTCGACGCCCGCCTCCTCCATCGAGGAGCGGGTCGCCGGGTCGACCGGCGCGTTCGTCACCACCACGTCCAGGTCCTCGGGACCGCAGACCTTCGCCATCCCCGTACCCGGGAACTTGGCCGAGTCGGCGAGCAGGACGACTTTGCCGCTCGCTTTGATCATGGCCCGCTTCACCGGCACCTCGACGACCGTCGTGTCCATCACCTGCCCGCCCGGGCGCACACCGCTGGTGCCCAGGAAGAGCCAGTCGGCGTGCAGCTGGCGCAGGTTGTCCTCGGTGAGGAACCCGACCAGGGAGCGGTACTCGCGGCGGACCATGCCGCCGAGCAGCACCAGTTCGATGCCCTCGTCGTCGGCGAGTTCCTCGTAGACCACCAGGTTGCTGGTGATCACGGTGAGGCGGCGGCCGTGCAGCTGGCGGGCCAGGCGGTAGGCGGTGGTGCCGATGTCGAGCAGCACCGACTGACCGTCTTTGACCATCGCCGCGGCGTGCTCCGCTATCGCGTCCTTCTCCCGCACGCGCACCTCGGCGACCTCGGCGAAGGGCTGGTCGCCCTCCTCGGCGACCGCGCCGCCGTGCACCCGGGTGAGCAGGCCGTCGTCCTCGAGTTTGACCAGGTCACGCCTGATCGTGGCCGGGCTCACACCGAGCTGCTCGGAGAGATCGGTCACGGCCGCGGGGCCGCCGGAGCGCAGGGCCCGCAGGATGAGTTGGTGTCGTCGTTCTGCCAGCACGTCGTGAACACTACTCGTCATCTTCAATCATTTCCATGCTCAGTTCTGCTCGGGTATTGACCAAACTCGCGGAGCAGCGCACGATTCCGGGCATTGAATTTTCAAAGTTCTGACGAGCCGACGAGAGGACGCTTCCGTGGACGACGACCGGCCCGATGTGCTGCTGACCGGGCTGCTCTTCTACGACCTCGTCCTCACCGGACTGGGCAAGCCGCCGACACCCGGCGAGGAGATCTGGACGACGGGGATGGGCTGCGGCCCCGGCGGCATCGCCAATCTCGCCGTGGCGGCCGCCCGGTT
Organism: Streptomyces sp. NPDC046915; assembly: GCF_040644935.1. Classification (NCBI taxonomy): domain Bacteria; kingdom Bacillati; phylum Actinomycetota; class Actinomycetes; order Kitasatosporales; family Streptomycetaceae; genus Streptomyces; species Streptomyces sp. NPDC046915. The sequence goes on along the minus strand of NZ_JBEYXB010000006.1, from coordinate 361,872 downwards.
CGGCCTGCGCACCTCACTGGCCACGGTCTTCGGAGACGACTTCTACGGCGCCCACTGCCGCGAGATCCTCGCAGGCCAGGAGCGCGTCGACCTCTCCCTCTCCCGCGTCGCGGAGCACTGGCCCACCCCGGTCACCGTCTGCCTCGCCCAGGGCCAGGACCGGGCCCTCGTCACCCACGGCCAGGAGCCCCCCTTCTCGCAGGACGCGCTGATGGGCGACCCTCCCGAGGCACGCACGGCCCTCGTGCACCTCGAGGCCGAACCACGCGAGTGGCTCGCCAAGGCCGCCGCGAACGGCACCCGGATCTACGCCGACGTCGGCTGGGACCCCACCCAGCAGTGGTCCACCGGCCTCCTGGAGCAGCTCTCCCTGTGCCACGCCTTCCTCCCCAACGAGACCGAGGCGATGGCATACACCCGCACCGACAGCGCGGTCGCCGCCCTCGGCGCGCTCTCCGAACTGGTGCCGGTGGCCGTGGTGACCCGGGGCGGCGACGGCGCGATGGCCGTCGACCAGACGACCGGCGAGTACGCGGAGGTCCCCGCCCTCGACGTCGACGTCCTCGACGCGACGGGCGCCGGCGACGTCTTCGGCGCGAGTTTCGTCGCGGCCTCCCTCGGCGGCTGGCCGCTCCAGGAGCGGCTGCGGTTCGCCGTCCTGGCCGCCGGGCTGTCCGTCCAGCACCACGGCGGCGCGCCGGCGGCCCCCGGCTGGTACGGCGTCGACCGCTGGTGGCGCTCGCTGACCGACCCCGGACTGCGCCGGGCGTACGGCTTCCTCGCGGACCGGCTGCCGGCCGACCCCGGCCCTCCCGTCCGCTACGCCCCGGTCACCCCTCCCGCACCGCAGCACTGATCCCCGTACATCCGCGAAGCCGCGCGTTCGCGGCGTCGCGCGAAGATCCCGAAAGGCGGTGGGAGCTGTGCGGCTCTCACGAAGAGGCCTGCTGCGCGCCGGCCTGGCCGGCACGGCCGCCACGGCCCTCGGCGGCCTGGCGTCCGGCTGCGCCGTTCCGACCGGTTCGACCGGCCGGAACATGGTCCTGTGGTACTGGGACGGCGGCCTCGGCGACACGGTCGTGAAGCGGGCCAAGGCCCGTTACGACAGCACGGTCGCCCTGCAAGCGATCAAGATCGGCGGCTACTACCGCTCCAAGCTGATCACCACCATGGCCGGCCGGGCGCACGTCCCCGACATCGCGGGACTCAAGGGCGAGGACATGGCGTCCTACCTGCCCAACGCCGACCAGTTCGTGGACCTGCGGACCCTGGGCGCCGACAAGTACAAGAGCCAGTACCTGCCGTGGAAGTGGGAACAGGGCATCGCCGACGACGGCGCGATGATCGGCTTCCCGATCGACTGCGGCCCGGTCGCGCACCTCTACCAGTACGAGGTCTTCCGCAAGGCGGGACTGCCGTACGAGCCCGCGGACGTGTCGAAGGAACTGGACACCTGGGAGAAGTTCTTCGCCGCGGGCGAGCGGCTCAGGAAGCGGATCCCCGGGACCTCCCTGCTGACCGACGTCAACAGCGTGTTCGAGAACGCGGTGCAGCAGGGCGCCAAGCGGTACGTCGACAAGGACCGCCACTTCATCGGCGACCAGGAACACGTGCGCCACGCCTGGGACCTGGCCGTCCAGGCCAAACGGCGGGGGCTCGTCTCGAACCTGGTCACCGGCACCCCGGACGAGCTCTCGGCCGTCGAGGACGGCAAACTGCCCAGCCAGCTGGGCGCCTCCTGGGCGACGTACGACCTGAAGAACGGCGTGCCGAAGACCAAGGGCAAGTGGCGGGTCGCCGACATGCCCGTGCGGCCCGCCAACAACGGCGGCTCCTTCCTGTCGGTCACCAAGGCGTGCCGGGAACCCGAGCGGGCCTTCGAGATCATCGCCTGGATGCTGAACGCGGCCAACCAGGCCCAGGGTTACGTCGACGCGGGCCTGTTCCCCTCCACCCCCGTCTCGTACGGCCTGAAGCAACTGCGCGAACCGGATCCCTTCTTCGGCGGCCAGATCACCACGGACGTCTTCGGACCCGCCGCCCAGAAGATCGCGGTCGCCTACAACAGCCCGTACGACATCGCGCTCGGGCAGCCGGTCAAGGACGAGATCAAGAACGTCGGTGTCCTCGGCAAGGACCCGGAGAAGGCCTGGAGTGACGCCATGAGCAAGTGCCGGCGCATCGCGAAGCACCTGGGGGTGAGCTACTGATGGCCACCGCCCCCGCACTGGAGAAGCCCCCGGCGGCGACGGCGGCACCAGCCGCCGCGCGGCCCCGGAGCGGCCTGCGCAAGTACTGGCACCTCTACGCCGCGATCTCGCCCTTCTACCTCCTCTTCCTCGCCTTCGGCCTGATCCCCGTCGGCTTCTCGCTCTACCTGTCCTTCCACCGCTGGGACGGGCTCGGCTCGATGGAGTGGGCGGGCCTGGGGCAGTACCAGTACCTGCTGAGCGACAGCGACTTCTGGCAGTCGATCGGGAACACGATCGTCATCTGGGCGCTGGCCACCTTCCCCATGATCGCCCTGGCGATGGTCACCGCCGTCATGCTCAATTCGGCGGTCCGCTTCAAGAACCTCTACCGCGTCGCCTACTTCCTGCCGAACGTCACCTCCGTGGTCGCCATCGCGATCATCTTCGGCTCGGTGTTCTCCACCAACTTCGGCCTGGTCAACGCCCTCCTCCAGGCGGTCGGCCTGGACCAGGTGGCCTGGCTGAACACACCGTGGGGCATCAAGGTCGCCATCGCGACGCTGATGACCTGGCAGTGGACCGGCTACAACGCGATCATCTTCCTCGCCGGCCTCCAGACGATCCCCGGTGAACTGTACGAGGTCGCGCGCATGGACGGGGCCGGGCCCGTACAGACGTTCCTCCGGGTGACGCTGCCGCTGCTGCGCCCGACGCTGCTGTTCGTGCTCGTCGTATCGACCGTCACCGGCCTGCAGAGCTTCTCCGAACCGCAGGTGCTGCTCCAGAACACCTCCAACGACTCGACGTTCTCGGGTGGTCCGGGGCACGCGGGCCGGACGATGGTCCTCTACTTCTTCCAGCAGACCTTCGACAACAACGACTTCGGTTACGGCGCCGCCGTGGCCTGGGGCATCTTCCTCGTCGTCATCCTCTTCTCGATCATCAACTGGCGCCTGGTGCAGCGCCGGGACGAAGACTAGGGGGCCGTCACCATGGCATCCATCCAAGGCACACGCCGGCCCAGGCCCGTCAAGGGCACCCGCGGCAGGGGCATCGCGCTGCACGCCGTGCTGGTCGTCGGCCTGCTCCTGTCGGCCTTCCCGTTCTACTGGGCCGTGATCATGTCGACGCACACGTCGTCGGAGATCTTCTCCTACCCGCCCAAGCTGCTGCCCGGCTCGCACTTCCTCGAGAACCTCCGCCATCTCTTCGACAACATCGACTTCTTCGGCTCGATGTTCAACTCGCTGCTGGTCGCGGGCGCGGTGACCTTCCTGGTCCTGTTCTTCGACTCGCTGGCCGCGTTCGTCTTCGCCAAGTTCGAGTTCCCCGGCCGCAAGGTGCTCTTCGCGCTCCTGATGGCGATCTTCATGGTGCCGACGCAGCTCCAGGTCATCCCGCAGTTCGTGATCATGGCGAAGCTCGGCTGGATCGGCTCGATGACGGCGCTGATCGTGCCCGCGGCGGCCAACGCGTTCGGCATCTTCTGGATGCGCCAGTACATGAAGAGCGCCATCCACGACGAACTGCTCGACGCCTCGAAGCTCGACGGCGCGAACTTCCTGCGCCAGTACTGGCACGTGGCGCTCCCCGTGGTCCGGCCGGGCCTCGCCTTCCTCGGCATCTTCACCTTCATGGGCCAGTGGAACGACTACGCCTGGCCCCTGATCGCCCTCACCAATCCGGACAACGTCACCCTTCAGGTGGCCCTGTCCCAGCTCAACGGCGTGCACGGCACCACCGACTACGGCATGGTCATGACCGGCGCGCTGCTCGCCCTGATCCCCCTGCTGATCGTGTTCGCGATCGGCGCCCGGCAGATGATCGGCGATCTCGCCAAGGGGGCCATCAAATGACGGACCCGCTGCTCGCGCTCCGGCCCTGGGAGGCCCCCGAGGTGACCTCCTGGCGGCGGCTGCCGATGAACGCCGTGGACCGGCGCCCTGGTGCGGTGCCCCTGGACGGGGCATGGCGCTTCCAACTGCTGTCCGCGCCGGACGCGCCGCTCGCCGACGCATGGTCCTCGGCATGCGTGCCCGGCGTCTGGACGATGCAGGACACGGTCGACCTGCCGCAGTACACCAATGTCCGTATGCCGTATACGGAATACCCTCCGCTGTCGCCCGCCGCCAACCCGACGGGCGTCTACGAGCGTGAGGTCGACGTCCCCGCCGAGTGGGCCGGCCGCCGGATCGTGCTCCAGGTCGGCGCCGCCGAGAGCGTTCTCCTGGTACACGTGGACGGACAGCCCGTCGGCGTCTCCAAGGACTCCCACCTCGCGGCCGAGTTCGACCTGACGGACGTGGTCCGCCCCGGAGAGCGGGCGGTCCTGCGGCTGACGGTGGTGAAGTGGTCGGACGCCTCGCACATCGAGGACCAGGACCACTGGTGGCACGGCGGGATCACCCGGTCGGTGCTGCTGTACACGACGGATCCGCTGCATCTGGCCGACGTCACCGTACGGGCGCGGCACAGCGGCGAGCTCACGGTGGACTGCCAGGTGCGGGACGCGGGCGGCGGGGCGCTGCCCGAAGGGTGGTACATCAGCGGGGATCTGGACGGACACCCCGTGGCCCAGGACGCCGAGTTCGACCGGGCCAACGCCGACGACGAGCGGGTCTCCGACTTCCTCGGCGAGGCGCGGCTGCGGACCACCGTGCCCGAGGTGCGCACCTGGAACGCCGAGCTGCCGGAACTCTACGACCTGTCCGTCCGGCTGCACCGCGCGGACGGCACGGTCGCCGACACCTTCCGCCACCAGGTGGGTTTCCGCGACGTGGCGATCGTCGGCCGGGATCTGCTGGTCAACGGCGAACGGGTGTTCATCCGGGGCGTCAACCGGCACGACTTCCATCCGCTGACCGGCCGGACCGTGAGTGACGACGACATGCGCGCGGACCTCACCCTGCTGAAGCGTTTCGGCTTCAACGCGATCCGCACCTCCCACTACCCGAACGACCCCTCCCTGTACGACCTCGCCGACGAGCTGGGCTTCTACGTCGTCGACGAGGCGGACATCGAGTCGCACGACCACGCCCATGAGATCGCCGACGACCCGCGTTATCTGAACGCCTTCGTCGACCGTGTCTCGCGGATGGTGCTCAGGGACAAGAACCACCCGTCGGTGATCATCTGGTCGCTGGGCAACGAGTCCGACTACGGCGCGAACCACGACGCGGCGGCGGGCTGGGTGCGGCGGCACGACCCGACCCGGCCCCTGCAGTACGAGGGCGCCGCCAAGCGTGGCTGGGCGGACCCGGACGTGGCCTCCGACATCGCCTGTCCAATGTATGAACCGATCGAAGACTGTATTGCACATGCGCTGTCCGGCGAACAGACGAAGCCGCTGATCCAGTGCGAGTACTCGCACGCCATGGGCAACAGCAACGGCACCCTCGCCGACCACTGGGCTGCCATCGAGTCCACCCCGGGTCTTCAGGGCGGCTTCATCTGGGAGTTCTGGGACCACGGAATCCTGCAGCGCGTGAGTGACGGAAGACCGGCCGGGCGCACGGGCGCCGGGCTGTATGCGAACGGTGTCGCCGCGCCCGGCCACCGGTGGGCGTACGGCGGTGACTTCGGCGAGAGCGTCCATGACGGCGCGTTCGTCGCGGACGGGGTCGTCTTCCCGGACCGCACCCCGAAGCCGGCCCTCTACGAACACCGTGAGATCGCGGCGCCGGTCCGCATCCGGTGTTTCCGGCACGAGGGGCTGGTGCTCGCCAACCACCAGCACTTCCGCGGTCTGGACTGGCTGGCCGCCGAGTGGGAGCTGTCCCTGGCCGACGGCCGCACGCTGACCGCGCCGGCCGAACTGCCCGATCTGCGGCCGGGCGAGACGGCGGCGGTGCCACTGCCCCTCGAACTGCCGCGGGACGGCGGCGAGGCGTGGCTGACACTGCGGGTGACGACGGCCCGGGACGAGGCGTGGGCGCCGCGCGGCACCGAGGTGTGCGCGCCGCAGGTGCGGCTGCGGGCGGCTGCCGCACCGGCGGCCCCGGCCCCGGACCTGCCCGCTGTGACCGCCGTGACCGCCGTGACTGCCGCGCGGCGGCCCGTCGAGGTCGACGCCGACGGCCTCCTGGTCCATCCCCTGCTGACCGCCGCGCCCGTTCTGTCCCTGTGGCGGGCGCCCACCGACAACGACGAGCTGGGCGGCGTCGCGCTGCGCTGGCGGGCGTGGGGGCTCGACGCCCTGGTCCGGGGGCTCGTCTCCGTGAACCGTGCGGGCGGCCGGGTGACCGTACTCGCGGAGTACGCCGGGACGGTCGGCGTCATCCGGCACGGCCAGGAGTTCACGCCCGTCGAGGGCGGCATCCGGGTGGCCGAATGGGCCGAGCTGCCGGAGGAGTTCGACGACGTGGCGCGGGTCGGGTCGGTCTTCGAGACGGTGGCGGGCCCGAACCTGCTGGAATGGTTCGGGCAGGGCCCCTGGGAGTCGTACCCGGACCGCAGCACCGGCGCGCCCGTCGGTCATCACGCGCTCTCCGTCGACGAGTTGTTCACCCCGTATCTGCGGCCGCAGGAGAGCGGCGGCCGGCACGGAGTACGGCGCTTCACCCTGTCGGCGCCCGACGCCACCGGACTCGCGGTGGAGCTGGACGAGCCCCGCCAGGTGTCCGTCACCCGTTACCGCGCCGAGGATCTGACCGCCGCCTCCCATCATGACGAACTGGTGCCGCGCCCCGGGTGCGTCGTGCACATCGACGCGGCACACCGTGGCGTGGGCACGGCGTCCTGCGGCCCCGACACCGCGCCCTCCTACCTGATCCCCGCGGGCGTCCACCACTGGAGCTGGACACTGCGCGTCCTCTGAATCCCCCGGCGTCACCATCCTCACGGAGCACACGTGTGTACTTCGCATGACCACAACCAGGGCGAGGCCGCGCAGGCCGGCGCCGGCAGACGCAGTTTCCTCAGAGCCACGGCGCTCCTCGGCGCCGTCGCCACGGCAGGGGTCGCGCTGCCGGCCGCCGACGCCGAGGCCGCCCCGGCGTCGGCGGCCGGCCCGCGCCCGGATCCCGACAGCCGGCGCTTCACCCTCGCCGTGATGCCCGACACCCAGTACCTCTTCGACGGCCCCAGCATCGACAAGGCGCCGGTGGAGGCGTCCCTGCGCTACCTCCTCGAGCACAGCAGGGACGAGAACATCGTCTTCCTCTCCCACCTCGGCGACCTCACGCAGAACGGCGCCAAGGACGAATTCGCCGCGATCGGCGAGGCGTTCGGGATCCTCGACCGGCGGGGTGTCGGCTACAGCGTCCTCGCCGGCAACCACGACGTGAAGTCCTCCACGGACGACCAGCGCGGCCCGACACCGTACCTGGACGCCTTCGGACCGCAACGCCTCAAGGACAAGCCGACGTTCGGGGGTGCCTCCGCGGACGGCTACAACACCTACCACCTGTTCAAGGCCGCGGGGCGCGAGTGGATGGTGCTGGCGCTGGACTGGCGGCTGTCGGCGAAGGGGTACGCCTGGGCGAAGGACGTCCTCGCGCGGCATCCGAAAACGCCCGTCATCCTCACCACGCACGAACTGGTCGTCGAGGACGACCAGTTGTCGACGTACGGACAGCAGCTGTGGGACCAGCTGATCGAGGACCACGACCAGATCTTCCTGACCCTGAACGGCCACTACTGGCCGGCGGGCCGGACGACCCGCGAGAACGCGGCGGGCAACGAGGTGCACCTGCACCTCACGAACTACCAGAACCGCTACTTCGGCGGCGCGGCGATGATCCGTCTCTACCGCTTCGACCTGGACCGGAACGTCATCGACGTGGAGACGGTCTCCCCGTGGATCCTGGGCCGGGCCGCGAAGGGCCTGAACGAGCTGGAGCGGCAGGAGATCGAGCTGAGCGGCGACGCCGACCGCTTCTCGGTGGAGATCGACTTCGCGAAACGTTTCTCCGGATTCGCCGCGGTCCCGGCACGCCCGGCGCGCCCCGCGTCCAGGCTACTGATCCCCGGCACGGTGGCCTACTGGCGCTTCGACGGACACGACGAGGGTACGGCCGTCACGGGCACCGTCCGCGACCTGTCCGGACGCGGCAACGACCTCACCCTCGTGACGGTGGGCGGCGGCGCCCTGACCTGGTCCGACGACCACCATCCCGACCAGCCCGGCCACGGCAGCCTGGAGTTCCAGGGCTACAAGTCGCCGCTGAAGGGCGCGTATCTGAGGACGGTCGACGGCGCACCGATCAACTCGTCCGGCTTCAAGGACGGTTACACCATCGAGGCGTTCTACCGGCTGCCCGCCGACTGGGACCCCGACCACAACGCCTGGTCCGGCATCGTCAGCCGCACCGGCACGGGCGGCGCCGCCGGCAAGACCGCCGACGACCCCGACGAGCCCCTCGCCACACTGTCGCTGTCCAACGACCGCGAGCCGCAGTGGGCGATGCGCCCGCTCAACCAGGAGGGCATCGCCACCAACTGGGGCCAGGAGACCCCGCTGGAGACCTGGTGGCATCTCGCGGTCGTCAACGACGGCACGCACACCACCCTGTACGTCGAGGGCTGCCCGGTCGTCCGCAACCCGAAGGCCGCCGCGGCCGGCATCACCTCCGTCGGACTGCCGTGGCTGCTCGGCGGCTACGAGTACGCCGGCAAGATCGACCAGATCCTGCACGGGCGCCTCGGCGACGTCCGGATCGTCGCGCGGGCGCTGCCCGTCACCTCCTTCATGAACCACTGATGCCCTCGAAGAGGACCTTGCAGATCATGACCGAGCAGCAGCTCCCCGCCTGGGCCGACCCGTCCGTCTCCCCCGCCGCCCTCGACGCCCAGGGTGTGTCGAGACGCCAACTCATGCGCCACGCGGGTCTCTTCGGCGCCGCTTTCGCCCTCGGCTCCGTTGCGACCCCCGCGCTCGCCTCAGCGCAGCGCGGCTTCGGCGGCGACGACCCACGCCTCGCCTACCTCGTCGGCGACCACCACGTCCACTCCGTCTACAGCCACGACGCGAAGTACACCTTCTCCCAGCAGGCCCGGGCCGCCGCCAGGTACGGCCTCGACTGGATGGTGTTCAACGAGCACTCCAACTTCGGACACGCCAACTACGGCGCGAAGATGGAGCACGCCGAGATCATCAAAGCCCGCGCCGAGAACCCGCGCCAGCTGATCTTCCAGGGCCTGGAGTGGTACATCCCGGCCGCCGAGCACTGCACGGTGTTCGCCGCCCCCGGCCCGGGCGAGGTGGACCTGCTCACGCGGTTCGAACTCGCCTACGACGGCAAGCTGCTCGGCTACACCGAGGGCTCCGCCGGCGCGACCGACACCGCCCGCAACGAGGCCCACGCCGTCAAGGCCGTCCAGTGGCTGGCCGAGCAGCGCCGCACCGGATACGTCGACGACGTCCTCGTCCTCGCCAACCACCCGCTGCGCCTCGGCATCGACTCCCCGCACGAGATGCGCAACTGGCGGGACGCCGCCCCCGAGATCATGATCGGCATGGAGGGCGCGCCCGGCGCCCAGGGGGCGGCGATCCCCGGCTGGCGCTCCTCCACCTCGATCCGCGGCGAGTACGAGAACAAGCCGTCGGCGCAGTCGTGGGCGGGCTATCCGGCGGACGCGTACCTGACGTACGGCGGCTTCGACTGGGCGACCGCCACCGTCGGCGGGCTGTGGGACTCGATGCTGGCCGAGGGCCGGCTGTTCACGGTCACCACCAACTCCGACAACCACCGGACCGTCTTCGACACCTGGAAGAACGGCGACTGGCCGGCCGGCCAGAACTTCGACAACACCGGCAAGCTGCCCGACCCGGTCAACACCGACACCCCGCAGCCGGGCAGCGACTTCTGGCCCGGCGAGTTCAGCCGCACCCACGTCGGCGTGACCCGGTACGGCTACCGCGCCGTGATGGCGGGCCTGCGCGCGGGCCGCGTCTGGCTCGACCACGGACACCTGCTGGACGGACTCGACGTGCGGGTGAAGCGGGACTGCGACGCCGGCCGCGGCGTCACCCTCGGCGGGCGGCTACGGGTCCGCAAGGGCGAGAAGATCACGCTGTACGTGACGGTGACGACCGCCTCCCGGGCCAACCCGCAGGGCATCCTGCCGCAGTTGACTCAGGTGGACGTGATCCGGGGCGCGGTGCGCGGTCCGGTGGGCGACCGCGACACCTGGCAGGCGCCGGACACGAAGGTCGTGCACACGAAGGACGTGTCCGGCCGCAAGGGAACGTACACCCTGCGCATCCCGCTGTCGGCCGGGGACGAATCCTTCTACGTCCGGCTCCGCGGCAGCGACGGCAACCGGCACGGGGCCGGCTACCTGGGCGCCGCCGTCGACCCGCACGGCCCGATCCCCCACGAGCCCGGGAACGGTGACCCATGGGCCGACACGTGGTTCTACTCGAACCCGGTCTTCGTCGACGTGGTGGGGGCGGGCGGCTGATACCGCGGACGGTGGACGAGGATCGCAGACCGTCGACGATGATCGCAGATCGTAGACAAAGATCGTAGACAGTAGACGTCAGGCGTAGAACCTGGACAGGCTCTGCAGGACGGCGGCGGGCTTCCCGCCGCCGTCGATCTCGATCGTGCCGTCGACGGTGATCTGCACCCCGCCGGGCACCTCCTCGACCTCCGCGAGCCGCGCCACCAGGCGGATCCGGGAGCCGACCTTGACGGGCGCGGGGAAACGCACCTTGTTCAGGCCGTAGTTGACCTTGGTCGTGACACCCTGGACGTCCAGCAGTTCGGTGAACAGCGGGATGAACAGGGACAGCGTCAGATAGCCGTGGGCGATGGGCGCGCCGAACGGCCCTTCGGCGGCCCGCTGCGGGTCGACGTGGATCCACTGGTGGTCACCGGTGGCGTCGGCGAAGGTGTCGATGCGCTCCTGGGTGACCTCGATCCACTCACTGCTGCCGAGGTCGCTGCCGGCCAGCTTCTTCAGTTCGTCCAGGCCGTTGACGGTGAGGCTCATGAGTACCTTGTTCCTTAGGGGAGTTGGTTGCCGTAGCGCTGGCGCACCCGGGACTTGAGGAGCTTTCCCGAGGCGGTGCGCGGGAGTTCGTCCGCGATCACCACGGACTTGGGGATCTTGTACTTGGCGAGGCGGCCGGCCAGGGAGGCCAGTACCTCGTCGGGGTCGAGGGCGGCACCCTCGCGGGGTACGACGACCGCGCGCGGCACCTCGCCCCACTTGTCGTCCGACACACCGATGACCGCGCATTCGACGATGTCGGGGTGGGCGAGGAGCCGGTCCTCGATCTCGGCGGGGTAGACGTTCTCCCCACCTGAGATGATCATGTCCTTCATACGGTCGACGATGTACACATATCCGTCCTCGTCGACCCGTGCCGCGTCCCCGCTGCGGAACCAGCCGTCCGCGAAGGAGGCGGCGGTCTCCTCGGGCAGCCCCCAGTAGCCGGGCATGACGTGCGGGCCGCGCACCACGACCTCGCCGGTCTCGCCGACGTCGACCGGGGTGAGATCCGGCCGGACGACGCGTACGTCGCTGAAGAAGTGCGGTACGCCCGCCGACCCCGCCTTGCTCACGGCGTGTTCGGCGTCCAGGAAGAGGGTGCCGGGCGCGGCCTCGGTCATGCCGTAGCCCTGGAGGAAGGTCAGGCCGCGCTCCTGGTAGGCGGCGATCAGCGGGGTGGGGACGGGCGAGCCGCCGCAGGTGAGGATCCTGAGGGAGGACAGGTCGGCGGCCGCCCAGCGGGGGTGCCGGGCCACCTGGTCGAACATGGTCGGCACGCCGAACATGAAGGTGATGCGGTGCCGTTCGATCAGGTCGAAGGTCGCGTCGGGGTCGAAGGCGTCCACCAGGACACAGGTCCCGCCCTTCAGCAGCACCGGCAGCGTGAGCATGTTGAGGCCGGCCGTGTGGAACAACGGGGCGGAGACCAGGGCTCGTTCATCGGCGATCAGGTCGTGGTCGACGAGGACGTTGACGGCGTTCCAGGTGAGGTTGCCGTGGGTGAGCATCGCGCCCTTGGGGCGCCCGGTCGTCCCCGAGGTGTACATGATGAGGCAGGTGTCGTCCGCGGTGACCGGTTCGTCGATGGGGTCCGGCGGGGCGGCGGCCACCGCCTCCTCGTACTCGGCGCCCACCTCCACGTACGTCCGTACTCCGGTCTCGCCGGGCAGGCCGGCGACGAGCCCCGCGTGGGTGGGACCGTACACGAGGGCCTTGGCACCGGAGTCGGCGAGCTGGTAGGCGATCTCGGGGCCGGCGAGGCGGGTGTTGAGGGGGACGAAGACCGCGCCCAGGGTGCCCGCGGCGAACAGCGTCTCCAGGTAGGCCGGATGGTTGGGGCCCAGGTAGGCGATGCGGTCGCCGCGGCGGACGCCCCGGGCGCGCAGGGCGTGGGCCAGGCGCGTGGTGCGTGTATACAGTGTGCGGTAGTCGGTGGACAGGTCACCGTGTATCAGGGCCGTACGGTGCGGCGTCTTGCGGGCCCGGCGGGCGGGCCACGACCCCAGTCCCTCATTGCGCATCCGACGCCCCCTTCACGGTTTCGTCAGCCCGAGCAGGCGCGCGGCGTTCTCCTTGAGGATCTTCGGCCGGACCTCGTCCTTGACCGGCAGCTTCTCGAAGTCCGCGAGCCAGCGGTCGGGAGTGAGGACGGGGAAGTCGGAGCCGAAGAGGACCTTGTCCTTCAGCAGCGTGTTGGCGTACTGCACCAGTTGCGGCGGGAAGTACTTCGGCGACCAGCCCGACAGGTCGATGTGCACGCCCGGTTTGTGCGTGGCGACGGCGAGGGCCTCGTCCTGCCACGGGAAGGACGGATGCGCCAGGATGATCTTCAGGTGTGGGAAGTCGGCGGCGACGTCGTCCACGTGGAGCGGGTTGGAGTACTTCAGCCTGATTCCGCCGCCGCCGGGGACTCCGGCGCCGATGCCCGTCTGGCCGGTGTGGAAGAGGGCGATGGTGCCCGTCTCCTCGATCACCTCGTACAGGTCGTACGCCACCGAGCGGTCGTTGGGGAAGAAGCCCTGGATGCTGGGGTGGAACTTGAAGCCCTTCACCCCGTACTCCTCGACCAGGCGGCGGGCCTGCCTGACGCCCGCCTTCCCCCGGAAGGGGTCGATGGAGGCGAACGGGATCAGCACGTCCGCGTTGGCGGCCGCGGCCTCGGCCACCTCCTCGTTCGGGACGGGCGCGGTACCGGTGGCGGACTCGGCGTCCACCGTGAAGATCACGGCGGCCATCTTCCGTTCGCGATAGTGGGCGGCCGTCTCCTGAAGGGTCGGCTTCCGCTTGCCCTCGACCTTGAAGTAGGCGGAGGAGGCGTCGTGCAGGTCGGCGTCCAGGGAGGAGTGGCCCTTGGAGGACACCTCCGCGTGGGTGTGGACGTCGATCGCGACGAGTTCGTCGAGGTTCATGCCGTGGTTCATCACGCCTCCGGGAACTCGGGCGCCGGAATGCCGACGGTCTGCGGTTCCGCGCCGACCGAGCCGGTCCACGCGTCGGCCAGGGCGTCGGGGGTCCAGCCGCCGTCGGCGTATGCAGTCCTGATCTCCTGCGGATGCGACCAGAGTGCCACCTTGTCGCCGCCGATGCCGATGGCCTGGCCGGTGATGCCGCGCGCGGCCGGTGAGGCGAGGAAGGGGACGAGGGCCGCGCAGTCCTCGGGGGTGCCGAAGCCCTCGCCCTTGCGCAGGAAGTCCGGCAGCGGCTCGCCGTTCTTCAGGGCCTCGACGTACGGGGCGAAGGCGGGGATGGTCTCGGTCATGGCGGTCGCGGCCACCGGCACGATCGCGTTGACGGTGATGTCCGCGCGGGCCAGCTCCATCGACCAGGTACGGGCCATGGCGGCGATGCCGGCCTTGGCGGCTGCGTAGTTGGTCTGGCCGAAGTTGCCGCGCTGGCCCGCCGGGGAGCCGACCAGGATCAGGGTGCCGCCCTCGCCCTGCGCGCGCATACGCACGGCGGCGGCCCGGGCGCAGGTGAAGGTGCCCTTGAGGTGGGTGGTGATCACCGCGTCGAAGTCCTCGTCGGTCATCTTCCACAGCACCTTGTCGCGCAGGATGCCCGCGTTGGTGACCAGGACGTCCAGCCTGCCGAACTCCTCGACCGCACGGCCGACCAGCCGGTCGGCGGCCTCGGTGGTGCCGACGGGGACCACCTCCGCGACGGCCGTGCCGCCCGCCTCGGCGATGGACTTCACGGCCTGCTCGGCCACGTCCTCGTCGATGTCGTTGACGACCACGGACGCCCCGTGGGCGGCGAGGGCATGGGCGTAGGCGAGGCCGAGGCCCCGGCCGCTGCCGGTGACGACGGCGGCCTTGCCGGTGAGATCGATGCTGGACACGGGCGAGTCCCTTCACAAGGCGAAGCGGTTCAACAAGGCGAAGCGGTTCACAAGGCGCTGACGCGGTTCACAAGGCGTTGCGGTGCCGTGGCTGTGCCGCGACTTCGAGATCGAAGCTAAGAGCAATAATTGTTGACGTCAATAGTTGTCCCGAACCTACGGGTGGGGCATGCTGGCCTGCGAGGGCCGGACGACATCCGGGCCGGCCAAGACGAGGGAGAGCCGCCATCACCCGCCAGCACGCCACGAACCCCAGCCTCGACGCGCACGAGCCGTGGATGCGCGGCCTGCACGCCGACACCGGCTACCTGCTGTACCGACTGGGCCTGCGCTCCGGGCAGCTGTTCAACGTCTTCCTGCAGGAGTCGGGCCTGCGCCTGCGCCACTACGCGCTGCTGCGCTTCCTCGCCACCTCCGAGGGCGCCCTCCAGCGGGAACTGAGCACGCGGCTCGGCTACGACCCGAGCGCGATCGTCGGCCTGGTCGACGACCTGGAGAAGCTGGGCTTCGCCGAGCGCCGCCCCGCCCCCGACGACCGCCGCAGCCGCATCGTCGTCCTCACCGGTGCGGGCCGGGCCTTCCTGCGGGACACCGACGAAGCGGGCCTGCGCGTCACCGGGGAACTGCTGGCCCCCCTGGACCCGGCCGAGCGGGAGACGCTGCACGCGCTGCTGCTGAGGGTCGCCGAGGACGGGCTCTCCTGAGCCGGACCGCTGGAAACCGAGGCCGCGCCGTCGGAAAGGGGCACTCGGCGATGACCGTCCGTTCCGCCCCCGACCGGCTGCTGTCGGTGCTCGCCGCGTTCGACCACGAGCATCCGGCGCTGTGCCTGACGGACATCAGCCGCCGGGCGGGGCTCACCCTCACCACCACGCACCGGCTGGTCGCCGCGCTCGCCGATTGGGGCGCCCTGGAACGGGACCCGGACGGCGTCTACCACGTGGGTCTCAGGCTCTGGGAGCTCGCCGCCCTGGCACCGCGCGGCCTGGCGCTCAGGCAGATCGCGCTGCCGTACCTGGAGGACCTGTACGAGGCGACGCACGAGAACGTGCAGATGGCGGTGCGGGACGGGTCGGAGGTCGTCTACATCGAGTGGATCTCGGGCCGTTCGGCGGTCGGCGTACACATCCGGGTCGGCGCGCGCTGGCCCCTGCACGCCACCGGGGTCGGGCTCGCGCTGCTGGCACACGCCGACACCGGCTTCCAGGAGGAGTACTGCGCCGGTCCGCTCGCCTCCTTCACCCCGTACACGATCACGGACCCGGCGCGGCTGCGCAGGGTACTGGCCGAAGTGCGGCGTACCGACGTTGCGGTGAGTGACCGTCAGGTCACCAAGGACGCGCTGTCGGTGGCGGCGGACGTGCGCGGGCCGGGCGGGGCCGTGGTCGCCGCCGTGTCCGTCGTCGTCCCCCAACGGGCCGCCCAGGTACCGGTGCTGGCACCGGCGGTACGGCTGGCGGCGCGTGGGATATCCCGGGCACTGGGGTGGCAGCCGGAGCGGACAGCCTGAGCGGCGGCGCCGCAGGGCCTGGACAGCGCGAGCGCGTCGGCCGGACGGCGCGGCTGCCGCCCGTCCTCACCGGAATCTCAGGCAGGACCCCTCGGATTCAAAGAAACGACCCAGACAACCCACGCAGTATGCCCACGCACAGACGGACAACTCAGAAAGGCGTGTCGTGGGCGTCTCGCACATATCGAACCGGGCCGGACAACGGGCGCGGAACTGGTCCCGGCGCGGGATCCTCGGCATCCTCGGCGCCGTGCCCGCCACCGCCGTCCTGGCCGGATGCGACTCCTCCCCGGACTCCTCCGGCGGCAGCACCTCGCAGGCCGCGGGCGGCGGGGACGCGACCGCGTCCGCACAGGCCGCGACGACGAAGAAGGCGACGATCACGGTCACGCCCGCGGCGGGCACCAGGAAGGCCGCCTTCACCAGCCGCGTCGAGGTCACCGCGACCGACGGCACCCTGGCCTCCGTCAAGGTCACCGGCAACGACGACTCCACCCTGACGGGCTCCTACAACGACGCCCGCACGCAGTGGACGTCCACGAAGAACCCGTACTCGGGAACGAAGTACACGGTGACGGCCAAGGCGAAAGGCGCCGCCGAGGAGACGGTGACCACCTTCACCACCAAGTCCCCCGGCGCGACGTTCGTCGGCTACTTCACGCCCGAGGCGGGTTCCACCTCCGGCGTCGGCATGCCGGTGTCGATCAACTTCACACATGCCGTCACGGACCGGGCCGCCGTACAGAAGGCGATCACGGTGACCGCCGAGCCCGCCGTCGAGGTGGTCGGACACTGGTTCAGCGACACCCGGCTCGACTTCCGGCCGGAGACCTACTGGGCGCCCGGCACCACGGTCACGCTGAGCCTGCGGCTGAAGGACATCGAGGGCGCGGACGGTGTGTACGGTATGCAATCAAAGGATGTTGTATTCCATATCGGTCGTCGGCAGATCACCACCGTCGACCTCGCCACCAAGCAGATGACGGTGAAGCGCGACGGCACCACCGTCGCCACCTACCCCGTCTCCGGCGGCGACTCCGACCACACCACCTGGTCCGGAATCATGGTGATCAGCGAGCGGTTCGAGCAGACACGCATGGAGTCGTCCACGGTCGGGCTCGGCGACGAGTACGACATCCCGGACGTGCCGCACGCCCAGCGGCTGACCACCTCCGGCACCTTCGTCCACGGCAACTACTGGGCGTCCACCGCGGTGTTCGGGCACGAGAACACCAGCCACGGCTGCGTCGGCCTGCACGACGCCAAGGGCGCGAACGACAGCTCGGTGGCGGGCTACAAGTTCTACGAGTCCTCGATGCTCGGCGACGTGGTGATCGTGAAGAACTCGGGCGAGAGGACGGTCGACCCGGCCAACGGCCTCAACGGCTGGAACCTGTCCTGGGCGGACTGGAAGGCCGGCAGCGCACTCTAGAGCCGACGGCCGGGCCCCGCAGCCGAACCCGGCAGCCGGGGCCCGTACACGGCTTCATCGGGTGAACTCACCCCTAATCCAGGGACTTTCCTTGCTTCAAGTCTTGACGACCGCTGGGGCGGAGAGCACATTGGCCGCACCTTGAGAGCGCTCTCAAGGCCACCGCGCCCATCGACTCCGTACCCGAGAGGCCCCCCATGAGCGAAACCTCCGGCATACCCAGACAGCGCCCGCTGCGCCGTGCGCTAGTGGCCGTACTCGGCACCCTCGGCCTCGCGGCAGCCGCCGCGACGGCCACCACCCTCCCCGCCAGCGCCTCCGCGCCCACGCCACCGTCCGGCTGGACGCAGGTGTTCCTGGACGACTTCAACGGCGCCGCGGGGACCGGCGTCAACACCTCCACCTGGCAGTACGACACCGGGACGTCCTACCCGGGCGGCGCCGCCAACTGGGGCACCGGCGAGGTCGAGACGATGACCTCCAGCAGCAGCAACGTCGCCCTCGACGGCAACGGCAACCTGCTCATCACCCCGCGCCGCGACTCCGCCGGCAACTGGACCTCGGGCCGCATCGAGACGACCCGCACCGACTTCCAGCCCCCGGCCGGCGGCAAACTGCGCGTCGAATCCCGTATACAGATGCCCAACGTCACCGGCGCGGCCGCCAAGGGCTACTGGCCGGCGTTCTGGATGCTGGGCGCGCCCTACCGCGGCAACTACCAGAACTGGCCGAGCGTCGGCGAACTGGACATCATGGAGAACGTCCAGGGGCTGAACACCGACTGGGCCACGATGCACTGCGGCACCAACCCGGGCGGGCCCTGCAACGAGACCTCCGGCATCGGCGGCAACACTCCCTGTTCCGGCACCACTTGCCAGGCCGGGTTCCACACGTACGCGATGGAGTGGGACCGTTCCACCAGCCCCGAGGAGATCCGCTTCTACCTCGACGGCGTCAACTTCCACACCGTGAAGGCCAATCAGGTCGACGCCACCACCTGGGCCAACGCCACCAACCACGGCTTCTTCGTCATCCTCAACGTGGCCATGGGCGGCGGCTTCCCGGCGGCCTTCGGCGGCGGACCCGACAGCGGCACCGAACCGGGCCACCCGATGGCCGTGGACTATGTGCAGGTGCTTCAGTCGACGGGCGGTGGGAGCGGTACCACACCCCCGCCGTCCGGCAACCGCGACGCCTACGGCGCCATTCAGGCGGAGTCGTACGACAGCCAGTCCGGCACGTCCACCGAGACCACCACGGACACCGGCGGCGGCCAGGACCTCGGTTACCTGGCGAACGGCGACTGGGCGCTGTACAAGGGCGTCGACTTCGGCTCAACGGCGGCCAGGCAGTTCTACGGCCGGGTGGCGAGCGGTGCCGCCTCCGGGGTGAGCGGACTGGTCGAGGTGCGCCTCGACAGCCCGAGCAACTCCCCCATCGGCAGCTTCGCGGTGTCCAGCACCGGCGGCTGGCAGAGCTGGCGGACGGTCCCGGCCAACATCGCCTCGGTGACCGGCACCCATGACGTCTATCTGACGTTCAGCAGCGGCCAGTCATCGGACTTCGTGAACGTGAACTGGTTCGACTTCGGTCACTGACCGCCCAGTTCCGCCCGGAACGCCACCGGTGCCTGTCCGGTGTGGAGTTGGAAGAACTTGGAGAAGTTCGCCGCGTCGGGGAAGCCCACGGCCGCCCCGACGCGGCCTATCGGCATGTCCGTGTGGGCGAGGAGACGTTTGGCCTCCAGGACGACGCGTTTGTCGATGAAGCCCTTGGGTGTCTCGCCGGTGGCGGCGCGGACCGCGCGGACCAGGGTGCGGCGGGAGTAGCCGAGGGCGTCGGCGTAGGCGCTGACGCTGTGGTTGGCGGCGAAGTCCTTCTCGACGGCGTCACGGAAGAGGGTGAACGTCGTGTCGGCCTGCTGCCGGGCCGCCTGCTCCGCGCTGGCCGCCAGGTGCGCCAGGCGCAGCAGGAACGCCGTGAGGGAATGGCGCAGCACCGAGGTGTGCAGGCTGAGCGGCAGCGTCGTGGTGTCCTCGTACTCGCGGCGCAACTGGGCGAGGGACGCCTCGACGGCTGCCAGCCGGGGCTCGTCCGGGTGGAGCAGGGGCGGCAGGTCGTAGCGGTACAGGCCGGTGGCCTCCACCGTGGCGCGGGGCAGGAAGCCGGGCTGCATGGTCAGGACGGTTCCGCGGTACTCGCTGGTGCGCGAGAAGCGGTGGACCTGCCCCGGGCGGATCCACAGCAGGTCGCCGGCCGTGGCCTCGTACTCGGCGAAGTCGATCATGTGGCGTACGGGGCCGTCGGTGAACAGCATCACGACGTGGAAGTCGATGCGGTGCACCCGCTCCAGCGGTGCCTCGGCGTGCCAGGTGCGGCCGTCGCCCATGGGGCCGATCTGCATGCCGACGCCGCAGACGCTGAGTTCGACCGGGAAGGGGAAGGTTCTGATCCCGTCCACGCCGCCGTCACCGACGACGTCACCTTCTTGGCCTTGGGTGGTTCTGTCCGCCATGTCCTTCTCGTGCCGCCCTCGTCGCGCGCGTCGCCGCGCAATGCCGCGCGATGCCGTCGCCGATGTCGCCGACGCCCCCGTCATGGGTGTCCCACTTTCACCACAGGCTGACACACGCCGACCTTCCCCCGTAAAAGTCAGACTTTTAAGTTTGAACGCGTCAGACCAGCCGCCCGCTCGGATCGAGGATTTCTTGAAGATGAGCACGCAGACACCGGACAGCTTCGAATGGACCGAACTCGACCGGCGTGCGGTCGACACCGCCCGGCTGCTGGCGGCGGATGCCGTGCAGAAGGTCGGCAACGGCCACCCCGGCACCGCGATGAGTCTGGCCCCGGCGGCGTACACCTTGTTTCAGAAGGTGATGCGTCATGACCCGGCCGACCCGGAGTGGGTGGGCCGCGACCGTTTCGTGCTGTCCCCCGGTCATACCTCGCTGACCCTGTACACCCAGCTCCACCTCGCCGGGTACGAGCTGGAGCTGGACGACCTGAAGGCCTTCCGCACGCACGGCTCGAAGACCCCCGGGCACCCCGAGTACGGGCACACCGCCGGCGTGGAGACCACCACGGGCCCGCTCGGCCAGGGCGTCGCGAACGCCGTCGGCATGGCGATGGCCGCCCGCTACGAGCGCGGCCTGTTCGACCCGGACGCCCCCGAGGGCACCTCGCCCTTCGACCACACCGTCTGGGCGATCGTCTCCGACGGCGACCTCCAGGAGGGCGTCTCGGCGGAGGCCTCCTCGCTGGCCGGGCACCAGAAGCTCGGCAACCTCGTCCTCCTCTACGACGACAACCACATCTCCATCGAGGGCGACACGGCCACGGCGTTCTCCGAGGACGTGCTGAAGCGGTACGAGGCGTACGGCTGGCACACCCGGCGCATCGAGCCCGCCCGGAACGGCGACATCGACGTGCGGGCGCTGTACGCGGCGCTCGAGGCCGCGCGGGCCGAGACCGGGCGCCCCTCCATCATCGCGATGCGCACGATCATCGCCTGGCCCGCGCCGAACGCCCGGAACACCGAGGCCGCCCACGGCTCGGCCCTCGGCGCCGACGAGGTGGCCGCGACCAAGCGGGTCCTCGGCTTCGACCCCGAGAAGAGCTTCGAGGTCGCCGACGAGGTGCTGGCCCACACCCGCCGGGCCCTCGACCGGGGCGCGGAGGAGCATGCCGCCTGGGACAAGCGGACCGCCGAGTGGCGCGAGGCCCGGCCGGAACGCGCCGGGCTGTTCGACCGGATCGTGGCGGGCCGGCTGCCGGAGGGCTGGGAGGACGCCGTACCGGTGTTCGAACCCGGCAAGTCCGTCGCGACCCGCGCCGCCTCGGGCAAGGTCCTCCAGGCCCTCGGGCCGGTGCTCCCCGAGCTGTGGGGCGGCTCCGCCGACCTGGCCGGGTCGAACAACACCACCATCGACAAGGACAGCTCCTTCCTCCCCGAGGGCAATCCGCTGCCGGAGGCGAACCCGTACGGCCGTACGGTCCACTTCGGCATCCGCGAGTTCTCGATGGCCGCGGAGATGAACGGCATCGCGCTGCACGGCAACACCCGCATCTACGGCGGCACCTTCCTGGTGTTCTCCGACTACATGCGCAACGCCGTCCGGATGTCCGCGCTGATGCAGCTGCCGGTGACGTACGTGTGGACGCACGACTCCGTCGGCCTCGGCGAGGACGGCCCGACCCACCAGCCCGTCGAACACCTGGCGTCGCTGCGCGCGATCCCCGGACTGAACGTCGTGCGTCCGGCCGACGCCAACGAGACCGCCGCCGCCTGGGCGGAGATCCTCCGCCGGCACTCCACCCACCCGGCACCGCACGGCCTGGCGCTGACCCGGCAGGGCGTGCCGGCGTACGCGCCGAACCCGGACGCGGCGCGCGGCGGCTACGTTCTCGAGGAGTCCTCCACCGGGGCGCCGGACGTGGTCCTGATCGCCACCGGCTCCGAGGTGCAGCTCGCGGTGGCCGCCCGTGAACTGCTGGAAGCCGAAGGGATCGGGACGCGGGTGGTGTCGATGCCGTCCGTGGAGTGGTTCGAGGAGCAGCCGCGCGAGTACCGGGAACGGGTGCTGCCGCCCCAGGTGCGGGCGCGCGTCGCCGTGGAGGCGGGCATCGGCCTGACGTGGTACCGCTTCGTGGGAGACGCCGGACGCATCGTCTCCCTCGAACACTTCGGCGCCTCCGCCGACGCGAAGACCCTGTTCGCCGAGTTCGGCTTCACCGCCGAGAACGTCGCCGCCAAGGCCCGGGAATCCCTCGCGGCCGCCCGCGGTTGATCCGATCGCACGAAGGAAGATGATCACAGTGACCGAAGCGACCGCGACCGCGGGAGCACTCGAGCGCCTCGCCGACGAAGGCGTGTCGATCTGGCTGGACGACCTGTCCCGGCGGCGGATCGAGTCCGGCAGCCTGGCCGGGCTCGTCGAGGCCGGGAACGTCGTCGGTGTCACCACCAACCCGTCGATCTTCCAGGCCGCCATCGGCTCCGGCGCGGGCTACGAGGAGCAGCTCGCCGACCTGGCCGTGCGGGGTGTCACGGTCGACGAGGCGGTACGTATGCTGACGACCGCCGACGTGCGGTCCGCCGCCGACATTCTGCATCCTGTATACGAAAAGACAGGCGGTCGGGACGGCCGTGTCTCCATCGAGGTCGACCCGCGCCTCGCGCACGACACGGTGGCCACCGTCGCGGAGGCCCGCCAGCTCGCCTGGCTCGTCGACCGTCCCAATGTCATGATCAAGATTCCGGCGACCCGGGCGGGGCTGCCCGCCATCACCGAGGTCATCGGCCAGGGCATCAGCGTCAACGTCACGCTGATCTTCTCCCTGGAGCGCTACCGCGAGGTCATGGACGCCTACCTCGCCGGCCTGGAGAAGGCCCGCGCGAAGGGCCTGGACCTGTCCGCCATCCATTCGGTGGCGTCGTTCTTCGTCTCCCGCGTCGACACCGAGATCGACAAGCGGCTGACGGTCCTGGGCACCGACGAGGCCCTCGCGCTGAAGGGCCGGGCCGCGCTGGCCAACGCGAGACTGGCCTACGAGGCCTACGAGGACGTCTTCTCCGGTGAGCGCTGGCTCGCCCTGTCCGGGGACCGGGCGAACAAGCAGCGTCCGCTGTGGGCGTCCACCGGTGTGAAGGATCCTGCATACAAGGACACGCTGTATGTAGACGATCTGGTCGCGCCCGGCACGGTCAACACCATGCCGGAGGCCACCCTGAACGCGGTCGCCGACCATGGAGCCGTCACCGGCGACACGGTCACCGGCGGCTACCCGCAGGCCCGCGCCGACCTCGCGGCCGTCGAGCGGCTCGGGATCTCCTACGAGGAGGTCGTCGGGCAGCTCGAGGACGAGGGCGTCGCCAAGTTCGGGGCGGCCTGGCAGGACCTGCTGGACGCGGTCACGAAGTCCCTGGACAGCAAGGGAGTTGACGCGTAATGACCACGAATGAAGAACAGGGCACGGCACCGGAGCCGGTGCAGGTGCCCGTCGTCCCGGCGGCCGACTGGGCCAATCCCCTGCGCGATCCGCGCGACCGCCGACTGCCCCGCATCGCCGGTCCGTCGGGTCTGGTCATCTTCGGCGTGACCGGTGACCTGTCCCGCAAGAAGCTGATGCCGGCCGTGTACGACCTGGCCAACCGCGGTCTGCTGCCGCCGGGCTTCTCCCTGGTGGGTTTCGCCCGCCGCGACTGGGAGGACCAGGACTTCGCCGAGGTGGTGCACGACGCCGTCCGCGAGCACGCCCGCACCCCGTTCCGCGAGGAGGTCTGGCAGCAGCTCGCCGAGGGCATGCGGTTCATCCCGGGCGACTTCGACGACGACACCGCGTTCAAGCAGCTGCGGCAGGCCGTCGATGAGCTGGACGCCTCCCGGGGCACCGGCGGCAACTTCGCCTTCTACCTCTCCGTACCGCCGAAGTTCTTCCCCAAGGTCGTGCGGCAGCTGAAGAAGCACGGCCTGGCGAGCCCGCCGCAGGGTGCCTGGCGGCGCGCGGTCATCGAAAAGCCGTTCGGTCGCGACCTGGCGAGTGCCCGCGAGCTGAACGCGGTCGTGCACGACGTGTTCGAACCGGACCAGGTGTTCCGGATCGACCACTACCTCGGCAAGGAGACCGTCCAGAACATCCTGGCGCTGCGCTTCGCCAACCAGATGTACGAGCCGATCTGGAACCGGTCGTACGTCGACCACGTGCAGATCACCATGGCCGAGGACATCGGCATCGGCGGCCGGGCCGGCTACTACGACGGCATCGGCGCCGCCCGTGACGTCATCCAGAACCACCTGCTCCAGCTGATGGCGCTCACCGCGATGGAGGAACCCATCGCCTTCGACGCCGAGGCGCTGCTCACCGAGAAGCTGAAGGTGCTCAAGTCGGTGCGGCTGCCGAAGGACCTCGGTGCGAGCACCGTCCGCGGGCAGTACGCACAGGGCTGGCAGGGCGGCGCGAAGGTGCCCGGCTACCTCCAGGAGGAGGGCATCGACGCGCGGTCCAAGACCGACACCTTCGCTGCGGTCAAGCTGGAGGTCGACAACCGCCGCTGGGCGGGCGTCCCCTTCTACCTGCGTACCGGCAAGCGACTGGGCCGCCGGGTCACCGAGATCGCGGTGGTGTTCAAGCGGGCCCCGCACTCCCCGTTCGACTCCCAGGCCACCGAGGAGCTCGGGCAGAACGCCGTCGTCATCCGCGTCCAGCCCGACGAGGGCATGACCGTCCGGTTCGGCTCCAAGGTGCCCGGCACCTCGATGGAGATCCGGGACGTGTCGATGGACTTCGCATACGGCGAGTCGTTCACCGAGTCCAGCCCGGAGGCGTACGAGCGGCTCATCCTGGACGTGCTGCTGGGCGACGCCAACCTGTTCCCCCGTCACCAGGAAGTGGAAGAGTCCTGGAAGATCCTCGACCCCGTCGAGGAGTACTGGGCGGCGCACGGCAGGCCGGCCCAGTACCCGGCGGGCACGTGGGGTCCGGAGGAAGCAGACGAGATGCTCGCACGAGACGGACGGAGCTGGCGCAGGCCATGAAGATCGACCTGACCGACACCACGGCAAGCAAGATCAACAAGGCGTTGGTGCAGGGGCGCCGCGCCATCGGAACCCCTGCGGTGGGCATGGTCCTGACGATGGTCATCGTCACGGACGAGGAGAACGCCTACGACGCGATCAAGGCCGCCGAGGAAGCCTCGCACGAGCACCCCTCGCGCACCCTGGTCGTCATCAAGCGGCACGCCCGCAGCCCGCGCGAGCGCACGCAGTCCCGGCTGGACGCGGAGGTCCGGGTCGGCTCCGAGGCCGGCACCGGCGAGACGGTCGTACTGCGCACCTACGGCGAGGTGTCCCAGCACGCCGACTCGGTGGTCCTGCCGCTGCTGCTGCCGGACGCGCCGGTGGTCGTGTGGTGGCCGGTGGACGCGCCGGAGAACCCCGCGAAGGACCCGCTGGGCGCGCTCGCGCAGCGCAGGATCACCGACCTGTACGCCGTCGAGAACCCCCTCGCGGTGCTCCAGGACCGTATGCGTTCCTACGCGCCGGGCGACACCGACCTCGCGTGGACGCGGCTCACCCCGTGGCGGTCGATGCTGGCCGCCGCCCTGGACCAGGCCCGCACCGACGTGACCTCGGCGGCCGTGGAGGCCGAGGCCGACAACCCGGCCGCCGAACTGCTCGCCCGCTGGCTGGAGGCACGGCTGAAGGTGAACGTCGACCGTGTCGTCACCGCCGGGCCGGTGGTCACGGCCGTCCGCCTGGGCACGCACAACGGCGAGATCGTCATCGACCGTCCCGAGGGCCCGCTGGCCACGCTGACCCTCCCGGGCCAGCCGCCGCGCACCCTCGCGCTGAAGGTGCGGTCCATGTCCGAGCTCATCGCCGAGGAACTGCGCCGTCTCGACGCCGACGAGATGTATGCGATCGCCCTGCGCGGCGACGGCGCCGAGGGGACCCCCGCCCATGTCTGACACCCCGATTCCCACCCGGCGGCCGGAGTGGGCCGCCCTGTCGGACCACCGCACGGACGCGATGCCGCACCCGAGCCTGCGGGAGCTGTTCGCGGCGGACCCTGCTCGCGCCGAGCGGTACGTCGTCACCGTCGGCGACCTGCGCATCGACTACTCCAAGCACCTGGTCACCGACGAGACCCTCGCCCTGCTGCAGGAACTGGCCACCGCCACCGGCGTGTTCGGTCTCAGGGACGCGATGTTCCGCGGCGAGCGGATCAACGTCACCGAGGACCGGGCCGTGCTGCACACCGCGCTGCGCGCCCCGCGTGAGGCGGTGGTCGAGGTGGACGGGGAGAACGTCGTCCCCGAGGTGCACGCGGTCCTGGACAAGATGGCCGCGTTCGCCGAGCGGGTCCGCTCCGGCGAGTGGACCGGTCACACGGGCAGGCGGATCCGCAATGTCGTCAACATCGGCATCGGCGGCTCCGACCTGGGCCCTGCGATGGCATACGAAGTACTGCGATCGTATACCGCACGCGAGCTGACGTTCCGTTTCGTGTCGAACGTGGACGGCGCGGACCTGCACGAGGCGACCCGTGACCTGGACCCGGCGGAGACCCTGTTCGTCGTCGCGTCCAAGACGTTCACCACGATCGAGACGATCACCAATGCGACATCGGCGCGCACGTGGCTGCTCGACGGGCTGAACGGCGACGACAAGGCGGTCGCCAAGCACTTCGTCGCCCTGTCGACGAACGCCGGGAAGGTCACCGAGTTCGGCATCGACCCGGACAACATGTTCGCCTTCTGGGACTGGGTGGGCGGCCGCTACTCGTACGACTCGGCCATCGGACTGTCCCTGATGATCGCCATAGGCCCGGACCGGTTCCGGGAGATGCTGGACGGTTTCCGGATCGTCGACGAGCACTTCAGGACCGCGCCCGCCGAGGCCAACGCACCGCTGATCCTGGGCCTGTTGGGCATCTGGTACAACAACTTCTTCGACGCCCAGTCGCACGCGGTGCTGCCCTACAGCCACTACCTGTCCAAGTTCACCGCCTACTTGCAGCAGCTGGACATGGAGTCCAACGGCAAGTCGGTGGACCGTCAGGGCCGCCCGGTCGAGTGGCAGACCGGTCCCGTGGTGTGGGGGACGCCGGGCACCAACGGGCAGCACGCCTACTACCAGTTGATCCACCAGGGTACGAAGCTGATCCCGGCCGACTTCATCGGCTTCGCCCGGCCGGTGGCCGAGCTGAGCGGGGAACTCAAGGCCCAGCACGACCTGTTGATGGCCAACTTCTTCGCCCAGACCCAGGCCCTCGCCTTCGGCAAGATCGCCGAGGAGGTCCGCGCGGAGGGCGTGCCCGAGGAGCAGGTGCCGCACCGCACCTTCCGTGGCAACCACCCCACCACGACGATCCTCGCCGCCGAGCTGACCCCGTCGGTCCTCGGCCAGCTCGTCGCGCTCTACGAGCACAAGGTGTTCGTGCAGGGCGCCGTGTGGGACATCGACTCCTTCGACCAGTGGGGCGTGGAACTGGGCAAGGTCCTCGCCAAGCGCGTGGAGCCCGCCCTCAGCGAGGGCGCCGACGTGCCCGGCCTCGACCCGTCCACCCGCGCCCTGGTGGCCGCGTACCGCTCGCTCAAGAACGCCTAGAGAGAAGTGAAGCTGACATGACAGCCATGCAGTTGGGCCTCATCGGCCTCGGCAAGATGGGCGGCAACATGCGCGAGCGGATCCGCCGCGCGGGCCACACCGTCATCGGCTACGACCGCAACCCCGACCTCTCCGACGTCAAGGACCTCGCCGAACTGGTCGAGAAGCTCGACGCCCCCCGCATCGTGTGGGTGATGGTCCCGGCCGGCCACGCCACCCAGTCCGTCATCGACGAACTGGGGGACCTGCTGTCCGAGGGCGACACGGTCGTCGACGGCGGCAACTCCCGCTGGACCGACG
The DNA here is from genome assembly GCF_040644935.1 of Streptomyces sp. NPDC046915. Classification (NCBI taxonomy): domain Bacteria; kingdom Bacillati; phylum Actinomycetota; class Actinomycetes; order Kitasatosporales; family Streptomycetaceae; genus Streptomyces; species Streptomyces sp. NPDC046915. The sequence continues at coordinate 334,049 of NZ_JBEYXB010000006.1, read as the reverse complement.
ACGAGAAGCACGCCGCGGAACTCGGCATCAAGGGCATCGGCTTCGTCGACGCGGGTGTCTCCGGCGGCGTGTGGGGCCTTCAGAACGGTTACGCCCTGATGGTCGGCGGCGACAAGGAGCACGTCCAGCGCCTGGAGCCGGTCTTCGAGGCGCTCAAGCCGGAGGGCCCGTACGGCTACGTCCACGCGGGCAAGGTCGGCGCCGGGCACTTCTCCAAGATGGTCCACAACGGCATCGAGTACGCCATGATGCAGGCCTACGCCGAGGGCTGGGAGCTCCTGGAGAAGGTCAAGTCCGTGGACAACGTCCGCGAGGTGTTCCGCTCCTGGCAGGAGGGCACCGTCATCCGCTCCTGGCTGCTCGACCTCGCCGTCAACGCCCTCGACGACGACGAACACCTCCAGAAGCTGCGCGGCTACGCCGAGGACTCCGGCGAGGGCCGCTGGACCGTCGAGGCGGCCATCGACAACGCGGTGCCGCTGCCGGCGATCACCGCCTCCCTCTTCGCACGGTTCGCCTCCCGCCAGGGCGACTCCCCGCAGATGAAGATGATCGCCGCGCTGCGCAACCAGTTCGGCGGGCACGCCGTCGAGTCGGCGAAGGACTGACCGGCCGTGGGGGACCTCCTGCTGGTCCGCCACGGTGAGACGGAGTGGAGCGTGTCGGGCCGGCACACCAGCTGGACCGACCTGCCCCTCACCGGGCACGGCGAGGAACAGGCCAAGTCCCTCGCCCCACTCCTCACCGGCCGGACCTACGCCCAGACGCTCACCAGCCCGCTCGGCCGCGCGATGCGCACCGCGCAACTCGCGGGCCTCGACGGGGCCGTCCCGGACCCCGACCTGCACGAATGGGACTACGGCGGTTACGAGGGCGTCACCACCGTCGACATCCACCGCACCCGCCCCGACTGGGACCTGTGGACGGACGGCGTGCCGCCCGGCCCCGAGGGGCACCCCGGTGAGTCGCCCGCCGAGACCGGCCGGCGCGCCGACCGGGTGCTGTCCCGCCTGGACGCGGCCCTCACCGGCGACGAGGGCGACGTGGTCCTCGTCGCGCACGCCCACTTCCTGCGCGTCCTGACCGCCCGCCGGCTGGGCCTGCCACCCGCCGACGGCCGCCTCTTCCGGCTGGCCACCGGCACCCTCAGCCGCCTGTCGACGGAGCACGGCCGGCCGGTGATCGCGGAGTGGAACCGCAGACCCTAGGGCCTGTCCGAGCGCTGGGTGTGCTGCGCCGCGAGGCGTACCGGCGCGTTCGGGGCGCCGTAACCGCGGTAGCCGGGATCGCGCTGGACCAGTTCGAAGAAGACCCGGCCGACGGTGGCCGTGTAGCAGTGCCGGAAGGCGCCGCCCGCGTCCCGGTCGTAGAGGATGCCGAGGTCGCGGTACGCCTCGAGCTCCCCGTCGGCGAACTCATGCCGGGCGGCCAGGTCGTCGTGGTAGTTGGCGGGGATGGGCAGCAGACGGCCGCCGGCCGCGCGGAAGCGGCGGGCGGCCGTCACCACGTCGTCGGTGGCCAGGGCGATGTGCTGGGCGTGCGCGCCGTCCTCGGTGGGGGCCGCGCCCACGGTGAGGGCGATACGGACGCCGCCGTCGGCGCCGGTGACGGCACGGCTGCGCAGCAGACCGTAGGGATCGGCGACGTCGACGCTCTCCTGGGCGTCCAGGCCGAGCACGCCGCGGTGGAAGAGGGCGGCCTCGTCGAAATGGTGCCAGGGCTGGGTGAGGGCGAGGTGGTCGACGCGGGTCACTCGGGTGACGCCGTCGGCCGGCGGGGCGTGCGGCACGTCCGCGAAGTCGGCCCGCCAGTCGGGCAGTGGGGGACGGTTCGTGGCGCAGAAGAACAGTTCCGTGCCGTCGGGAGCCGCCACCGCCTCGAGCGGGGCGTCCCCGGGGGCGCGGCGGCGGGGCAGCACCGGGGCCAGCAGGGCCTCGGCGCGCCGGGCGGCGCCCGCCGGATCGGGTGACTCCAGGCCGACCGCGGCGAGGGCAGTGCCGTCCCGCCGCCCGGCCGCGCCCGTGTTCACCAGGATCCGGGCCTGCCCCTGTTCCCACAGGTCCACCGGCTTGCCGCGGTGGCGGGCCGTACGGACGAAGCCCAGCGCGCCCAGGACCGCCGCGACCGGTTCGGCGTCCGGGGTGAGCAGTTCGGTGAAGGCGACGCCCGTCGGCACCACCGGCGCGGGCGGCTCTGCCACCCCGGCGGCCTCCTGGAGCAGCAGCAGTGAGCGTTGCGCGTCCACGGCCGTCGGGCCCGCCTCGGCCTGCCGGAAGACGTCGTTGAAGACCTCCAGGGACAAGGGGCCGTCGTAGCCGGTGCGCAGCACGTGCCCGAGCAGCCCGGCGACGTCGAAGCCGCCCTGCCCGGGAAAGCAGCGGTAGTGGCGGCTCCACTGGAGCACGTCCATCGCGAGCCGGGGCGCGTCCGCCAGTTGCAGGAAGAAGATCTTCTCGCCGGGGATGTCCTCGATGCCCTTGGGGTCGCCGCCCCGGGAGAGGATGTGGAAGCTGTCCAGGCAGGTGCCCAGAGCCGGATGGCCGGCCGCCTCGACGATCCGCCAGGCGTGCTCGTAGGTGTTCACATGACGGCCCCAGGCGAGCGCCTCGTAGGCGACGCGGATTCCGAAGTCCCGTGCCAGATCGGCGAGTTCACTCAGCTGCGCGGCCGCCAGCGCGTCGTCGTCCATGGCGGCCGGGGACACGCTGGAGCACACCAGGACGGTGTCCGTGCCGAGCCTGCGCATCAGCTCGAACTTGTGCCGGGCGCGGCGCAGGTTGCGGGCGAACTCGCCGGCGGGCACGGCCTCGATGTCACGCATCGGCTGGTACAGGTCGATGCTCAGGCCGAGGTCGGCGCAGCGGGCGCGGATCTCCTCGGGGGTGAGGGGGCTGGCGAGCAGGTCGTTCTCGAAGATCTCGACGCCGTCGAAGCCCGCCCGGGAGGCGGCGGTGAGCTTTTCGGTGAGGGATCCGCTGAGGGAGACGGTGGCGATGGACGTACGCACGTCGATTCCTCTCTCTACCGGTCTCTACCGGTCTCTATCGGTTTCTGCCGGTTCTGCCGGTTCTGCCGGTTCTGCCGATATCCGCTGGTCTCGCCGGTCTCGCCGGTCGCTACCGGGGGCTGGCCACGGCGTCCGCCAGTTCGGCGAAGTCGTCGAGCATCCGGGCGCTGTCGGGTTCCCGGTCCGTGAACAGCCGGAACGCGTCCGCCGCCTGGAAGACCGCCATGCCGCCGCCGTCGAGGATGGCGCAGCCCGCCGCTCGGGCGGTGCGCAGCAGCTCGGTGCGCAGCGGGCGGTAGACGACCTCGGCGACCCACAGGCCGGGGTGCAGCAGGTCCGCCGGGAAGGGCAGGCCGGGGTGGGCGGCCATGCCGGTGGGAGTGGCGTGCACGATGCCGTCGGCCCGCCTCAGCAGGCCGGGAAGTTCCCCGGGGGGCGCGGCGGTCGCCCGACCCGCGCCGAAGTGCCGGTTCAGGGAGGCGGCGAGGGCGGCTGCCCGTTCCGGCAGCGCGTCGACGACGGTGACCAGCCCCGCGCCGAGGGTGAGCGTGGCGTGCGCGACGGCCGCGCCCGCGCCGCCCGCGCCGAGCTGCACCACCCGCTCCAGCGGCGCGTCCGGCAGACCGCGCGCGAAGGACGCCGCGAAACCGGTGACGTCCGTGTTGTGGCCGGTGGCCCTGCCGTCCTCGCCGAACACGACGGTGTTGACCGCGCCGAGCGCCTCGGCCTGCGGGACGAGCGCGTCGAGGTGCTCCAGGACGAGCTGCTTGCACGGGTGGGTGATGTTCAGCCCGTCGAAGCCCAGGTCGCGGGCGGCCCGGACGAGGTCGCCCACCACCTGCGGGCCGACGCCGAGCGTGGCGATGTCGATGAGCCGGTAGACGTAGCGCAGCCCCTGCCGGTCGGCCTCCCGCTCATGCAGGGCCGGGCTGAGCGAGGGTCCGACGCCCGCACCGACGAGCCCGACGAGATACGAGTCCCTGGCCACGCGGACCTCCTCCTGAAACCGCTTAATGTACGAACCAGTACGTTAGCTATATCAGGCCTGCGAGCCCCGGGGAAGACTCGGCGCGGCGCACCCCCGCCCGGGAAGAGCCCGTGCGGAACATCCCGCCGGCGGCCCGGGGGCCTGCTTCTACAATCACGGGCACTGGCCCTACGCCCGAAGGAACCCGATGACCACCGTCGACGAACCGGCCCGCGACAACGGGCGCATCCGCGACGCCGCCCGCACCAGGGCCGAGATCCTCGACGTGGCCACCCAGGAGTTCGCCCGGGCCGGCTACGACGGCGCCCGCGTCGACGAGATCGCCGCCCGCACCCGCACCACCAAGCGGATGATCTACTACTACTTCGGCGGCAAGGAACAGCTGTTCACGGCCGTTCTGGAGCGGGCGTACGGGGTGATCCGCGAGGCCGAGCAGGAACTCGACGTGGAACACCTGGACCCGGTCGCGGCCATCCGGCGCCTGGCCGAACTCACCTTCGACCACCACGAGCGGCATCCCGACTTCATCCGCCTCGTCAGCATCGAGAACATCCACGGGGCCGAGCACATCGCCGCCTCCGAGAAGCTCGGCAGGATCGGCTCGCCCGCCCTCGAGGTGATCCGCCGCATCCTGGCGTCCGGCCAGGAGTCCGGCCTGTTCACGGCCGACGTCGACGCGATCGACCTGCACGCGATGATCAGCTCGTTCTGCTTCTTCCGGGTCGCCAACCGGCACACCTTCGGAGCCCTGTTCGGACGGGACCTGGTGGACCCCGCGCAGCGCGAGCACTACCGCGCCATGCTCGGCGACATGGTGATCGCCTACCTGACGGCGGAGCGCACGGCCGACTGAGGCCGTACGGGCACGGCCGGCCGAGGTCGCGGCGCGGTACCCCTTGACACCTGGGAGACGCGGACGCACCATCCCTACCCACCGGAACTAACTACCCAGTGGGTTAATTGGCCGAGATCCGGCACCTTCATCTCCCGCCTCCGCTCACTCCGCCCACGGTGGAGTCGCCCCGAAGGAGCACGCCGTGTCCGTCCCCGCCGAAGCCGTCGGGCAACCGAAAAAGGCGGCCGCCGCCGCCTGGATCGGCAGCGCCCTGGAGTACTACGACTTCTTCATCTACGGCAGCGCGGCCGCGCTGATCTTCCCGAAGGTGTTCTTCGACGCCTCCGACCCCGCCACCGCGACCCTGCTGTCGCTGGCCACCTTCGGCGTCGCCTACGCCGCCCGCCCCGTCGGCGCGCTCTTCCTCGGGCACGTCGGCGACCGGCTGGGCCGCAAGAAGATCATGGTGTTCACGCTGATCCTGATGGGCCTGTCGACGTTCCTCATCGGCTGTCTGCCCACCCGCGCCCAGGCCGGCTCCCTCGCCCCCGTGCTGCTGGTGCTGTGCCGGGTGCTGCAAGGGATCTCGGCGGCGGGAGAGCAGGCCAGCGCGAGTTCCATGAGCCTGGAACACGCACCGGAACACCGGCGCGGCTTCTTCACCAGCTTCACCCTCAGCGGCACCCAGGGCGGTCAGCTGATCGCCACCCTCGTCTTCCTCCTCGTCGCCCAGCTGCCGGACGACCAGTTGCTGTCCTGGGGCTGGCGGGTGCCGTTCTGGCTGAGCGTCGCCGTCGCCGCCGTCGGCTACGTCATCCGGCGCAGGCTCGAGGAGGCCCCGGCCTTCACCCGTCAGGCGGCGACCGCGGGCGTCGTACGGCTGCCGCTGCTGGTGCTGCTGCGCGAGCACTGGCGGGACGTGCTGCGGGTGATCGCGGGTGCCCTCATCGCCTCGGTGAGCACGATCTTCACAGTGTGGTCGCTGGCCTACGCCACCAGTGACTCGGTCGGCATGTCCCGGTCGTCGATGCTGTGGGTGGGGGCTCTCGCCAATCTGGTCGCCCTGGCGGCGATCCCGCTGTGGGCGACGCTGTCCGACCGGATCGGCCGCCGCCCCGTGTACCTGGCCGGCGCGGCCGGCAGCGCGGTGACGATGTTCCTGTACCTGTGGGCGATCTCGGCCGGCTCCTACCCGCTGACCCTGCTGACCGGCGTCCTCGCCTTCGGCGTGGTCTACAGCGCCGCCAACGGTGTGTGGCCCGCCTTCTACGGGGAGATGTTCTCCACCCGGGTCCGGCTGTCCGGCATGGCGATCGGCACGCAGATCGGCTTCGCGGTCGCCGGGTTCGCGGTCACCTTCGCCGCGCAGGTCGCGGGGCCCGGTGGCGACGACTGGTCGGCGGTCGGCCTGTTCACCGCGGCCCTGTGCGTCCCGCCGGTCGTCGCCGCCCTCTCGGCCCGCGAGACCCACCGGGTTCCGACGCGGGCGCTGGGCGAGCGGGCGGGACGGGAGGCCTCGCGGCCGGAGACGGTGTCGGCCTGACCGCCGCCGCTCCCCCGGCTCCCGCCGGCCGCGGACCGGCGGGCCCGGCCTGCGAGCCCGGCCGACGACACGCGGGGCGGGCTCACGGGCGGACCGCGGAGTCCAGGAGAGGCCCGAGTTCCCCGGCCACGGTCGCGAGGGGCCGCACGTCCTGTTCGGCCCGAGCGAGCAGGATGGCGCCCTCGAGGGCGCTGATCATCAGGGTGGCGAGCGCGTCGGCCCGAGCGGACGGCACGCCCATGCCGGTGAGGGCGCCGGCGAGCGGGCACCGCCAGGCCGCGAAGGCGTCGGCGACCGCGTCGCGCGTGGACGTGCCGGCCGAGGCGCAGTCCACGGTGGCCGCGGCGACCGGACAGCCCGCGCCGAAGCCGGCCGCCTGGTACTCGTCGGTCCACTGCCGCACCATCGCCGCGAACAGGCCGCTCGGCGTCGCCCTGTCCCCCAGCCCGGCCAGGAAGCGCTCGATCCGCTTGCCCGCGTACCGGCCCGCCCAGTCGACGGCCTCGTTGACGAGCTGTTCCTTGCCTCCGGGGAAGTAGTGCTGGAGCGAGCCGCGGGGCGCCCCGGCGTGCGCGGCGACGTCCCGCATACCGGTGGCCGTGACTCCGTCCCGCCGGATGAGCTGGGCAGCGCTGAACACCATCCGCTCGCGCGGCCCCCGCCCGGACTCCGCCATCATCGACCTCCCGGCACCCCGCATCGGCTCGCGCACCCGGAGGTCACTCTATGACCGGCGTCATAACGGCCGCTGTTCCTGGACTGCGGCATGCGCGGCTTCGCCACACGGGCCGCCGGGCGGAGCGTCGTCCATATTGGCTACGTTCATTGGCTACGTTTATTGGCTACGACTTCGGAATACCGTATGCACGCTCCACCCGCAGCCTCAGCACCAGCCGGTGGTCGCGGACCATGGCGGCCCGGTAGTCGTCCCAGTCCGGGTGCTCGCCCTGCACATCGCGGTAGAGGCGGATCAGTTCCTCCACCGTCCCGTCGTGCGGGTCCCCGGCGACGGGCGAGAGATCGGCGGTGCCCTCGGCGACCGTGTACGCCCACCGGTCGGCGGTGGTGACGTGGTACGAGGCTCTCGGATCCCGGCGCAGATTGCGGGTCTTGGCGCGGTCGTCGGTGAGCGAGACCCGGATGATCCGCTCGTCGGGGTAGTAGGCGTGGTTGACGTTCGACAGCTGGGGCCGGCCGTCGCGCTTGAGGGTGACCAGCACTCCGCTGTTGCCCGCGGAGAGCAGCCCGAGCAGTGCGTTCTGCGTCGCGTCGTGAGTCATGCCTGGATCAACTGTCCCGCCGTGCCCGCGCATTCCGGGTAGACACTGTCTACGTCATCTTGGTAGACAGTGTCTATGTCCTTGAGTGAGAGTGAATCCGAGCCGGGCCTGCGCACCCGCCTGGTCGACGTCGGTGTGGAACTCGTGGCCGCCGAGGGCGCCGCGGCACTGACCCTGCGGGAGATCGCCCGCCGGGCCGGGGTCTCGCACGGTGCGCCGCGCCGCTGGTTCCCCACCCACCTGGAACTGCTGTCCGCCATCGCCCACCGCGGCTTCACCGACCTGGCCGGCCACGCGGAGACCGCGCTCGCGGACGCCCCGGCGGACCCGCGCGGGCGACTGACGACCCTGGGCCGGGTCTACCTGGAGTTCGCGCTGGGCAACCGCGGCATGTACGAGCTGATGTTCCGTCACGATCTCCTGGAAAGCGGCCACTTGGGGCTCCGCGAGACCAGCCTGCCGCTCTTCGGTCTGCTGACCGACCTGGTGGGCCGGGCCCGCGCTGACGCCGACGCCCGCCTGGTCGCGGGCGCGTTGTGGGCGAACCTGCACGGCATCGCCCAGCTGTGGGGCTGGGGCAGCCTGCAACTGGCCACCGGCGCGGACGACTTCGTACCCCTCCTGCTCTCGGCGCTGGATGCCCACCTCGGACCGGAGGGCGCGCAGTGAACCGTCCGCTGACGCTGGCCGCGAGCGTGATCGGCGCCATGGTCGTCGCACTGGACGGCACGGTCCTCACGGTCGCCCAGCCGTCCCTGCAGAAGGAGTTGCACGCCTCCTTCGCCGAGGTGCAGTGGACCAGTACCGCCTACCTGATCGCGGTGGCGAGCCTGCTGGTGTTCGCCGGACGGCTGGGCGACCGGTACGGGCAGCGGCGGATGTTCGCCTGGGGGATGCTCGGATTCGGGGCGGCGTCGGCGGGCATCGGCCTGGCGCCCGGTGTGGGCTGGGTGATCGCGCTGCGGGTGGCGCAGGGCGTGTGCGGCGCACTGTTGCAGCCGGCCACGCTGGGCATGCTGCGCACCGCGTATCCGCCGGAGCGTCTCGCCATGCCGCTCGCGGTGCGCACCGCCGCGATCGGGCTGGCGGCGGCCGCCGGGCCGGTCGTGGGCGGGGCGCTCGTGACGGACCTGGGCTGGCGGGCCGTGTTCTTCCTCAACGTGCTGCCCGCCTGCGGTTTCGGCGCGATCGCGCTCACCGCGGACGACCACGGTGAGGCGCGGCCGGCCGGGGCACGGCTGGACATACCCGGCGCCCTGCTCCTCGCGGTGACACTCGGCTGCCTGGTGCACGCGCTGGTCGCACGGCCGGTGTCCGCGCAGACGGCCGCCGGACTGACCCTGGCGGCCCTCACCGGCGCCGCGTTCGTCCGGCACGAGCGGATGGCCACCCACCCGCTGCTGCCGCCCGAGGTGATCGGCTCACGGGCGGTCGGGGCCGCGCTGGGCGTCCTGGTGGCCGCGTCGGCGGCGCTGTTCGGCACGCTGTTCGCCGTCACGTACGTCCTGCAGGACGGACTCGGCCTCGACCCCTTCCACAGTGCCCTGCGCGGCCTGCCGCTGCCGGTGCTGATGGTCCCGTCCGCCCCCGGGTGCGCCGTGCTGCTGCGCCGCCTGGGCGCCCGCCTCACGACCGGGGCGGCGATGGCCGTCCTCTCCGCCGGCGTACTCGTGCTGACCGGAGCCTCGGGCACGCTCGCGCTGGGCGCCGGGTTCGCGCTGCTGGGCGCCGGCTTCGGCACGGTCATGGTGGCGGCCACGCACGTCGTCGTACGACGGGCGGACGCCGGTACGGCCGGGGTGGCGGGCGGGCTGCAGCAGACCGCGATGAACGTCGGGCCGACGCTGGGGGTGGCCGCGGCGACCTCGTTGATGGGCGTGGGGACGTCCTCGGCGCTGACCGTCCTGGCGGTCGTGGCCGCGCTCGGCGTGGTGGCCTCCCTGGCCCTGCCGGGACGGCGCGTCGTGTCGGTCACAGCCTGCCCGGATGCGCGGGAACGGGCGGAGGTTCCTGCGAAGATGATCTCCGACGACGTCTGAAGACGAGGTCTGGGGCCGTCCGATGGGGTCTGAGACGTCCGATGAGGCCTGAGACGTCCGAATGGGGTCTGCGGTCGTCCCTGCGGGGTAGGACGGACCCCACCGGGTCGGACATGACCGGAGGAGAGCGATGGCACGGCTGCGACAGGAAGTCGACCCGGGCGAGGCCGGACTGGACGCGAAGGCGCTGGACCGCCTCGACCAGTACCTCGCCCACCACGTCGGCGAAGGACGTCTGCCCGGCTTCCTGACGGCCGTCTCACGAGGCGGCCGCGTCGCCCACCTCACCGTGCACGGACACCGCGACCGGGCGGCAGGGCTGCCGGTCGAGCCGGACACCCTGTGGCGGATCTACTCCATGACCAAGCCGGTCACCGCGGTCGCCGTGCTGCTGCTCGCGGAGGAGGGCGGGCTGTCGCTGGACGACCCGCTCGAGGCCCACCTGCCCGCCTTCGCGAACCCGCGGGTGTACGTCTCCGGTTCCGGCTCCGACGTGACGACCCGCGCGGCCGACGGGCCCGTGCTCCTGCGCCACCTGCTGACCCACACCGCGGGCCTCACCTTCGGCTTCTACTACTCCCACGCCGTCGACGCGCTCTACCGCGATGCCGGTCTGGAGTCGTCGGTGCCGCCCGGCGCGGACCTGGCCGAGACGATGGACGTGTACGCGCGGCTTCCGCTGCAGTTCGAGCCGGGCACACAGTGGAACTACTCCATCGCCTCCAACGTGCTCGGCCGGGTGATCGAGGTGGTCTCCGGGCAGCCGCTCGACCGGTTCTTCGCCGACCGGATCTTCCGGCCGCTCGGCATGACGGACGCGGGCTTCGAGGTCACGCCCGAACAGTCGGGCAGGCTCGCCGAGTTGTACGGCGAGACCGACAACGGTGGCATCAAGCCGATCCCCGGGCTGCCGCTGCACGGCCGCCCACGCTTCCTGTCCGGCAGCGGCGGCATGGTCGCCTCGGCCCACGACTACCACCGGTTCATGGAGATGCTCCGCCGGGGCGGCGAACTGGACGGCACCCGCCTGCTCTCCGCCGAGTCGGTGGCCCTCATGACCAGCAACCACCTCCCCGGCGGCGCCGACCTGCGCGCCTTCGGCGCCCGGCCCCACCAGGAACCCGGCAACGCGGGCGTCGGCTTCGGTTTCAACGTCTCCGTGGTCACCGACCCCGCCCGTACGGTGGCGCCGGTGGGTCTGGGCACGTTCGGGTGGAGCGGCGTGGCGACCACGACCTTCTGGGTCGATCCGGGCCGGGATCTGACCGTGCAGTTCATGACTCAGGTGCGGCCGAAGACGCTGAAGATCTTCCCGGAGTTGAAGCGCCTGGTGCACGAGGCTGTCGTCGACTGAATACGATCTCTGCATACGATTTCGGTATACGACCCCCCTGTATGCGATCGCTGTATGCGATCTCCGTCGGCTACTGACCGAGCAGGCCCAGTGGCACAGCCACAGGTGAAGCTCGGTCATACCAGGTTGGCCTCCGGGCGCGGGGTGTCGGCCGCGAACCGGCCGGCGCTCAGGGGACGGACGTCCAGGAAGGGTGCGCGGCCCAGGTACAGGTCGCGGATCACCTCGCCGACGGCGGGTGCCTGCAAGAAGCCGTGACCGGAGAAGCCGGTCGCATACAAGAATCGGGACACCGAAGACGCCTCGCCGATCAGGGCGTTGTGGTCGGGCGTGTTCTCGTACAGCCCCGCCCAGCCGCCGGTGCGGCGCAGGTCCAGCAGGGCGGGGGCGCGCCGTTCCATGGCCTCGGTGAGGCGGGGGATCCAGCGGTCGTGGGTGTCGGTGGCGAAGCCGGGTGTCTCGTCGGGGTCGGACATGCCGACCAGCAGGCCGGGGCCCTCGGCGTGGAAGTACAGGCTGGTGGTGAAGTCGATCGTCATCGGCAGCGTGGGCGGCAGGCCGGGTACGGCTTCCGTGACGGCGATCTGGCGGCGCAGCGGTTGTACCGGCAGGTCCACGCCGGCCATCGCGCCGACCGCCCGTGACCAGGCGCCGGCCGCGCAGATCACCGTGCCGGTGGCGATGCGGCCCAGGCTCGTGGTCACCGCCGTGATCGTGTCGCCGTGCCGTTCGATGCCGGTGACCTCGGTGTGCCGCAGGATCCGGGCGCCGTGGGCGCGGGCGGCCGAGACGTAGCCGTGGACGACCGCTTCGGGTGTGCAGTGGCCGTCGTCCGGGGACCAGGCGGCGGCCAGCAGGCCGTCGGTGCTGATCAGCGGTGACAGGCGCCGGGCTTCCTCGGGGGCGATGATGCGGCTGGGCACACCGAGGGAGTTCTGCAGCCGCACGCCCGCCTCGAAGGAGGTCACGTCCTCGGGCGTCGACAGCAGGAAGAGGTAGCCGACCCGGTGCAGCCCGATGTCGTGTCCCGTGTCCTGCTCGAACCGGGCGAAGGCCTCCAGACTGCGGGCGCCCAGCTGGATGTTGAGCTCGTCGGAGAACTGCGCCCGCACCCCGCCGGCTGCCGCCGAGGTGGACCCGGCGGCCGGCTCGTCGCGTTCGACGAGCACGACGTCACGGACGCCGGTCCTGGCCAGATGCCAGGCGATGCTGGTGCCGATCACCCCGCCGCCGACGATGACGACCCCGGCCTGCATGGTCACTTGGCGCCTCCGTGGCAGTCGGCGTCCGGGGCCCGGAGAGGAAGAGGACGCCTTCGGTCATGGCCTCTTCTTCCTGTCCGGTTCTCCGGGCTCGTATGCAGGACAGGTGGTGCAGGACAGATGGTGCAGGAAACGTGGTGCGGGACGGACGGTTCAGGACAGGTGGGCGACGGCGTCCAGATGGGGCAGGTGGTGGTCGAGCCGCTCCCGCTTCGTCCGCAGATAGGTGATGTTGCTCTCGCACGGCGGAATCAGCAGCGGCACCGTCTCGGCGACCTCTATGCCGTGCCGTACCAACGCCTCCCGCTTGCGCGGGTTGTTGGACATCAGGCGGACCGAGTTCACGCCGAGGTCGTGGAGCATCCCGGCGGCGACGCCGTAGTCGCGGGCGTCGACGGGCAGTCCGAGGGCGAGGTTCGCCTCCACGGTGTCCAGGCCCTCGGCCTGAAGGGCCATCGCGCGCAGCTTCGCGAGGAGGCCGATGCCACGGCCTTCGTGCCCTCTCAAGTAGACGACGATGCCACTGCCTTCGGCGGCGACCGCGCGCAGCGCGGAGTCCAGCTGGTCGCCGCACTCGCAGTGCTGCGAGCCGAACGCGTCGCCGGTCAGGCACTCCGAGTGCAGCCGGACGAGCACGCCCTCGGAACCGATCTCGCCGTGGACCAGGGCCACTTGCTCGTCACCGCGATCGTGGTCCAGGTATCCGACCGCCTGGAATTTCCCGTACACCGTGGGCAGTGGCGCATTGACGACGCGTTCCACACCCGTACGCTGCGGTGCCTTCTTACCGAGTACGCCGATGTTATCTGTCATGATCTGATTCCTAAAGCAGAGACGAAAGGCCGTGAAGAAATGAGTGGTTCGGGCGCGGGTGGGGCGACGTACGGTACATGGGGCCTGCTGCCGGCGGACACCACGGAAGACGTACGGACGCGGGCGGCGGGCGTCTCAGCACAGGTGGCCGTCCTTCCCGTCGGCAGTTTCGAGCAGCACGGCCCCTACCTTCCGTTGGCGACCGACACCCTGGTCGCCTGTGCCATCGCCCGGGAGATCGCCGCGGCGCACCCGGTGCACCTCCTTCCTCCGGTGACGGTCGCCTGCTCGCACGAGCACGCGGCCTGGCCAGGGACCGTCAGCATCTCCTCCGTGACCCTGCATGCGGTGGTACGGGACATCGCGGCGTCGCTGCGCCGTTCGGGCGTCGACGCGCTCGTCGTGGTCAACGGGCACGGCGGCAACTACGTGCTGGGCAACGTGGTTCAGGAGGCTTCCGCGCGCGGGGAGCGGATGGCGCTGTTCCCGGCCGCGGAGGACTGGGAGGAGGCCCGGGAGCGGTCCGGGGTGCTCACCTCGCTGCTCACCGACATGCACGCGGGAGAAATCGAGACGTCCATTCTGCTGCACGCTCATCCCGAATATGTCCGTCCTGGTTACGAGTCCGCCGATTTCACCGCGGACGACCGCCGTCATCTGCTCACCGTGGGAATGTCCGCCTATACCGAATCGGGTGTCATCGGCCGTCCTTCCCTGGGTTCGGCGGAAAAGGGGAAGGAACTGCTGGCGAGCCTGGCCGAATCCTTCGGCGCGTACCTGGAGTTGCTGACCTCGCCGGAGGGCGGTTCCGGCAGCGGGCGCGCGTAGCGGCCGCGCAGTCCGGTGTACCAGCGGGCGACGAGGACGAGCGCGCCGGGCAGGGCGGCGACGAAGCTGAGCACGCCGTACACCACGGCGACGGCCAGTCCGCTGCTCGCGCCGAGGCCGGCGGCGCCGAACGCCCAGGCGGTGGCGCCCTCCCGGGGGCCGAAGCCGCCGACGTTCAGCGGCAGGCCCATGGCGATCAGGGCGAGCACCGCGAGCGGCAGCAGTACCGGCACGGAGGCGCCGGATCCGGCGACCCTGGCCGCGACGACGAACATCGCGAGGTGTCCGGCCAGGACGACGACGGAGGAGAGCGCGACGCCCGGACCGTTGCGGCGCGACAGCAGCGCGCGGCGGGCTTCGTCGAGGCTCGTGCTGCGGGTGCCGCGGCGGGAGGGGGCGCGGTTCATGCGGACCGCGAGGACGACGGCGAGCGCGCCCAGCGCGGCGAAGACGGCCGGCAGGGCGAAGCTGCGGGCGTCGTTGCGCACCGGCGAGGGCAGCGTCAGCAGTGCCGCCCCGCCGATCACGGCCAGCGCCACCTGGCCCGCGACGCGCTCCAGCACGACCGCCCGGACGCCGCGCCCCATGTCGCCGGCGCTCTGGCCGTGGCGCACCGCCCGGTGCACGTCGCCGAGGACGCCGCCGGGCAGGGCCGCGTTCAGGAACAGCGCCCGGTAGTAGTCGGCGACGGCCGCCCCCAGGGGCAGCCGGATCCCGAGGCCGCGGGCCACCAGCTGCCAGCGCCAGGCGCTGAACACCGTGGTGACGACGCCGACGCCCAGCGCCACGAGCAGCGTCCCGCCGTCGATCCGCCGCAGCCCGTCGAGGAACACGCCCGTGCCCAGCCGCCACAGCAGGACGGCGAGGATGACGACACCGGCGACGGTGCCGAAGTGGGTGCGTACGGCGGGGGTGTTGAGGCGTGCGAGGAAGGAACGCAGGCCGGAGCGGGGGCCGGAAGGCGCCTGCGGGCCGTCGGGTTGCGGGGGCACCGGGACGGGGTCCGGCGTGTGGGGGGACGGTGCCGCGGTGTCAGCCATCCGCACGGTCGTCGCAACCGCCTGCGGCACAGCACCGGTTCCCGCGGACCTGCGCACGCGGGTGCGTGCGGTCCGGGAGCGTGCGGTCGTCGTGGGCTGCACGCGCGCGTGGGTGGCCGCACGGCCCGTCCGCGGCTTCGTGGCACCGTACGCCTGCGCGGACCTGGCGGCGCCGGCTCGCGCGGACCTGGCGGCGCCCGGCCGTGTGGTGCGGGCGCTGGCCGCGAGCGTCGTCCGCGCGCTCGCCGGACGCGTGGCCGCGGCGCTCCCCGTCTGCGGGGCCCCCGCGCTCACGCGGCGCCGCCCGTCGGCCGGGGCAGTGCCAGCAGGTCGCTGTGGTGGACGGTGACCCGCAGCTTGCCGGCGGCGCAGGCGGCGAGGCGCTCCTGGAGGTAGCGTTCGGCGCGTTCGCCCAGTTCGGGGCGCTGCTCGACGGCCGCGCCGACCCAGCCGCGCAGCCACTGGGCGGTCAGTTCGGCGTCGTCGGGTCCCAGTCGCCAGGGGCTGGGGTTGACCCGTACGGTCGCGCCGCGCTCTCCGAAGGCCTCGCAGGCCACGGTGACCGCCTCGGGGCCGAGCAGGCCGCCGCGCCGCTGGTGGGCGTTGAACGCCTCGGCGATCTCGGTGTCCAGCGGGTCGGACGGGCCGAGTTCGACGCGTCCGGCGACGGACAGGGTCAGCAGTGCCGGGCAGCCGGCGCCGACGCAGGCCTCGGCGAGGGCCTCGATCTCCTCGCGGGTGAGGACGTCGAGCAGTGCGGAGGCGGTCACCAGGGAGGCGCCGGACAGGGCGTCCGGGGTGAGGCGGGCGACGTCGGCGCGCCGGGTCTCCACGGTGACGCGGCTGCCGTCGGCGGCCGCCCGGGGGGAGGCGACGGCGGCGAAGTGCAGCAGGTAGGGGTCGCGGTCGTGCAGGACCCAGTGCTGGGCGCCGTCCAGACGGGGGGCGAGCCAGCGGCCCATCGAGCCGGTGCCGCAGCCGAGGTCGTGCACGACCAGGCTTCCGCACCGGCCCGGCAGGTTGGCCAGCCGGATGCGCAGCGGGTCGAGCAGGTCGAGCGCGCGTGCGGTCCCGTCGGCCCCTTCGCGCAACTGGAGCCACTCGGGGGCGTACCGGGGCGGTTCCTCCTCCGACTCCGACCCGGCGTCCCTCAGTCGTACGGTGGCCCGCTCGCCGGGGCGGGCGACGGGGCCCGCGCCGGCGATCACGCCGGACGGTCCGGGCTCGCCGGCGATGTCGTGCCGCGGTGCGGGTTCCGTCATGTCCGTAGCCCTGTCGGTCGCACTGTCCGTCGCTGTCTTCGCTGCCGCGTCCTTCGCTTCCCCGTCCTTCGCTGCCGCGTCCCTCGCTGCCACGTCCGATACGTCCGTGGGGCCGGGCTGGGCCGGGATGCCGTCGGTCGTCGTGGTGGTCCGGCTCATGCCGCCCTCCGGGGTTCGTCGGGGAGTCGCAGCAGGACTCCGGCCAGGCTGCGGGCGGTGGCCGCCCAGCCGCCGAGTGCCGCGCGGCGGCCGCGGGCGGCGGCCTTCAGGCGGCGGCGCACATCGGCCTCGCCGAACCAGCCGCGCAGTTCGGCGGCGAGGGCGGCGGGGTCCTCCGGCGGTACGAGGATGCCGGGCACGCCGCCGTCGGGGGCGCGGCCGACCGCCTCGGGCAGCCCGCCGACGTCGGTGGCCAGTACCGGGATGCCGCGTGCGAGGGCCTCGGTGACCGCCATGCCGTAGGTCTCGGCGTAGGAGGTGAGGACCATCAGGTCGGCGGTGGCGTAGCTGGCGTCGAGGTCGGCGCCGGAGCGCGGGCCGGCCAGGTGCAGGCGGTCGCTCAGGCCGTGCCTGCCGATGAGGGCGCGCAGGTGGGCGACGTACTCGGGGTCCTGGTTCAGGCCGCCCACGCAGGTGCAGGTCCACGGCAGGTCCCGTACCGCGGCGAGTGCCTCCACCAGCCGGTGCTGGCCCTTGCGCGGGGTGACCGCGGCCACGCACACCAGGTGGGAGACGCCGTCGGTGCCGGGGGCGAGGGGAGCGATGTCGGCGCCGGGGGCGGCGACGTGCACCCGTTCGGGGGCGAGGCCGTGGTGGGAGACGAGGCGGCGCACCGCCCAGTCGCTGGTGGCGATCACCGCGGGCACCGCCCGCAGCACCGCCCGTTCCCGGGCGTCGAGGTCGGCGGCGACGGACGGCTCGAGGCCGGTCTCGTCGCCGAGCGGCAGATGCACCAGGACGGCCAGGCGCAGCCGTTCGGCCTCGGGGACGACGATCTCGGGGACGCCGCAGGCGACCAGGCCGTCCAGCAGGACGACGGCGCCGTCGGGCAGTTCCCGCAGGGTGCGGGCGAGCGTGTCACGGGCGGCGGCGCCGGGGCGGGGCCAGGCGCCGTCCACGGAGTGCTTGGTGGCCTGCCAGCCGAAGCCGGGCAGGTCCAGGCAGACCCGCCGGTCGTAGGCGTTGCCGCCGCTGGGGTTGGCCGGGTCGTCGACGCCGCCCGGCAGGACGAAGTGGACGGTGCGCAGGGACATGGGGATGATCCCGACGTTGTTCAGTACCTCGCGCTGGACGGGCACGTAGGCGAGGGGTGACGTGCCGTCGAAGGGCGCCCGGTCGATGGTCGTGTCGGTCACAGGGCACGCTCGTAACTCGCCCAGGCGATGTGCGACTCGTGCAGGGTGACCGTGATGCCCGCCAGGCCCTTGGCGCCCTCGCCGAGGCCGCCCTTGTGGACGCGTTCGGCGAGCCGGTCGGCGATGACCTTGGCGAGGAACTCGGTGGAGGTGTTGACGCCGGCGAAGTCGGGCTCGCTGTCGAGGTTGCGGTAGTTCAGCTCGCTCACCACGGCGCCCAGTTCCTGGGTGGCCAGGCCGATGTCGACGACGATGTTGTCGTCGTCCAGCTGCTCGCGCCGGAAGGTGGCGTCCACCAGGAAGGTGGCGCCGTGCAGCCGCTGGGCGGGCCCGAACACCTCGCCGTGGAAGCTGTGGGCGATCATGATGTGATCGCGGACGGTGATGCTGAACAACGGACGACCCTCCAGGTGCGGCGCGTCTGGCTCCCCAGCGGTTCCCTGCCGGGGGATGCCGTGTAGTACGGCTCTTCGCTTCCCCTTGTTCAGCCGTTCCTCACTCTTTTCTCAGGTCAGGCGCTCTTGCCGGGCCGCCGGTGGTCCGGGAGCGAACAACCCGTCAGTCGTCCTCGGCGTACCGCACCCGGTGGCACAGTGCCGGGATCTCCCCGGAGGCGAGCCCGGGCAGCACGTCGGGGAGCTCCTCGAACGCGGACTCACCGGTGATGAGCGCGTCCAGGGCGGGGTCGGCGAGCAGGTCGAGGGCGAGGGCGAGCCGGTCGGCGTAGGTGCGGCCGGGGCGGGCCGGGGAGACGGTGCCGACCTGGCTGCTGCGCACGGTGAGCCGCCGGGAGTGGAAGGCCTCGCCGAGCGGGAGGCTGATCCGCCGGTCGCCGTACCAGCTCAGTTCGACGACGGTGCCCTCGGGGGCGAGGAGTTCCAGTGACCGGGTCAGGCCCGCTTCGGTGGCGCTGGCGTGCACGACCAGGTCGCAGTCGCCCAGGGCGTCCGCGGGCGAGGCGAAGCCGGCACCGAGGGCTTCCGCTGTCTTCGCGCGCGCGGGGTCGGCGTCGACGAGTTGCAGCCGTACGCCCGGGAAGCGGGCCAGCAGGGCGGCGACCGAGCAGCCGACCATGCCGCCGCCGACGACGGCGATCCGGTCGCCGACCAGCGGGGCCGCGTCCCACAGGGCGTTCACGGCCGTCTCGACGGTCCCGGCGAGGACGGCCCGCTGCGCGGGCACGTGGTCGGGCACCACGGTCACGGCGCTCACCGGGACGACGTAACGGGTCTGGTGCGGATACAGGCAGAAGACCGTGCGGCCGACCAGCTCGCCCGGCCCCTCCTCGACGACGCCGACGCTGAGGTAGCCGTACTTCACCGGGCCGGGGAACTCGCCCTCCTGGAACGGCGCCCGCATGGCGGCGTACTGGCTCTGAGGCACCTCGCCGCGGAAGACGAGCGTCTCCGTGCCCCGGCTCACCCCGGAGTACAGCGCGCGGACCAGCACCTCGCCCTCGGCCGGTGCCGCGAGCGCCTCCTGGCGGATCTCTCCGTGCCCCGGCGAGGCGAGCCAGAACGCGCGGGCCGAGTGGTTCATCGGCATCCTCCTGAACGATCGGGAACTTGTCCACGTACCGAGTTGTGCACAGGGAGATGTGCACAGGCCGCGCACAGTACGCGGCGTTGATCGACTCTGTCACTCGGCCGGAGGATGTGCGGTGGCCCTGAACAACACGTACGACGCAAGGCTGGTCCAGCAGGAGACCGCTGTGGGAGCGGGCGTCCAGATCCTGCTGCTGGCCCTGCTGGGCTCGGCCATCGGAATGGGCCCGGCCGGCTGGCTGACGGGCCTGGTGTTCGCGATCGCCACCTGGGCGGTGCTCTCCCGGGCACTGCACCGCTCCCGGCTGCGCTCCTTCGGGCCGGCCAACCGCGTCACCCTCGGCCGGGCCACCCTGGTCGGCGGGGTGACCGCGCTGGTCGCGGACTCCTTCGAGAGTTCCCCGCCGGTCACGCTGCTGGTCGGCCTGACCGCCGTCGCCCTGATCCTGGACGGCGTGGACGGCAAGGTGGCCCGCCGTACGGGCACCTCGACGGCGCTGGGCGCCCGCTTCGACATGGAGGTCGACGCGTTCCTGATCCTGGTGCTGAGCGTGTACGTGGCCATGCAGCTCGGCCCGTGGGTGCTGCTGATCGGCGGTATGCGGTATGCGTTCGTCGCCGCAGCCCGTGTCCTGCCCTGGCTGAACGCGCCGCTGCCGCCGTCCTTCGCCCGCAAGACGGTCGCCGCGATGCAGGGCATATGCCTGCTGGTGGCCGGCGCGGAACTGCTGCCGCACGCCGCCAACCTGGGGATCGCGCTGCTGGCGCTGGGGTCGCTGCTGTGGTCGTTCGGACGTGATGTGCACTGGCTGTACCGGACGTCCCGGACGAGCCCGGTGACGCCTGTGGAGGAGCAGGCGCCCGCGGACGAGCAGGCATCCGTGGAGGAGCAGCTGCTGGAGCCCGCACTGCGGTGAACCGTAGCGCCAGGCATGCGAAAGGGCCCCGGACCATCGACTGGTCCAGGGCCCTTCGCATGTGCGGCGCTACGAGCCGTACGTCGTGCGCGGCGCTACGAGCGACACGCCGTGCCCGGCGCTACGAACGTGCCGACCGGCCGCGTACGAGGGCGAAGGCCGCCGCCGCGAGGCCGAGCACGCCGACGATCAGGCCCGCGATGCCGAGGCCGCGCGCCGTCGAGTCGCTGCCGGAGGCGGCGGCCTGCTTGGTGCCGGCGGAACTCTTGGTGTCCGAGGAGCCGGTCTTGCCGCTCGCCGAGGAACTGTCGTCGTCGGCCGCGCCCTTGGCGGTGAGCTTCAGCACGGGCGCCGGGTTCTCCGGCTCGTCCGCGCCCTCCTCGGACTGCTCGATCCAGCGGGTCGTCTTGCCGTCGGAGTACGTCTGGAGGGTCTTGAAGGTCAGCTGGTCGGTGTCGCCGGGCAGTTGCCCGAAGGCGACGTCGAAGTCCTCGAAGTGCCCGGCGGTGATCTTGCCGCCGGTGAAGGTGATCTCGGAGGCGGCCTCGGTGATGGTGCCGTCGTCGGTCTTCACCGGGGTCTTGAGCTTGGTGGTGGTCACCTTGGCGGTCCAGCCGTCCCGCGGGGAGACCAGTACTCCGAGGACGGGGTGGTCGGTGGGCAGGAAGACCTGCACCTTGGTGGTGGCGGCGCTGTCCTCCTCGTTGGGCACGCGGAAGGTGAGCACGCCGTCCGTGGCGCCCTTGGCGTAGCTCTCGGGGTGGACGGTGACATGCGCGGAGGCGGCGCCCGCGGCGGCGAGGACACCGGCGGCGGCGAGCACGGTGACGAGACCGGCGCGGCGCGCGCTCCTGGAGACGCTGCTGGACATGTTGATGGACATGGGTGAGTGGATCTCCGTACGTACTGAAGGGTGTAGGGGGTCAGATCGGGTACGGGATCCGGGCCGGTGGCCCGCGACGGCTCACGGCGTGCCGCAGCGGGAGCAGGCGGGGCGCTTCCGGGTCGGCCGGGGCGCGCAGGCGGCCGTCGGGAGGGGCGGGCAGGGGTGCGTCCCGCCACCAGGCGGCGAGGCCCGGCATCAGGGCGGCCGCCCGGCGCAGCAGCGAGAAGAGGGCGGCCTCGCCGCGCCTGAGCCACCAGGAGGCGACCAGGGCGGCGAGGATGTGGGCGGCCGTGGCGTGCGCGGTCACCGCGTGAACGGGGTGCGGATGGGTCATTCCCGCCATGACGTGAGCGGGCATGGCGGTCATGCCCATGGCGTGCACGGACAGGGGGACGGCACGGTGCGCCGCGTCGAAGGCGAAGTGCAGGCCCGCCTGGGTGGCGAGCATGGCCGAGCCGATGCCGAGCAGGGAACGCTCCCGCCCGCCGAGCAGCCACCCGAGCGCGAACACGCCGAGGAAACCGGCGGCGTCGACCCGCACCGGCGGCATGTCACCCATGGCGAGACGGTGTCCGGCGGCGGCCAGCAGCACACACACCGCGGCGAACACCGCGGCACGCAGACTCCGTACGGCCGGGGACGCACTCATGGTGAGGGATCCTCCCACGCCCGGGAGATACGTGGGACGCCGATGCCCTGTTCAGTCGCCGCTTCAGGTCACCCTGCGGACCGGCGTCGGATCACCCGCAAGTGAGCTACCGCCTCCCCCTTGAATCCATCCTTTCCCTCACCGAACCACTCCTCGGGTTTCTCGATGCCGAGACTGTCCAGATCCACCCCGTGCTCCCTACGGACCTCGGCGACGGTGTCCGTCACCGCGTCGAGAAGCGTGGTGCCGGGCCGCTCGCACTTCAGGGCGAAGCTCCCCCAGTCCACAGGGACACACCCTTCGGGAGGATGCGCCCGCAGCCTCGCACAGCGAGCGTCGTCGAAGCCGCTGGTGCCGAACGCCTCGTCCACGAGGGCGAACCGGTGATGCCCGGGCGGTAAGGGGGCGGCGGAGGTGTGTACTCCCATCCCGCGTCCTCGTACAAGCGCCGCGTCACCTCTTCCGCATCGGCGTCCGTCACGGTGAAGTCGGTGATCAGGTTGCGGCCCGTTGTGGTGCCGTCGGGATTGCGGTGAAAGGAAAAGCTCATGCGCTCCCCCATTGGGTCAGGTCGGTCCGGCGATTCCGCGTCATCGATCCAAACGGACCGCGCCCTGCGCGCATCCCCGGTCTCGGCGAAGCTCACTCGAAGGCGTGACCGCCACCGGTCCTGTGCTTGAAGTGTCCGTGTGGGTGTCGGGGACGACCACCGAGTCGAAGTCCAGCCCTCTGACGTCGGCCGTCGTCGGGGCCGAGTACGTTTCCCCAGAAGGCGCGACGACCGGCAGCGCGCAGTGGGACAGGTGCCAGGCCGCTGTCCCACTGCCGCAGACTCAGCCGCTTCAGGGGTGGGAGCCGTGGTGCACGTACGCCTTGCCGATGGTGCTGGTCGGAGTGGCCGCCATGGCGGCCGGGGCCGGGGCCGGCAGGGAGCCCACGCCAAGGGCAACGGTTGCGGCGAGCGCCTGCCGTCCGTGTCAGCCCTTCTGCTCCACCCGCACCCAGTCCACCTCCGCCCGCACTCCCCCGCCGGCGATCCGGTCCACGCTGGACTGCGGCAGCCCCCAGTAGGGGGTGGTGACCTTGTTCCAGCCGGCCGGGTAGGCGCCGCCCAGGGCGAGGTTGAGGATGACGTACTGGTTGTGGTCGTAGACCCACTGGCCCCGCGTGGACTCCAGCACGTTGCGGGTCGTCTCCTGGACCAGGCGGTCGTCGACATAGAAGCGCATCGCCGTCGGGGTCCATTCGACGGCGTAGGTGTGCCACTGGTCGGCGGTGCCGCCGCTGGGGTAGGTCTGGCGGGCGCCTATGTTGCCGTCGGCGGAGTAGCCGGGGCCGTGCAGGGCCGAGCTGGTCCAGTCGGGGTAGCCGATGTTCTCCATGATGTCGGTCTCGCCGGAGGCCGGCCAGGAGACTGAGGGGTCGTCGACGTTGCTGCCCAGCAGCCAGAAGGCGGGCCAGAAGCCGTCGCCGACGGGGAGCTTCATGCGGGCGCTGACCTTGCCGTACGTGAAGTCGAAGTGGGTGTTGGTGTCGATGCGGCCGGAGGTGAAGTCGTAGGTGCCGCCGCCCGCACGGGTGCAGCCCTTGCAGAATTTCGCCTTCAGGATCAGGCTGCCGTTCTGCGTGCTGATGTTGTCCGGGGAGTCGACGTAGGCCTGGGACTCGCCGTTGACCGGGCCCATCTCCGTGCCGGTGCGTACGACCCGCCACTTGGAGCGGTCGAGGCTCGCGCCGGTGAAGTCGTCGAAGAACGTGGTGCGGTAGGTGCCGCTCTGGTCGGCGGGGAGGGACGGGTAGGCGGCGGAGGCGGTGCCGCCGGTACCCCAGACCTGGAACTCGTAGAGGGAGTAGCCGAACTGGGCGGTGGTGGGGGCCGGGTTGTAGAAGGAGCGGCGTTCCTTGCCGAGCATGCGGACGTAGCGGCCCGTCGCGGGGGTGGGCAGCTTGACCGTGTCGTGCAGGCCGGCGGCGTCGGAGGGGGACTTGACGTTCGCCCGGCGGGCGGCGATGTCGGCGGCCGAGGGTTCGTAGACGGTGCGCCAGGTGCGGTTGTCGTCGGAGACCTGGACGAGGTAGTCGACCGCGTACGCCGACTCCCAGTACAGGTCCACCGTGTCGATCATCGACTGTATGCCGAGATCGACCGACACCCACCGGTCCGTGTTCCAGTCGCTCGACCAGCGGCTCGTGTCGCCCTTCAGGTCGGCCGGCCAGCCGCCGTCCGTCAGGGACGCCGGTGAGTGGCCCGCGTCCTGGTAGAAGTTCGAGTACGCCGGGTGGTTCAGGGCCAGGTTGGTGCGGGTCGTCGACGCGGGGGCCGGTTCGCCGCCGTAGACCTTGAAGCTCCACAGGGAGTAGCCGTACGGCGTGGCCCTCTCCAGGCCGCGCAGGCGGACGTAGCGGCCGGTGGCCTCCTGCGGGTAGGTGTGGGCCGTGACCGAGCCGCCCGTGCCGGAGGTCTCCGTGTAGAAGGGGGTCCAGTCCGTGCCGTTCTTCGAGACCTCCAGGACGTAGCGCTTGCCGTAGGCGGCCTCCCAGTCCAGGGTGACGTGGTCGACGCGGATCATGGTGCCCAGGTCGACGCGGATCCAGGCGTCGTCGGCGAAGTCGCTGGACCAGCGGGTGGAGCCGTTGCCGTCGAAGGCGAGGCCGGGGGCGGTGCCGGCGTTCTCGCTGCCGGAGGCGGTGACGGCGGCCGGGTTCGCGGCGTAGGCGGCGGCCGCGCGGTCGGTGTCCCAGCTGACGGCGGCCGCGGAGGCAGGGGCGGCGGGGGCGGCTGAGGCGGGGGCGGCCAGGAGTGGGCCGGAGGCCAGCAGGGCCGTGGCGGACAGGGCGGCGAGCAGGGTGCGCGGGATTCGGGATGGCATGCGGCTCTCCTCGGAGGACAAGTACTGGGCGTACTGACGCGTGCATGACAGTTCTGGCGCGGTGCGGTGCCCTTTGCGTGTGTACGAAGGCCCCTTGCATGTGTGCGGACCGGTGGGCGCGGGCTCCCGCACCCGCACCCACCGGCCGTCCAGGCCGGACTCAGGCGGCCCGGCGTGCCTGGCCTCGGTGGACGCGGACGATGTCCGCGTACCGGTGGCCGGAGCCCTTGATGGTGCGCACCTGGGTGCGGTAGTCGACGTGGACGAGGCCGAAGCGCTTGTCGTAGCCGTACGCCCACTCGAAGTTGTCCAGCAGCGACCACGCGAAGTAGCCGGCGAGCGGGGCGCCCTTGCGGGCCGCGGAGGCGCAGGCGGCCAGGTGCCGCTCCAGGTAGTCCTGGCGCTCGGGGTCGTCGACGGTGCCGTCGGGACGCACCACGTCGGGGAAGGACGAGCCGTTCTCGGTGACGTAGATCTTCCGTGCGCCGTACTCGTCGGTGAGGCGCAGCAGCAGTGTCTCGATGCCGCTCGCGTCGATCTCCCAGTCCATGCCGGTGCGCGGGACGTCCGGGCGGCGTACGGAGCGGGCGCGCGGGGCGGGGCCGTCGGGGTCGTCGGCGATGTACGCCGGGAAGTAGTAGTTCAGGCCCAGCCAGTCCAGCGGGGCGGCGATGGTCTCCAAGTCACCGGGCTTCTCGGGGAGTTCGACGCCGTACGTCTCGACCATGTCGGCCGGGAAGCCGCGGCCGTGCACCGGGTCCAGCCACCAGCGGTTGACGTGCCCGTCGTGGCGGCGGGCGGCCGCGACGTCCTCGGGGCGGTCGGTGGCGGGGTGCACGGTGGAGAGGTTGTTGACGATGCCGATCCGCGCGTCGGGGACGGCGACGCGGATCGCCTGCGCGGCGAGGCCGTGGCCGAGGAGCAGGTGGTACGAGGCGCGTACGGCGGCGGTCAGGTCGGTCAGGCCGGGGGCCATCGTGCCCTCGAGGTGGCCGATCCACGCGGAGCACGACGGTTCGTTGAGCGTGGCCCAGTGCTTGACGCGGTCGCCGAGGCGGGCGGCGACGACCGAGGCGTACTCGGCGAACAGGGCGGCGGTCTTCCGCTCCGGCCAGCCGCCGCGGTCCTGGAGGACCTGCGGCAGGTCCCAGTGGTAGAGGGTGACGGACGGGGTGATGCCCGCCTCCAGCAGCGTGTCCACCAACTCGTCGTAGAAGGCCAGGCCCTTGGCGTTCACAGGACCGTCGCCGCCGGGCCGGACGCGCGGCCAGGCCACGGACAACCGGTAGGCGTTGGTGCCGAGTTGCCGCATCAGGCCGATGTCCTCGCGCCAGCGGTGGTAGTGGTCGCAGGCGACGTCGCCGTTGTCGTCGTTCGCGATCTTCCCGGGGGTGTGGGAGAAGGTGTCCCAGATCGAGGGCGCCCGGCCGTCCTCGGTGACGGCTCCCTCGATCTGGTACGCCGCTGTGGCCGTGCCCCACAGGAAGTCGTGCGGGAGTGCGGCGAGGTCGATGCGTACGGACACGGAAGTCCCTTCGGAATACGGGGTGTTGGTCACTTGACGGCGCCCGCCGTCAGTCCGGCGACGAGATAGCGCTGAAGCAGCAGGAAGCCCGCGACCACGGGCACGCTGACGACGAGCGAGGCAGCCATGATCTGGTTCCAGTAGACGTTGTTGAGCGTGGAATAGCCCTGGAGGCCGACGGCCAGGGTTCGCGTGGTGTCGTTGGTCATCACCGACGCGAAGAGCACCTCTCCCCAGGCGGTCATGAACGCGTAGACGGCGACCGCGACGATGCCCGGGATCGCGGCCGGCACGACGATCCTCAGCAGCGCGCCGAGCGGTCCGCAGCCGTCCACCAGCGCCGCCTCGTCCAGGTCGCGCGGCACCGAGTCGAAGTACCCGATCAGCATCCAGATCGAGAACGGCAGGGAGAAGGTGAGATACGTGAGGATCAGCCCGCCGCGCGAGCCGAACAGGGCGATGCCGGTGGCGTTGCCGATGTTGACGTAGAGCAGGAAGAGAGGGAGCAGGAAGAGGATGCCGGGGAACATCTGCGTCGAGAGCACGGTGACCGTGAAGACGCGCTTGCCCCGGAACTGGTAGCGGCTGACGGCGTAGGCGGCGAACACCGCGACGACCACCGAGCAGACCGTCGCCGCGCCCGCCACGATCAGCGAGTTCACGAAATACCTGGCGAGCGGGACCGTCGACCAGATGTCGATGTACGGGCGGACGGTCAGGCCGCTGGGCAACCAGCGGAACTTGCCCGTGACGTCCGCGAGGGGCTTCAGCGAACTGGAGACCATCACGTACACGGGGATCAGCACGAAGCCGGTGAGCAGGGTGAGGAAGATCCGCCGGGACCACAGGAACGAACGGGGCGGCGCCATGGGCGAGTCAGACATCGGCGGCCTTCCGTCCTCGCGAGGTGAGCAGCAGATACACACCCGTCACGACCAGCAGGAACAACAGCAGCAGCACGGACATCGCCGAGCCGGTGCCGAAGTTCCAGGTGACGAAGGAGGCTTGGTAGATGTGCACCGAGATGAGGTCCGCGGCCTCGGGTGCGGCCTTGCCGAACAGGACGTACGGCGTGTTGAAGTCGTTGAACGTCCACAGGAACAGGACGAGGACCAGCACCTGGTTGACCGGGCGCAGCGACGGCAGGGTGATGCGGCGGATCTGCTGCCACATCCCGGCGCCGTCCAGTGCGGCGGCCTCGTACAGCTCGCGTGGGATGTTCTGGAGTCCCGCCATGACGATGAGGAAGGCGAACGGCCAGCCCTTCCACACGTGCACGATCAGCAGGGCGTAGAAGCTGTTGTCGCCGATCAGCCAGAAGGACGGCTTGCCGGTGAGGTGCAGCTGGTCGTGCAGGACGTGGTTCACCAGGCCGTTGTCGTGCTGGAACATGAACACCCAGGTGATGACGGCCGCGTAGACGGGCAGCGCGTACGGCACCAGGAACAGGGCGCGCAGCAGGCCGCGGCCGCGGAAGGTGTCCTGCATGAAGATCGCGGCGGCCGTGCCGATCAGCCAGCACAGCGCCACCGACAGCAGGGTGAAGCCGACGGTGACGAAGAACGAGTGCAGCAGTGCCTCGCCGACGGGGGCGTCGAAGTCCACCGAGACGCGGTAGTTGCCGAAGCCGGACCAGGGGGCGGTGCCCCAGTCGCGGATGTAGAACTGCGTCAGCTCCTTGAAGCTCATCACGATGCCGATGACCATCGGCACCAGGTGGACGAGGAGTTCGAGGAGCAGGGCGGGCAGGAGCAGCAGGTACGGCAGTCCGATGCGGCGGATCCGCCCGGCGCGGCGGCGGGGTTCGCGTGCCGCCGCACCGGGTGGGTCGTCCCCGTGCACCGTCTCCTTCAGGGCGGTGGTGGTCATCGTGCTCACTTCGCGGGCATCTGCTGCTGGGCCTTGGCGAGTTGGGCCTTCACCGAACCGGCGGTGACCGCGCGTCCCGCGGCCGCGTCGGCGAACAGTTCCTTCACGGCCGTACCGACCGCCGTCTCGAACTGCGACTCGTCCGCGACCTGGGGCAGCGCGACGGCGCTCTTGGCCAGGGTGTCCTTCAGGACGGCGTTGGACGGGGTGGTGAACGCGGTGTCGGACTGGGCGGACTTGACCGGCGGGATGGTGCTGTAGGCCGTGTTGAGGATCTTCTGCTCGGCGTCACCGGTCATGAACTTCACGAACTTCGTGGCGCCGTCGAGGTTGTGGGTGTTCTTGAAGACCGCCAGGTTGATGCCCGCGACCATCGAGTTGACCTGGGCGCCGGCGCCGGGGGTGCCGGACTGGACCGGCACCGGCGCGATGCCGTACTGGTCCTCGCTCATGCCCTGCGACTTGAGGTTGGAGGACGCGGACTGCCACAGCAGCATCGCCAGCTTGCCCTTGGCGAAGTCGCTCACGGACTGGTTCTGCGCGTACTCGGCGTCGCTGGTGGGGATGGCCTTGTCCTTCGCCATGAGGCCGACGTACTGCTGGACCGCGGCGACCACACCGTCATTGGTGAAGTCGGGCTTGCCGTCGGCGGTGAAGAAGTCGGCGCCGTGCTGCTTGGCGAAGACGAAGACGTGGTGGATGTTCTCCGAGACGTTCGCGCCCTCGGCGCCGAGGGCCGACTTGCCCTTCGCGTTGATCTTCCTGCCGTCGGCGGCGAGTTCGGCCCAGGTCGCGGGGGGCTTGGCTATGCCGGCGTCGGCGAAGATCTTCTTGTTGTAGTAGAGCGCGTACGCCATCGAGTACAGCGGCACCGCGGCCGGGTCCTTGCCGGCGGCGCCGGTCGAGCCGAGCGCCGAGTCGACGAAGCGGTCCTTGCCGCCGATCCTGCCGAAGTTCTTCGCGTCCCAGGGCAGCAGCGCGCCGGTGGCCTGCAGGGAGGCGCTCCAGGTGTTGCCGATGTTCAGGACGTCGGGGCCCTGACCGGAGGTGGTCGCGGTGAGGATCCGGTTGAGCAGGTCGGACCAGGGAACGACCTCCAGCTTCACCTTGATCCCGGTCTGCTTCTCGAACTTGTCGAGTTCGGGCTGGAGGACCTTCTTGTCCACCGCGATGCTGGCGCCCTGGTTGGACGCCCAGTACGTCAGCGTCTTCGGCGAGTCGTTGGACCCGCCGCCCGTCGACGAACCACCTCCGCAGGCCGTGGCGGCCAGGGCGAGAGACAGGGTGACGGCCCCTACGGCCGCGACTCGGATTCTGCGCATGGCTCCGGGTGTCCCTTCAGGGATTGCAATCATGGCTTAATTTAGGACGTGAGTTAAACCCCCGGAGATGCGCTCGTCAAGGGGTGCGGCAACCGTTGTGGAACTCCGGCCCTGCCTCTTGACGCACCCGTTCGGGTAGTTGAAGCATTCACCGGCAAGAGAGCGCTCCCAAACCCCACCCCGTTCACTTCCTGAACAGGAGAGCCGCCCATGCCCCTGCCCGCCATCGGACGCAGAGCCGTCCTGGCCGCCGCGGCCGCCGCGGCACCCGCCGCCGCGCTCGGCCTGGCCGCCCCCGCGTCCGCCGCCCCGTCCGCCGGGAAGAGCCCGGCCGGGAAGACCCCCGCGGAGAAGACCCCGGCCGGCAAGAGGCCGCGTCTGCTGCCCGGCGGCGGCGACCTCGGCCCGAACGTCCTCGTGTTCGACCCGTCGACGCCGAACATCCAGGCACGGCTGGACGAGGTGTTCCGGCAGCAGGAGTCGGCCCAGTTCGGCACCGGCCGGTACGCCCTGCTGTTCAAGCCCGGCACCTACCAGGGCCTCAACGCCCAACTCGGCTTCTACACCTCCATCGCCGGCCTCGGCCTCTCCCCCGACGACACCACCATCAACGGCGACGTCACGGTCGACGCGGGCTGGTTCAACGGCAACGCGACGCAGAACTTCTGGCGTTCGGCGGAGAACCTCGCCCTGGTCCCGGCGAACGGCACCAACCGGTGGGCGGTCGCGCAGGCGGCGCCCTTCCGGCGCATGCACGTACGCGGCGGCCTCAACCTCTCACCCACCGGCTACGGGTGGGCGAGCGGCGGCTACATCGCGGACAGCCGCATCGACGGCCAGGTCGGGCCGTACTCGCAGCAGCAGTGGTACACCCGCGACAGTGCGATCGGCAGCTGGCTCAACGGCGTCTGGAACATGGTGTTCTCGGGCGTCGAGGGCGCACCCGCCCAGAGCTTCCCGAACCCGCCGTACACCACCCTCGCCACCACCCCGGTCTCCCGGGAGAAGCCGTTCCTGTACGTCAGCGGCAGCGAGTTCCGCGTCTTCCTGCCCGAGAAGCGCACCAACGCCCGCGGGGTGACCTGGGGCAACGGCACCCCTCGAGGAACGTCCCTGCCGCTGTCGCAGTTCTACGTCGCCAAGCCCGGCGTCACCGCCGCGACCCTCAACCAGGCCCTCACGCAAGGACTTCACCTGCTGCTGACACCGGGGATCTACCACCTCGACCAGCCGATCCAGGTGAACCGCGCCAACACCGTCGTCCTGGGCCTCGGTTACGCGACCCTGGTCCCCGACAACGGCGTCACCGCCCTGAAGACGGCCGACGTCGACGGCGTACGCCTCGCGGGACTCCTCGTCGACGCCGGACCGGTCAACTCCGCCACCCTGCTGGAAGTCGGCCCCCGCGGCGCCGGCCGGGACCACTCCGCCAACCCGACCACCGTCCAGGACGTGTTCGTCCGCATCGGCGGCGCGGGCGCCGGCCGGGCCACCACCAGCATGGTGATCAACAGCCGCCACACCATCGTCGACCACACCTGGGTCTGGCGCGCCGACCACGGCACCGGCGTCGGCTGGGAGACCAACCGCGCCGACTACGGCGTCGTCGTGAACGGCGACGACGTACTGTGCACGGGCCTGTTCGTCGAGCACTTCAACAAGTACGACGTCCAGTGGATCGGCCAACGGGGCCGCACGATCTTCTTCCAGAACGAGAAGGCGTACGACGCCCCGAACCAGGCAGCCATCCAGAACGGCTCCGTGAAGGGCTACGCCGCCTACAAGGTCGGCGACGCCGTCACCACGCACGAGGGCTGGGGCCTGGGCAGCTACTGCTACTACAACGTCAACCCGGCCATCGTGCAGCACAGCGGCTTCGCCGCCCCGAACCGGCCGGGCGTGCGCTTCCACGACCTGCTCGTCGTCTCCCTCGGCGGCAACGGCCAGTACGAGCACGTGATCAACGACACCGGGTCGCCGACGCAGGGCACGTCGACGACGCCGTCCACGGTGGTGTCGTACCCCTGACGGGCCGCGATGACGGACCCGGCGGGTCGCGGTGGCGGACCCGGCGGGCAGCGACGGTGGCCCGGGGCGGGTCGCGTCACGCCTTTCGGGGGACGTGACGCGACGCGCCGACACGGGCCGGCAGGGCGAGGGCCGTCGGGCTACCGTGCCGGAGCCGCCGCAGTCGCGGCCTCGGTCGCCGCCGGGGCCGGTGCGTAACCGGTGGGCCGGGCCGTGAAGGTGCCCCGGCCCTGTGTCCGGCTGCGCAACCGGGTCGCGTAGCCGAACAGTTCGGCCAGCGGCACGGTGGCGGTGAGCACCGTCACCGTGCCGCGCGACTCGGAGCCCGTGACCCGGCCGCGCCGCGCCGCCAGGTCACCGAGCACACCGCCGACGGCGGCCTCGGGCACCGTGACCGTGACCTCGGCGACCGGCTCCAGCAGCGCCATCACGCACGCCCGCAGTGCCGCGCGCAGCCCGAGCCGGCCCGCCGTGCGGAACGCCGTATCCGAGGAGTCCTTCACATGCGTCGACCCGTCGGTCAGCGTCACCCGGAGCCCGGTCACCGGGTGACCGCCGAGCGGCCCCTCGGTCAGGGCGTCCCGGCAGCCGGCCTCCACCGCACGCACGTACTCCTGCGGCACCCGGCCGCCGACCACGGCCGACCGGAACGCGAAGCCGGTGCCCCCGGGTTCGGCCGCGAGCGGCTCGACGTCCAGGACGACATGGGCGAACTGCCCTGCCCCGCCGTCCTGTTTGACGTGCCGGAACACCAACTGCGCCACCCCGCGGACCACGGTCTCCCGATACGTCACCCTCGGACGGCCGACGGCGACGTCCGGCCCTGAGTCGCGGCGGATCTTCTCCACCGCGACCTCCAGGTGCAGTTCACCCATGCCCGACAGCACCGTCTGACCGGTCTCGGGATCCGTCCGCACCACCAGCGACGGGTCCTCCTCGGCCAGCCGCGCCAGCGCCGACGCCAGCCGGCCGGTGTCGCAGCCGCGACGGGCCTCGACCGCCACCGACACCACCGGGTCGGCGACCGACGGCGGCTCCAGGACGAGCGGAGCGGCCGGATCGCACAAGGTGGAACCGGCCCGGGCGGACTTCAGCCCCACCACGGCGACGATGTCGCCCGCGACCGCCCGGTCCAACTGGGCGTGCCGGTCGGCCGTCACCCGCAGGATCCGCGCGACCCGCTCGGTACGCCGCGTGCCCGGATCCCACACGGTGCCTCCCTTCTCGATCGTGCCCGAGTAGACACGGACATACGTCAGCCGGCCGGTGGCGGTCGCGTTCACCTTGAACGCCAGCGCGGCGAACGGCGCCCCCGCGTCGGCGGGGCGGAGCTGCTCGGCGCCGTCGTGCGTCCCGCGTACGGGTGGGACGTCGAGCGGGGACGGCAGATAGGCCACCACCGCGTCGAGGAGCGGCTCGGTGCCGCGGTTGCGGTAGGCCGAGCCGCAGAGCACGACCAGGCCGTCTCCGGTGCTGGTCAGGTCGCGCAGGGCGGTGATGAGGGTGGGCGTGGATACGGTCGGCGGGGGCGTGTATACGATCGGCGGCGCAGTGGATACAACCGACACGGATACCGCCGACACGTCGACGGTCGGCTGCATACAGAATTCCTCCATCGCCGCCGGATGCAGTTCGGCCACGGCCTCCTCCAACGCCCGGCGCCGTCGCCACGCCTCCTCCCGCAGCGCCTCGGGCACCGGCCCCTCCTCGACCGTGTCACTGCCGTCGGCCCAGACCAGCGCACGCATGCGCACCAGGTCGACCACCCCGGTGAACGCGTCCTCCGCACCGATCGGCAACTGCACGACGAGCGGGGCCGGGTGCAGACGTTCCCGGATCGACGCCACGGCGGCGTCGAGGTCGGCGCCCGCCCGGTCCATCTTGTTGACGAACGCGATGCGCGGTACGCCGTGCCGGTCGGCCTGCCGCCACACGGACTCGCTCTGCGGCTCGACCCCCGCGACGGCGTCGAACACCGCGACCGCGCCGTCGAGCACGCGCAGCGAGCGCTCGACCTCGTCGGCGAAGTCGACATGGCCCGGCGTGTCGATCAGGTTGATGCGGTGGCCGTCCCAGGCGCAGCTCACCGCGGCGGCGAAGATGGTGATGCCGCGGTCGCGTTCCTGAGGGTCGAAGTCGGTGACGGTCGTGCCGTCGTGGACCTCACCGCGCCGGTGCGTGATGCCGGTCGCATACAGGATCCGTTCGGTGACGGTGGTCTTGCCGGCGTCGACGTGGGCGAGGATGCCCAGATTCCGGACGGCGGCGGACGGAGTAGTGGAGTGCGGACGGGGTGCGGTGCGCATGGCCCGATGCCTTTCGCGTGGATGCGGAATGGGCGGCGCGATTCCCGGGCAGACAAAAGCCGATCGACCCTCGACAGGGGGTCGCCGGTGGACACCGAAGCGACGGATGTGGCATGCGAATGCGGAATACGTCAGCGGTGTGCCGCGGGGTTCCGGTGCCGGCCGCGCTGCGGGCACCGGGCCGACGAGGACACGAGGATCACCTCGTACCGGGAACGGGGAACGGCGACGGCGGCGTGGTCACACACGGCGCGGCTCCCCTCACTCGTCGGCTGGTCACGAACGGCGCGCCGTCCTGTGGTGGCGGCGCGCGACGCATCGTGAGTGTAGGGAGGACGGCCGCCTCGGAGCACGGAGTTTTTTTCGTCGCCCGGTATTGCCGAAGCTCCCGAACAGGCGGAGAAAACACGGAGATTCCCGTTCGGCACCGTTCCTCCGTGCTCTTCCGGGAATTCGTTCCACCGGTCCGACATTTTCCGGACATTCGTCCGACAGACATCGGCCAACTTCGGTGCGGCGACCACGCGTTGCCGCGCGGGACCGGCGACCCGGGGGCTGTGTACGGAGCGGGCCCCTCCGCACCCGTGCCTGTCCGAAAAGCGATGGTCGCATGTCGCTGACAGAACACCGGTGGACAGTGACCGGAGAACCGGCCGCCCGGCCGCAACGGCGGTGACCACACCCCCGGCACACGGCAGTTGCGCCACGGCGGCCCGCGAACGGGCGGCCGTGGCGGCCGTCGAAGCCCGGAATTCCGCGGTACCGGAACGCCGAGTGCCCACGTCCGCCCCGTACCGGACATGGCCGAGAAGCCGGGACACCGGCGTCCGGGCCGGGGCTCCTTCTCCCCCGTCCGGGCGGTGTCCGGGGGTGGCCGGTGGACGCCCTCCACCATCTGGCGCAGACCTAATCTGTTCCGCAGCAGCCTTGAAATGATCACGGCAAGCAGATGGATTGGACTCGATTGGACACGCACAAAACGCGGAAGACGAGGTTCGCCACACTGCGCCGCGGCCTGATGATCCCGGCCCCCGCTCTGGTACTGATCGCGGGAACGCTCTTCTCACGTGTGGGCGACTCCCTCGCCTCCCTCGGTATGGTGCTGGACGCGGCGGACCACGGCATCCGCTGGGGGGTCACCGAGGTCTTCCTCGCCGAGCTGATCCCCACCGTCCTGGCCGCTCCCCTCGTCGGGGCACTGGTGGACCGGCTCAGCGCCCGGTCGGTGTGCCTGTCTGCGCTGGCCGTCCAGGCGCTGTCCTTCGGTGCCGCCGCCGCGGTGGACGGCTTCCATCTGCGGGTGGGGCTGATCGCCCTGTCCGGGCTGGCCGGCGTGGCGTCGGTGACGGCCGGCTTCAAGATGCTGCCGGTGGTCGCGGGCGGCGAGCACACCGGACGAGCCAACAGCCTGCTCACCGCGGGGCTGTCGACGGCCGGGCTGATCGGACCGCCGCTGGCCGGTTTCCTGCACTCCGCGCGGGGCACCGCGTTCCTGCTCGGCGCCGACGCCGTGTCGTTCCTCGTACTCGCCGGGGGCACGGCGGTGGCCGTCCCGCGCCGTACGGACGTGGCGATCGGACGCCGGCCCTCCTCAAAGCTCTCGGACGGCTACCACGCCCTGCGCGAGGCCCCGGTGGTGGGCATGCTGCTGCCCACGCTCGCCGCGGCGATGCTGGCCACCAGCGTCGAGGGGGTCGCCGGCGTCTTCTATCTGCGGGACGTGGCCGACGGCAACGAAACCCTCTTCGGGTTCTTCCTGGCCACCTGGGCGCTGGGCAGCGTTCCCGGTGCGCTGCTGGCGGGCCGCGCGGGCTGGTCGGCGCGGCACACCGCGCTCATCCTGGGCGGAGTGCTCGGCATCTCCGTCGCGCTGCTGTCCGCCGGGCTGCTGCCGATGGCCGTCGCGATCTTCCCACTGTTCCTGCTGGGCGGGTTCGGCAATGGTGTATGCAATGTCGGTCTACGAAATGCCGTACACAGTCAGGTGCCGGCAGCGGTACACGGCAGCGCGTGGGCCTGCTACCAGGCACTGTCGCGG
Source organism: Streptomyces sp. NPDC046915 (assembly GCF_040644935.1). NCBI lineage: Bacteria > Bacillati > Actinomycetota > Actinomycetes > Kitasatosporales > Streptomycetaceae > Streptomyces > Streptomyces sp. NPDC046915. The sequence continues at coordinate 298,489 of NZ_JBEYXB010000006.1, read as the reverse complement.
ATCTGCATCGGCCTGGGCTTCGTCCTGGGCACCCCTAACGCCCTTGTCTCCAGCCGCGGCCAGGTGATCGTCTCCGGCGCCGTCCCGCTGGCCTTCTCCCTGTGGGCGCTGATCGGCCTCGGCCGCCGGGGGCAGTCGTTCCTCGGGGAATCCCCTGCCGGGATCGGCGAGGTCTCGGGCTGAGAGGACCCGGGCTGAGAGCTCCCGGGCTGAGGGACCGAGCCTGCCGAAGCGTGCCGGCCGTCGACCGGTCGGTGCCCTTCCGAGAAGTGTCCGAGGGGGGAGTCGACGGCTGACGAACTGCTGGACGAACCGAGGCGGTCGCCTCACTGCCGGCGGCCCGCCGGCCGGGGACCGCGGGCCGTCGGCCCGGCGGTGCTCTCCCTGACCTGGAGGGAGCTGCGCAGCACCACTGTGCGCAGCGGGTCGTTCTTCCCGGCGATGCGGTCCAGCAGCAGGTTGGCCGCCGTCCACCCCAGGTCGTACGAGGGCAGCTGCATCGTGGTCAGGCTGGGCCGTACCAGCGGCGCCCAGGGCACCTCGCCGAACGACAGCACGCCGATCTCCGGTGGTTCCAGACCGGCGTCGTGCACCGCCTGTAGTGCCCCGACGGCCATCAGGTTGTTGGCCGCGAAGACCGCGTCCGGCCGCTGCGGCGCCGCGAGCAGGTCGGCCATGGCCTTGCGCCCGCCCTCGACCTTGAAGTCGGCGTGGCGGGTGTAGTCGCGCAGCAGGTCCACGTCCTTGGGCGCGGCATCCGGGTCGTCACCGAGGAAGTCCTGGAGCGCCCGGCGGTAGCCGGCCAGCCGCTCCTCCGAGGTGGAGGCGCCCTGCGGGCCGGTGATGCAGGCGATCCGCCGGTAGCCCTGAGCCAGCAGGTGCGCGGTGGCCGCCTCGCTGCCCTCCTCGTTGTCCACCAGCACGGCGTCCACCTCGGTTCCGCGCAGGCGGCGGTCCACCGCGACCACCGGGATGCGGCGACCCTCGAGCGCGGACAGGTCGGTGCGGCTGCGGGACGCGGCGGCCACGACGACACCCGCCATCTGCTCCGCGACCGCGATGTCCAGGTAGCGCCGCTCCTTGTCGACGTTCTCGTCGGTGTTGCACAGCACCACCGAGAGGTTGGTCTGCTGGGCCGCGTCCTCGACGCCGCGGGCCAGCGCGGTGAAGAACAGGTTCTCGATGTCCGGGATGATCAGTCCGATGACACTGCTGCGCTGCATGCGCAGCGAACGGGCGACCCGGTTGGGGGCGAAGCCCAGCTCGGCCGCCGCGCGCCGGACCCGTTCGGCGCGCTCGGCCGTGACGCGGCCCCCATTGAAGACCCGGGAGACCGTGGCCGGGGAGACTCCGGCGGCCTGGGCCACGTCGTTGATCGTCGTCATAGGTCCTTCGACCCCTCCTTGGCCACCAGGGGCCACGCTCGCGGATGCCGGGTCAACGCCGCCCCGCTGCGGCCGACTTGCACGCGACTCTTGACACCCTCTGAGGCAAACCCTACGTTTCGCTGAAAAGGATTTCAAGGAGTCGCCGGACGCCAGTCCCCTGTAAGGGGGTACGTCCTTGGCCATCCCACCCCTTCACAGAGGGAGGATGGTGTGCGTATTTTTGAAATCGATTTCTCCCGTCGTTCCGGAGGCCACCTTCATGGCACGCATGACCGAGCACATCGCCCACGCCGCGCAGCGGCGCGCCGCGATGCCGCGGGACGCCGGGCACCGAGCCGTCATCTCACCCGAGCAGGTGAGCGACGGCTCACCCCCGGACTTAAGTGGCCGCGGCCGGTACGGCCTGCCGAGGTGCCGCCCGGCGCGCAGAGCCTGCTGATGCTCCCGTAGTTCACCGGGGAACGCGCTCCGCCGTCCGCCCTGGTTCCCACTTGCCCGCATATGCCACGTTCCTGCTCGCCAGGATTCCGTGTCCCCGTCCTGCTCGCCAGGACTCAAGAAATCGATTTCTCACCCACTACACCTGTCCACCATAGGGAGGCCCGCGATGGCGCGGATGAACACGGACGGCGCGGCATGAGCGACGCACCGCCCGCCCTGCTGCACATGCGGGGCATCAGCAAGGAGTTCCCGGGCGTCCGGGTACTCAACGACGTCGAACTGACCGTCCACCCCGGCGAGGTCGTGGCACTGCTCGGCGAGAACGGCGCCGGCAAGTCGACGCTGATGAACATCCTCGCCGGGGTGCACACCGACTACCAGGGCACCATCGAGATCGACGGCGCGCCGGTACGGATCCACTCGCCGAAGCAGGCCCAGCAGCACGGCATCGCGATGATCCACCAGGAACTCAACCTGGTCCCCGAGCTGTCCATGTCCGACAACGTCTTCCTCGGCCGCGAACTGCGCACCGCACGCGGCACCCTGGACCGCACGGCGATGCACGCCCGCACCACGGAGCTGCTGGCCGACCTCGGCCTCGACCTGCCCCCGCAGCGGCTGGTCCGCGACTGCCGCATCGCCGAGCAGCAGCTCGTCGAGGTGGCCAAGGCGCTGAACGGCACCCTGCGGATCCTGGTGCTGGACGAGCCGACGTCCGCGCTCGCCGAGGCCGAGGTGGAACGGCTGTTCACCGTCATCCGCCGGCTGGCGGCCCGCGGCGTCGGGCTGATCTACATCTCCCACCGGCTGGAGGAGCTGGAGGAGATCGCCGACTCGGCGACCGTGCTGCGCGACGGCACCTTCGCGGGCAGCCGCCCGGTGGCCGGCACCGATCGCGCCGAGCTGGTGCGGCTGATGGTCGGCCGGCCGCTGGGGGAGCTGTTCCCCAGGGCCCCGGAGCAGCGTTCCGACGGCTCGGTGCGGCTGAGCGTCAAGGGCCTGTCGAGCGCTCCCCCGCCGGCCAGCACCCGTACACCGCTGCGCTCGGTGGACCTCGAGGTGCGGGCCGGGGAGATCCTCGGCGTCGCCGGGCTGATGGGCGCCGGGCGCAGCGAGGTGCTGGAGGCCCTCTTCGGGGCCGGCGACGGGGTCCGGGGCGAGTTCATGCTGGGCGACCGCCCGTACACCCCGCGCACCCCCCGGGCCGCGATCCGCAGGGGCTTCGCTCTGGTCGCCGAGGACCGCAAGGCCCAGAGCCTGGTGATCGGCAACACGGTGCGGTTCAACGCCACCCTGGCCGCCCTCGACCGCTACCTCAGGCCGTGGCGCACCGTCGACGCCCGCCGGGAGAAGGCCGCCGCGGCCGAGAAGGTCGAGGAGCTGCGCACCAAGACGCACAGCCTGGACGCCGTGGTCGGCACCCTCTCCGGCGGCAACCAGCAGAAGGTGGTGCTGGCCAAGTGCCTGCTCACCGAGCCCTCGGTGCTGCTGCTGGACGAGCCGACGCGGGGCATCGACGTCGGGGCCAAGGCGGAGATCCACGCCCTGATGGACTCCCTCGCGGCCCGGGGCACCGCGATCATCGCCGTCTCCTCCGAGCTTCCGGAGCTGATCGGCATGTGCGACCGGATCATCGTGCTCTGCGAGGGGCGGCTGACCGGCGAGTTCCACCGCGACCCGGCCCGCGGGCCGGCCGCGACCCAGGAGGCCATCCTCACCGCGGCGATGGCACGGCAGAACGTTGTGGCCGGACCACCGGCGGACGAGAACGAGGAAGAGAAATGAGCAAGACACTCCCACCGGCCCGGGACACCGCCGCCGGGACCGGCGAGAACCTCCAGACGCTGGGCGGGCGCCTGCTGGGGGCCCTGCCGCCGCTCGGCTCACTGCAGAGCTACATCGGCCTGCTGCTGGTGGTCGCCGTGGGCATCGTCACCAAGGGCGAGATCTTCTGGAACCAGGACAACCTCACCAACGCCGTCACCGCCTTCGCCTCGCGCGGCATCCTCGCCGTCGGCGTCACCCTGGTCATCCTCACCGCGGGGATCGACCTGTCCGTGGGTTCGGTGCTGGGCATCGGTTCCATGACGGCGGCGATGCTGCTGGTCCACCACGGGCTGTCGCCCTGGGTGATCGTCCCGGTGTGTGCGCTGGTGGGCGCGTTCTTCGGTCTCCTCAACGGGATCGGCACCACCTGGCTGCGCATCCAGTCCTTCGTGATGACCCTGGCCATGCTCTCGGTGGTGCGCGGCATCGACCGGCAGATGAGCGACAACGTGGCCGTCGGGGTGCAACTGGTGGACCCGGGCGGCCATCTCACGGCCAAGGCCTCCGCCTTCGCCGCGCTGGGCACCCCGGGTCACACCCTGATCGGGGGCATCGGCTACCCGGTGATCGCGTTCGTCGGCGTCTGCGTCGTGGTGCAACTGGTGCTCTCCAGGACCCGGTTCGGACGGCATGTGTACGCCGTGGGCGGCAACCCCACCGCGGCCCGGCTCTCCGGGATCAACGTCAACCTGGTGATCATCACCGTCTTCACGCTCTGCGGCCTGCTGGCGGGCTTCGCCGGTCCCATCGACGCCGCGTACAGCGCCTCGGCCGACCCGCTGGCCGGCACCTCCTACGAGCTGGACGCCATCGCCGCGGCCGTCATCGGCGGCACCAGCCTGGCCGGCGGCAAGGGCACCATCACCGGCACCGCCGTCGGCGCGCTGATCCTCACCCTGCTCGACAACATCCTGGGCCTCAACGCGATCAGCGACAACATGCAGATGATCATCAAGGGCCTCATCGTCGTCGTGGCCGTCGTACTGCAGCGCCCGGGCTTCCTCAAGCCGCTCACCGAGCCGCTGCGGCGGCTGCGCACCCGCGCCTGACCTTCCCGCGTACCCACCCCCCGTACCACCCACGCTCACCCACGCAAGGAGTCCGCCATGTCGATCCGCCGTCGCGCCTCACTGGCCGTCACCGCCGCGGTCGCCACCGTCGCCGCCCTCACCTCCTGCTCCGCGCACGCGCCGAGCTCCACCAGCGCCGGCTCGGACAGCGGCAAGAAGCAGTTCGTGGTCGGCTACTCCCAGTCCAACAACGCCGAGCCGTACCGCGCCCAGCTCAACGCGCAGCTCGAGTACTTCGTGAAGAAGTACCCGGACCTCAAGCTGCTGCCCATCACCGACGCGCACCAGGACAGTGCCACCCAGGTCAGCCAGGTGCAGAACTTCGTCCAGCAGAAGGTCGACGTCCTGATCCTCTCGCCCAACGAGCCGGCCCCGCTGACCGCCGCCGTGCAGCAGGCCTGCACCGCGCACATCCCGGTCATCGTCCTGGACCGCACGGTGAACACCGACTGCTACACGTCCTTCATCGGCGGCGACAACTACAAGATCGGCAAGCTCGCCGGTGAGGCGGCGGTGCAGGCCCTGCCGCACGGCGGCAACGTGGCCGAGCTGCAGGGGGCCCTGTCCGCCCAGCCGCAGATCGACCGCGACAAGGGCTTCAGAGACGCCATCGCCGGACACCACATCAACATCACGCACCACCAGGAGGCGAAGTGGCTGAAGGCCAACGCCACCACGATCACGCAGCGGTGGCTCTCCCAGGACAAGAAGATCGACCTCATCTACGGTGAGAACGACGACATGGCCCTCGGCGCCGTCCTCGCGGCCCGCGGCGCCGGCCGGGCCGACGGCATCAAGTTCGTCGGCATCGACGGGCTCGCCATCCCGACCGGCGGCATCCGCGCCGTGCAGCTCGGCCAGATGTACACCACCTTCATCTACCCGACCGGCGCCCAGCAGGCGGCGGAGACCGCCGAGGCCATCGCCCACGGGAAGACCGTCGCCAAGAAGCAGACGCTGAAGACCACCAGGATCACCAAGGACAACGCGGCGGCCGTCTACAAGCAGTACGACATGTCGGGCAAGATCGGCTGACCCCGACCGACCCCGACCCCCGGCAGGCCGGCTGGGGGTCGGCCGCGCACACCTTTCGAGGGGCCCGATCCACAGGACGGGCCCCTCGGCCTTTCCTGGATGCACCGTTCAGGACGGCCTGGAACTCCCGCCTGCCAGGATGGCGTCGAGCCGCCGGGCGACCGAGTCGACGTGCGGCGGGTCGAGCAGTGACAGGTGGTGCCCGGGCACGGTGCTCACGTCGAGGTTCGAGCACACCGCGTCCCAGCTGCGGGCCGGGTCTCGCCGGTCGAACCGGTGGTCGCGCAGGCCGCCCGGCGTGGGGTCCGTCGCGCTGAGGAACGACACCGGACCGTCGTAGGGGCGCGGTGTGTAGCGTTCCAGCGCTCGGGCATCCAGGAGGGACGTCCGCTGATGGTTCAGGATCGCGTCGCTGACCGCGCTGTTGACCAGGCCCTCCGCTCTCATCGTATCGACGACCAGTTGTATCTGCGCCTCGTCGTCCAGGCCCGCCAGCCGCTCGTAGGGCAGCGAGATCGTCAGCGCGTAGGTGGTCTCGAGGAACTCGACGAATCGTTCGAACTGCTTTTCGGCGAGTTCGGCATCGGACAGTCCGGTGGGGCAGGGCAGCGGGATGATCGAATCGATCAGCATCAACGCCTCGACCCGCTCGCCGCCGGCCCGCCGCAACTGTTGCGCCGCTTCGAACGCGAGGGACCCGCCGAACGACCAGCCGGCCAGCCGGTACGGGCCGTGCGGCTGCACCGCCCGCAGCTCGGGCAGGTACTGCCGGACCCGTTCCTCCACCGCGGGAACGCCGTCGATCCGGTCGAACCCGTACACCGGGATGTCCGGATCGAGCAACCGCGTCAGCTGTGTGTAGACGACCGTGTCGCCGCCGCCGGGGTGGAAGAGGAACAGCGGCGTCTTCGTGCCCTCGCCCCGCAACACCCGCGGCGACGGCCCGCCGTGCTCCTCCTCGCGCAGGTACACCGCCATTCGCTCGATGGTCGGGTGCTCGAAGAGTTCGGTGGTGGTCAGCTCGCGGCCGCCGCGTTCGGTGAGCAGCGCCGCGATGCGCCCGGCCCGGCTCCGGTCACCGCCGGCCTCGTGGAAGTCCTTCGTGACGCCGACCTCCACGCCGAGCACGTCCCGCCAGACTCCGGCGACGAGCCGCTCGGCGGAGTCGCGCGGCTCGATCGCCGGGGCCACCGGGACGCTGCCGTCACTCAGGTCCCCTTCGTCCAGGTTCGATTCGCTCCCGTGCGATTCTTTCCGGCCCGATTCGCCCCGGTCCGATTCGTTCAGGTCCGATTCGTTCAGGTCCAATGCACCGAACAGCCACTGCTCGGTCTCGAGAGCGCTCGCACCACGAAGGAGCAGGGAGACCGGCAGCGTCACGTCGAAGTCGTGCTGGACGGCGTGGCGGACGCGAACCGCCAGCAGCGAGTCGAGACCCAGCGCGGGCAGCGGTGCGGTGATGTCCAGCGAGTCCGGCGGGTGGCCCAGCACGGACGCGATCCGCGACCGCAGTTGCGACGAGGCGGCCGCCCGTGCCGCTTCGGGGGAGAGTCCGCGCAGCCACGCGACGCCGGCCCAGTCGTCCGAGGAGTCGGCGTAGGGACGCAGCAGCGGCTCGAAGAACGGCACTTGCGCCAGCTGGGGGAAGGCGGTGACCAGTGCGGGAGTGTTCAGGCGCAACGCACCGACCTGCGCCAGGTCCTGGCCGAGTGCCGCGGTGAGCACCTCCAGAGCCTCAGCCGGGCGGATCGGGTGCAGCCACGGGATGTCCAGCCCGGCCACGGCTCCGATCTCGGCCCACGCGCCCCACGCGATGGACGTGCCGGGCAAGCCCTGTGCGCGCCGCATCTCGGCCAGCGCGTCGAGATATGCGTTGCCGGTCGCGTAGGCGGGCTGGCCGGGCAGGCCGTGCAGTGCGGCCACGGAGGAGAACCCGAGCCACCAGTCGAGGTCGAGGTCGCGCGTCACCTCGTGCAGCCGCCACGCGCCGTAGGCCTTGGGCAGCCAGGACCGGTGCAGGGTCTCGGCGTCCAGGCGGATCGTGGGGTGATCGTCGAACACCGCGGCGGCGTGGATCACGCCCCGCACCCTCCCCGCGGCGGCCATCAGACGTTCGGCGACACCTGCTTCGGCGATATCCCCCAGTATCACCTCGACTTCGGTGCCGCGTTCAGTGATCTTGTCGATGGCCTCGGCCACGGTCGGCGCGGCCGGAGAGCGCCCGTTGAGGACGATCTTGCCCACGCCCTGGTGGGCGAGCCGGCCGGCCAGGAAGATGCCGAGACCGCCGAGACCGCCGGTGATGACATATCCGCCGTCGCGGCGCACGAGCGGGGAAGTGGCCGGGCGGGCTTCGGGCAGCCGGTCCAGTCGGCGCGCGTGCCGTACACCCGACCGCCACGCCACCTCGTCGTCGGTGCCCGAGGCCAGTTCCTGCCGCAGTGCGGCAGCCGCCTCGTCGCTCGTCCACAGGGGATCGAGATCGACGATTCCCAGGCGTAGTTCGGGACGCTCGCAGGCCAGCACCCGCACCAGCCCGCGCAGGGACGCGCCTGCGGGGTTCCCGGTCTCGCCCGGACCGACGGCGAACGCGCCCGTGGTCACCAGCAGCAACCGCGGTGGCCGGTTCGATTCCGCCAGCTCGCGGGTCGCGTCGGCGACGGCGAGCACGGCCCGCTCGGCGTCGGCGAGGCCGGCCAGGTGCGGCAGTACGAACAGCACCGCACCGGCGTCCGGCCTCGTGCCGTAGCCGCCCTGCCGTGCGCCGAGCGCGGCGGCGAGCGGCGTCGGCCGCTCGCTGAGCACAAGGATCGACTCGCCGGCGATGCGACGCGCCCAGTGGGCGTCCCCCCGGACGGAGCCCGCAAGGGGCGTCGGCCGCCACACCGCTGCCAAGAGCTTCGCGGTCAGCGGAGCCGCGATCTCGGTGTGCTGGACGGCGCGCACGACCACACCCGTCATTTCCAGCAGGACCTGTCCCTGCTCGTCGACGAGGCGCACCTCCCCGGTCCGGCCGCCGTCGTGATCGTCCTCATCGTCCTCGGCGAGCCAGGCGTGTACCTGTGTGCCCCGGGTGAGGTCGCCGTAGCCGCGCACGGTGCCGTACTCGACGGGCATCCACACGGTCGTGGCGTCCGGATCGTGCAACGCGGCGGCGAACACCTGCAGGCACGACTCGACCAGGGCGGGGTGCAGACGCAGCCCGGGACGCCAGGTGGTGCCCTCAGGCAGGGCGACATCGGCGACAGCACGCACGCGCCGGTCGCCGGCGCCCCTGCTGAGCCGAGGGCTGCTCATCCCGGTGAACCCAGGTCCGTAGCTCACGCCGAGGAGGCGAAGCCGCCGGTGGAGGTCGGCGCTCGAGACGGGCAGGAACTCGCTGTCGTCCACTGTCGGCACACACGCCTCGGGGCGTTCAGGTCCGGCGACGGCCGCTCCGGCGCTCGCGTGAAGCAGCCACGTACCGTCCGCCGCCTTGGTGTGCACGTGGATCGTGCCGCCTGCGAACGTCGTGGTGACGGTGGTGTGGTCGTCGAGAGCGAGCGGCCGGTGCGTCGTGACGTCACGTAGCGCGATGTGTTCGACCGGGGCACCGAAGGCCGTGCTCGCCGCGGCGGCCGCCATCTCCAGGTAGACCGGGCCGGGCAGTACGGGGCGATCGTCGAGGCGGTGGTCGGCGAGCCATGGGTGCGCGGCCGTGCCGAGGTCCGCCCGCCACACGTGCCTGCCGTCATCGGGGAGTTCGGTGTGGACACCGAGCAGCGGGTGCCCGTCCGTGGGCAGCGCGGCAGAGGCAGGGGGCGCCGCGGCAGAGGCAAGGGGCGCCCCGGCAAGGGTGGTTGGCGCCGCGGCAGGGACGGGGAGCCAGTGCCGGGTGTGGCGCCAGCGGGTCGTGGGAACGTCGGTGATCCGGCCCTCGCGCGGCGGTTCGGCCTGGGCGGCGAGTTCGAGGGTGGCGAGCTGACGGTGGAAGTACCCGGCCTCGTCGGGACAGTTGCGCAGGCTCGACAGCACCAGCGCGTCGGAACGGTCGGCGAGGTTGTCGGACAGGGCGTGCCGCAGCACGGGATGCGGTGACAGCTCGACGAACGTGCCGAAGCCGTTCTGCGCGGCCGCGGCCACGGCCGTCGAGAACCGCACGGGATTGCGCAGGTTCTGGGCCCAGTAATCGGGGTCGAAGGCAGGCTCGCCGTCGACGACCGTGCTGTACACGGGAATTGCGGCAGGCTTCACGACGATCCCGGTCAAGCCGTCGACCAGCGCCGGAGTGACGGGGTCGACGAGGCAGGAGTGCGCGGCGACATCGAGCTTGACCAGGTGGGCAAGCCTACCGTCGGCCTCCACTCGGGCCATGATGCGGCTTACCGGCGCAGGTCTGCCCGCGATGACCGTCTGCCCTGGTGAGGACAGCACGGCGATGCTCACACCGGACTCGTGTGCCGACAGCTCGGCCACCTCGCAGGCGCCGGCCTCCAGTAGTGCCATGGCCCCGTCGCCGGCGAGCGAGGCCAGCAGCCTGGAGCGCAGCGCGACCACACGGGCTCCGTCGGCTTCGGTGAGCGCCCCCGCGACGACCGCCGCCGCCACTTCGCCGAAGGAGTGACCGATGACCGCGGCCGGGCGGACGCCGTAGTGCCGCCACAGCTCCGCCAGCGCCACCTGGACGCCGAACACCATCGGCTGGACGTGGTCCATCGTGGTCGCCTCGACACCGGCAAGCAGGTCGTCCCGCAAGGAGAACCCGGCCTCGGCCCGGACGACCGGGTCGAGCCGGTCGACGGCGGCGGCGAACACCGGTTCTTCCGCGAGCAGTTGCCGGCCCATGCCCGCCCATTGCGACCCGTGCCCGGAGAAGACGAACACCGGCCCCTGCGCGGGCGCGGGCACGTTCTCGGGGGCCGGCGCCAAAAGCCCCTCGACCAGTTCCTGACGGCTCCGCGCCACGACCGCGGCCCTGTGCCGGCCCCCGAGCCGGCGGGCCAGCGTGTACTCGATGTCCGCCGGTTCGGCCTGGGTGCCCTCCACCCACTCGGCCAGCGCCCTCGCATTCTCCCGCAGCCTGCCCTCACTGGCCGCGCCCAGCAGAAACCTGCGCCGGGCCGCCCACGGCCGGGTGCCGTGCGGGAGTCCCGCGCCGCTTTCCCGCTCCAAGCGTTCCTGCTCCAGGCCTTCCTGCTCCAGGCTTTCCTGCTCCAGGCTTTCCTGCTCCAGGCCTTCCTGCTCCAGGACCACGTGGGCGTTGGTGCCGCCGAAGCCGAAGCCGGAGACCCCGGCGAGCGCGGGACGGCCGGTGGTGGGCCAGGGCCGGACCGAGTCCACCACGGACAGGCCGAGATCACCGAACGGTATGTGCGGGTGGGGAGCCGAGTGGTGGAGGGTCGGTGGGACGAGCCGGTGGTGCAGCGCCAGCACCGTCTTGATCAGCCCTACGATGCCGGCGGCGGCCTCGAGGTGTCCGAGGTTGCTCTTGACGGATCCGAGCAGGAGCGGCCGCCGGCGCCCGGCGCCCAGCACCGTACCGAGCGCGCGAGCCTCGATCGGGTCGCCGAGCAGTGTTCCCGTGCCGTGTGCCTCGACGTAGTCCGTCGTGGACGGATCGATCCCGGCCTGCCGGTAGGCCGCGCGCAGAAGTGCCCGCTGCGCTTCGGTGTGGGGCGCGGTCAGCCCGCCCGAGCGGCCGTCGGAGTTGGTCGCGGTTCCGCGGATCCGCGCCAGCACGCGGTCACCCGCCGCAGTTGCCTCCGAAAGCCGTTTGAGGACGACCACGCCCACGCCCTCGGCGCGTACGATCCCGTCGGCGTCGGCCGAGAACGGCTTGCAGCGTCCGTCCGCCGAGCTGACGCCCATCTCGTCGAAGCACGCCGTGATCCCTGGTCCGAGCAGCAGGTTCGCGCCGCCGACCAGGGCGAGATCGCATTCACCCGACTGAAGGCTGCGCACCGCCAGGTGCACCGCGACCAGCGACGACGAACACGCCGTGTCCACGGAGAGGCTCGGACCGCGCAGGTCGAACGCATAGGACAGGCGGTTCGCGGCGATCGCCGGCGCCGCGCCGGTGGCCGTCCACGGGTCCACGGCGCGGATGTCGCCGATCGACCGAGCGCCGTACTCGGTGCCGCTGATGCCGACGAACACGCCGGTCGCGCTGCCGCTCAGCGTCCGGGGTGCGATCCCGGCGTGCTCCAGCGCCTCCCAGGCGACCTCCAGGAGCATGCGCTGCTGCGGATCCATCCGGGCGGCCTCGCCCGGCTCGATGCCGAAGAACTCCGCGTCGAACCCCGCGACGTCGTCCAGGAACCCACCCCGCCGCGTCACGCGCTCCGGCACCGGCCCGTACTCGGCCCAGCGGGCGGCCGGAACCTCCGCCACGGCGTCCCGGCCTTCGGTGAGCAGGCGCCAGAACTGCTCCGGCCCCCGCACACCGCCGGGCAGCCGGCAGCCTAGGCCGACCACGGCGATCGGGTCCCCGGACGGATCGGGAGAGCCGGACGTCTCACCCTGTTCGTCGCCGGCACCGTCCTGTGCATCGGTCAGTGCGTCGACGAGCCGGTCGATGCTCGGGTGGTCCCACAGGAGCGTCGTCGGCAGGGCGCGTCCGAGGAGTTCCTCCAGCTCCCCGGAGAGCTCGACGGCATCGCGTGAGGACAGTCCGAAGTCCTGTAACGGCAGGCTCGGGTCGACCTCGTCCTCGTCCAGGAAGCAGGCTTCGGCGACCCGTGCGACGATCCATCGCCGCAAGGGGCCGGCACCGGTCGTCATGTCTGCTCCCAGTGGCGCTGCCGGGTCGCGGCCCGGGCGACTTTGCCGCTCGAGGTGCGCGGCACCGCGCCGACCCGGACCAGTTTGAGGCCACGCAGCCTGACGTCGTGCCGCGCCGCGACCGCCCGCCGTACCGCCCGGCCGATCTCGGCGTCGTCCGCCTCGCCGCCGCGACGGTACTCGGCCACCACGGCGGCGCCTTCCGCGCCGGACGCGTCGTGCACGGGGAACGCGGCCACGCCCCCGGGCCGGATCGCCGGGTGGGCGTCGGCCACGGTGAGCTCGATGTCCTGCGGGTAGTGATTCCTGCCGTCGATGATGATGAGGTCCTTGATCCGGCCGGTGACGTAGAGCAGTCCGTCGTGGATCGTTCCGAGGTCGCCGGTACGCAGCCACCTGCCGGGCACGTCGCCGCGTCGTCCGCCGAAGGTCTCCTCGCTCCGCTCGGGCTGCTGCCAGTAGCCGTCCGCCACATTGGGGCCGTCGACCCAGATCTCGCCGACGCTTCCCTCGGGGAGAGGGACGAGCCGTTCCGGGTGGACTATGTGGACGCTCTGGCTGACCGGCCGTCCGGCAGCGACCAGTTCCAGTGCTCCGGGCGTCCCCGGTCCGACCGGCACGACACGGTCCTCGGCAAGCGCCGCGCGGTCGAACGCGGTCACCACCGGGCCCTCTTCACCGGTAGCCGTGACGAAGACGGTCGCCTCGGCCAGGCCGTAGGACGGGCGCAGCACATGGGGCGCCAGACCGTGCGGACCGAACGCCTGCTGGAACCGGGCGATGGTGGCGGCCCGCACCGGCTCGCTGCCGGTGATGAGCGCCCGCACACCGGAGAGGTCCAGGCCCGCACGGTCGGCGTCACCGGTCTTGCGGGCCGCGTACTCGAAGGCGAAGTCCGGAGCGGCCGACATGACGTCGGGCATTCCCGACATGGCCCGCAGCCAGCGCACCGGGCGTTTCAGGAAGGCGACCGGGGTCATGAACACCGACCGGATCCCGGCGAAGACCGGCGCGGCGAGCAACTGGACCAGCCCCATGTCGTGGAAGAACGGGATCCACCCGGCGACGACCCGCTCCGCACCCGCCCCGTACGCGGTCGCGGCCTGCCACGTGTTGGCCACCACGGCACGATGCGTGATCACCGCGCCGGCCGGATCACGCGTGGACCCGGAGGTGTACTGCAGATACGCGGGTTCGTCGAGGCCGATGGCGGGGGCCGTGAACTCACCGGCCGACTGGGACAGTTCGTCCACGGCGATGATCTGCTTCGGCTTCGGGACCGAGGTGTTCTCCGCGAGCGCGCGTACCCCTTCGAGAGCGTCCGACGATGTCAGCCACACCTCGGGCGCGCAGTCGGACAGGACGTGGACCAACCGCTCGCTGTGCCGGGTCACTTCCGGTGCGAACAGCGGCACGGCGATGGTTCCCGCGTGCAGGGCTCCGAGAAACCCGACCACATAGGTCAGATCCTGCGGCGCCAGGATCGCCACCCGCTGACCGCGCCCGGTGAGCCTGTTCAGCGCGGCGGCGACGGTACGGACCCGCTCCGCCAGCTCCGCCCACGACATCGTGTGCTCGATGCCGTCGAGGTCCGTCGCGTAGTCGAGAAAGGTGAACGCGGGGGCGTCCGAACCGGACTTGTCGAAGAGGTAGCTGGTCAGCAGCCGCAGATCGGTCGGTAACGTGGGCTCAGGGGAACGGCTTTCCACCACTGGCATCTGCGTGTCACCCAAAATCGCCTGGCCTCACCGGTCGTTGAAGCTGCGGACTGACAGGCAGCCACGCCTCACCCGCACACCGAAGGCCCGGCGGACTGCGGGACCGGGGCGGCGGCTCGGCCGCCAGGAGCATCTGCCCGTCAGTATAGGCGCGCGCGATCACGTGGTCCGTGGAGGCGGTGCAGGGCCGGACACCGGCCTCAAGCTCACCTACGACCCGCAAAAACAGCTTGTGCGGGCCGAGGCTCAGCTCGACCCGCACAAGTCGGGAATACGATCAGTTGATCAGTGTCCGAGGGGGGACTTGAACCCCCACGCCCGATAAAGGGCACTAGCACCTCAAGCTAGCGCGTCTGCCATTCCGCCACCCGGACCAGGTGTCCGCCGCCTTGCCGGGGGTCTTCCCCGCGGCGACATGGACAACAATACCAAGGTTTCGGAGTGCGTTTCACCTGCATATCTGCCGTGTGGGCAGGACCACGGGAGCCGGCGCCCCCACGGTCCCGCACCTTCACAACGGGTGAACTTCGGCTCACTCTCCGGTGGTGCGGGGCGCCCCGCGGCCGTTCGTCAGGGCAGGAGCTGGTAGTCCGGGAAGTTCCCGGGCAGCCGTTCCCCGGCCGGGCCCTGCGTGACCGCGCGCACCAGGAGCTCGCCGCCGACGAAGGCGCCGCGCCAGGACGCGCCGAACCCGCCGAAGAGCTCGTCGCGGTCACCGCGCGAGCGCGGCTTGCCGTGGCCGACCTTGAACGCCCGGATCTGCGGTGCCAGCCGGTCGTAGGTCGCGCGGTCGTCCGTGGCGAGCGTGGCCACCAGGGCGCCGTTGGAGGCGTTCATCGCGGCCAGCAGCTCGGCCTCCGTGTCGACCAGGACGATGGTGTCGACCGGGCCGAACGGCTCCGCGTGGTGCAGCGGGGACGCCGGCGGCGGATTGAGCAGGGTGACCGGCTGTACGTACGCGGAGGTGTCCTGGCCCGGCAGGAAGCGGGCGTCGGAGAGCCTGCCCCGGTGCAGCGGGACGGCGCCGCGGTCCACTGCCTCGCCGACATGGTCCGTGAGCTCCTTGGCCTTGGCCGCGTTGATCACCGGCCCGAAGTCCAGTTCGGGCAGCGCGTCGTCCGGGTTCTCGACGGCCAGCGGGTGCCCGACCCTGATCGTACGGACCGGCGGGAGGTAGGCGGCGAGGAACTCGTCGAACAGCGCACGCTGGACGACGAAGCGGGGGTAGGCCGTGCAGCGCTGCTTGCCGTAGTCGAAGAGCTTGGGGACGACCGCGGTGAGCGCCTCCCAGTCGGAGAAGTTCCAGATGCCCCAGGTGTTGAGTCCTTCCTGTTCGAGGACGTGCCGCTTGCCGAGGTCGGCGACGGCCGTGGCCACCGCGGCGCCGGTGTCGCGCCCGCCGACGAAGGAGACGCAGCCGATCTCGGGCGCCCGCACCAGCGCCTGGGACAGCTCGCCGCCGCTGCCGCTGACGAGGGTGACGGGAATGCCCTCGCGGGCGGCCAGTGCCGAGGCCAGGGTGAGGCAGGCGACACCGCCGTCGGTGGGGGTCTTGGCGATGACCGCGTTGCCCGCCAGGGCCTGGACCAGCATGGCGTGAACGAGCACGCTCATCGGATAGTTCCAGCTGGCGATGTTGGACACGGGGCCGTCCAGCGGGGTGCGGCCGTCGACCATCGGCTCGATGCCGTCGACGTACCAGCGCACGCCGTCGATCGCCCGGTCGACGTCCGCGCGCGCCAGCCGCCAGGGCTTGCCGATCTCCCAGACGAGCAGCAGGGCGAGCAGGTCACGGTGCTCGGTCAGCGCGTCCAGGGTGGCCGCGATCCGGGCCCGGCGTTCGGGGAGGGGGACGTGCCGCCAGGCGCGGTGCTGGTCGAGTGAGGCGCGTACGGCCTGGTGGGCGGTGTCCCGGTCGAGGCGCGGCGCGCCGGCGATGGGGCTGCCGTCGACCGGCGTGGTCGCCGGCAGCGCCCGCCCGTCCGGCTGCCAGGCGCCGCCGAAGAGGTTCAGGACACGGTCGTCGCGGAACGCCTCGGGGGCGACGGAGAGGCTGCGCTGCCAGGCGTCGTTCCAGGACGTGCCGGGTTTCAGGATGAGGGGGCGGTTCGTGGTCGGGGTGGATGCCATGGGTAGCTCCGCTCTCGGTGCAGGCTCGGGGCGGGGTGTGGCCAGAGTCGTCCCCGGCACCTGAGCCCGCTTCGACGCCGACTCGGGCGGGGTGTCCTGCGTCGTCGAGCGCGGGCTCGTGCGATCGCGAGCCGCAGGCCGGCCAACGCGTCCTCGGATCCAGGAAGTTGGCCCGCACCGTCGCACCGGGGGACGTCGGGCCGGCCCGCGGCGCCCCTCTACGATCGGCTCACCGATCACCGGAGGGGGAACACCGAATGGACACCGCGACGGAGGAACCAGGGCGCCGGGTCACCACCCTGGAACTCTTCTTCGACCTGGTCTTCGTCTTCACGCTCACCCAGCTGACGGTGCTGCTCGCCGCCGACCTGTCGTTCGCGACGGCCGGCCGCGTGGCGCTGATCTTCGTGGTGCTGTTCTGGATGTACGGCGCCTACGCCTACCTCACCAACCAGGTACCGCCCGACCGCCCGTCCCGGCGTCTGCTGCTGATGCTCGGCATGGCCGCGTTCCTGGTGTGCGCGCTGGCGATCCCGCGGGTCTTCGACGACACCGGCGTCGTGTTCGGGCTCGGCTTCCTGCTCGTCGTGATCGTGCACACGGCTCTGTACACGCGCAGTCACGGCTGGGACTCGGTCTGGTACGGCGTCCCGAACGCGCTGGCCGCCCTCTTGGTCACCGCCGCCGGCCTGGTCGACGGCCTCCCGGCGGACGGCCTGTGGGTGCTGGCGCTGCTGCTCCAGTTCGTGACCCCGTTCGTGGCCGAGCACGGCCCCGGCCGCCGGGACGGGCGTACGGCCGCGACCCTGCGGGTCCAGCTCGGCACCCTGGACCCGGCGCACTTCGTGGAGCGGCACGGACTGCTGCTGATCGTCGCGTTCGGCGAGTCGGTGATCTCCATCGGCGTCGGCATCGGTGATCTGCCGGCGGTGCGTTCCTGGCGCTCGCGCTCGCCGTCGCCCTGTGGTGGACGTACTTCGTGCGCGACGAGGAGGGCGCCGAGGCCGCGTTCCGGGCGACGCCGCCGCAGCAGCGCTGGCGGCAGGCGATGAACGCCTACTACTACGCCTTCCTGCCGATGCTGCTGGGCATCGCGTATCTCGCCGCCGGGGTGAAGAAGACGCTCGGGCATCTCACCGAGGAACTCGCCACCGGCCCCGCGCTGGCGCTGTCCGGCGGGGTCGCGCTGTTCCTCGTCGGTGATGTGGCGTTCAGGAGGGCGATGCGGCTGCTTCCGGTGCGGCACCGCGCGGTCGCCGCACCGGTCGCCCTCACCGCCGCGGTCCTCGGCATCCGGTGGTCCGCGGCCGTCGAACTCGTCGCCCTCGTCACGGTGTTGGTGGCGATGCTGACGGTGGAGGCCCGCTGGTGCACGGCGGAGAGGCATGGCCTGGACGTGGCGCGCGCCTGAAGTCCCCGGCCTCCGTCAGGAGTTGTCACGCGCGTGGTACGACCGCCGGGTGTGCTCGGTGTGCTCGCGCATCAACTGGGCGGCGCGTTCCTCGTCGTGGCCGGTGATGGCGGCGACCAGCTGCTGGTGCTCCTCCCAGGACTGCTTGCCACGGGACCGGGCCACCGGCGTGTAGAACCAGCGCACCCGGCGCTCGACCTGCCGGCCCAGTTCGGCGAGGACCGCGTTGCCCGACAGATCCATGATCTTGGCGTGGAAAGCGGTGTTCAGGGCCACGGCGGTGGCGATGTCGTCAGGGTGGTTGGCGACGGTCGACAGTCCCCGGATGAGCAGTTCCTCCAGGGCGTCGATGCCGTCGTCGTCCGCGTGCACGGCGGCGAGCCGGGCCGCCTCGGCCTCCATGAGCGTCCGGACGGTCAGGAGCTGGTCGGCCTCCTCCTCCGTCGGCTCGTGCACGAACGCGCCCTGGGCGGGCCGCAGATCGACCCAGCCGTCGGTGTTCAGCCGCTGCAACGCCTCGCGCACCGGTTGCCGGGACACCCCGAGGTGCCCGGCGAGTTCGCTCTCGACGAGGTGCTGACCGGGCTGGAGCGCGCGGGTGGTGATGAGTTCGAGCAGCGCCTCGTAGACACGGTCGCGCAGTGGGCCGGGCCGTTCGAGTTTGGGCACTGCTCCCTGCGGCAGTCCGGTCGACAACATCGCGGGTCCCCCCTTCTCGGCACACCGTCCGCCGTGGACGGTGTGCGCGTATGCAGTGGACGCCCAGTATCGATTGTCTTTCGTCTACAGTCTACGGTGCGCAATCGACCGTAGACCGGGAACCGGGCGCGTGACTGGTGATCTCAAGGGCACCGTACGACCTGTCCGGCATAGGACAGATTGCCGCCGAAGCCGAACAGCAGGACGGGGTCACCGCTGGAGAGCGCGCCCCGCTCGACGAGCTTGGACAGGGCCAGTGGAATGCTGGCGGCGGAGGTGTTGCCCGATTCGGTGACATCGCGCGCGACCACCGCGTTGACAGCACCGATCTTCTCGGCCAGGGGTTCGACGATGCGCAGGTTCGCCTGGTGCAGGACGACTCCGGCGAGGTCCTCGGGGGCGGTCCCGGCTCGCTCGCAGGCCTTGCGGGCGAGGGCCGGCAGCCGGGTCGTGGCCCAGCGGTAGACGCTCTGCCCCTCCTGCGCGAAGCGCGGCGGCGTGCCCTCGATCCGCACCGCGTGGCCCATCTCCGGCACCGAACCCCACAGCACAGGCCCGATCCCGGGCTCCTCCCCCGCGCCGGACGCCTCGACGACGACGGCCCCCGCCCCGTCCCCGACGAGGACACAGGTGCTGCGGTCGGTCCAGTCGGCCACCGCGGACATCTTGTCGGCACCGATGACCAGGGCGCGGGTCGCGGCACCGGCGCGGACCGTGTGATCGGCGGTGGCCAGGGCATGGGTGAATCCGGCGCACACCACGTTGACGTCTATCGCGGCGGGCTCCGGAATGCCGAGCCGGGCCGCGACCCGGGCCGCGTTGTTCGGGGAGCGGTCGATCGCCGTGGAGGTGGCGACGAGGACCAGATCGATGTCGGCGGGGGTCAGGCCCGCCGCGGCGAGGGCCTTGGCGGCCGCCTGCGCGGCGAGTTCGTCGACCGGCTCGTCGGGGCCCGCGAGGTGCCGGGTGCGGATGCCCACCCGGCTGCGGATCCACTCGTCACTGGTGTCGACCATGCCCGCCAGGTCCTCGTTGGTGAGCACCCTGGCGGGCTGGTGGTGGCCGACGGCGATGATGCGCGAGCCGTTCAACTGGGGTCCCCTCGTTCGGCGTAAGCTGCGGGATCCACCAGTCTGGGCAGTGACTCACGGGTACGACGGCAGGTGAAGCCACAGGAATCGGGCGCCGGTGTTGTCGGCTTCCGTCAGACCCGCGGACGCCCGGGCAATCACCCGGTGAACAGCTGGGTCGCCTTCTGCACGAGTTCGTAGAGCCCGTACCCGAGCGGCGCGGCCACCCACAGCCAGGCGAACGCGATCAGTCCCCGTCGGCTAGGCGGACTGGTGTCGCTGGACATCGGCGGCCTCCCTCGCTGCGGGGACGTGGTGACGGGCGTGGACGGGGCGTACGAACTCGTTGGCGACGAACCCGATGACCAGCAGCCCGATCATGATCGCGAACGACAGCCCGTACAGGGCGGATCCGTGCTTGCCGGCCGCTTCCTGCCGGTCGGCGATCCAGTTCACGATCAGCGGTCCGAGCACGCCCGCGGTCGACCAGGCGGTGAGCAGCCGTCCGTGGATCGCACCGACCTGGTAGGTGCCGAACAGGTCCTTCAGATAGGCGGGGATCGTCGCGAAGCCGCCGCCGTAGAAGGAGAGGATCACCAGTGCGCACAGGACGAACACCGGCTTGGCCGAGTCGCCGGCCAGGGCGAGGAACAGGTACGTCAGCGCCCCGACGCCGAGGTAGACCCGGTAGATGTTCTTGCGTCCGATCAGGTCGGAGGCCGACGACCAGCCGATCCGGCCCGCCATGTTGGCCGCCGACAGCAGGGCGACGAATCCGGCGGCCGCGGAGGCCGACACGGGCGTGGAGCTGTCGGCGAAGAAGTCCGTGATCATCGGCGCGGCCTTCTCCAGGATGCCGATGCCGGCGGTGACGTTGGTGCAGAGCACGACCCACAGGCACCAGAACTGAGGGGTGCGCACCGCACTGCGGGCCGACACCTGAACGCCCTCCAGGGAGCTCACGCCGCGGTCCTCGTGCCGGTCGGCGCGCGGGACCCGGACGAGGAGGACACCCAGCGACATGAAGACGGCATACGAAAGACCGTGCACGAGGAACGCGAGCGCGATCCCGGAGTGGTCCGAGCCGAACGAGTCGAGCATCTGCGCCGACCACGGCGAGGCGATCAGCGCGCCGCCGCCGAAGCCCATGATGGCGATGCCGGTGGCCATGCCGGGCCGGTCCGGGAACCACTTGATCAGGGTGGAGACGGGTGAGATGTAGCCGATGCCGAGACCGATCCCGCCCACGAAGCCGTAGCCGAGGACGATGAGCCAGTACTGCTCCGTCTGCGCGCCGAGCGCGGAGAGCAGGAAGCCCGAGGAGAAGCAGACGAGGGCCACGGTCATCGCCCAGCGCGGGCCGTTGCGTTCGACGAGCGTGCCGCCGAACGCGGCCGACAGGCCGAGCATCACGATGGCCAGTTGGAAGGGCAGGGCGCTCTCGGTGCCGTCGAGATGGAGCGCGGCTTCGAGGGGCGGCTTGAAGACGCTCCAGGCATAAGCCTGGCCGATGGAGAGGTGGACGGAGAGAGCGGCGGGCGGAACGAGCCAGCGGCTCCAGCCCGGGGGTGCGACAGGGGGGCTGCTCATGAAGCCGAACGGTAGGGGGCGGCTGGGAAGTTGAGAACCGAACGGATCAGCCGTATGCGATGAACGGTATGCAGAATGCGGTGAACGGTCGGCACGCGATCCCTGTCGCCACTTGCCGTCGCCTACATTTCCATACTGTAGACAATGTTCGTCTACAGTATTCAATCCTGTTTCCATGGCGTGTGCTGCGGCAACTGCATCGAGGCGCGCGCTACCGCAGAGCGGGCTGCAACCTCACGCCGCACGTGCAGGACAATGAGACCGCGAGGGTCACCTCCCCGCACGACAACCCGGTGACCCACCGCAACCTCTGCATCAAGGGCCGTTTCGGCTACCAGCACGTACAGAACCGGGGCTGATCAGGACATGGGACGAGTCACGGAACGACGCAAGGTCATCCGCATCCGCGGCGGGGCGGTCTCCATCCGTCCGGACACGCTCGTCGCCGAGGAACCCCTGGAGATCAGGCTCAACGGCAAGCCGCTCGCGATCACCATGCGCACGCCGGGCGACGACTTCGCACTGGCCGCGGGGTTCCTGGTGAGCGAGGGTGTCCTGGCGAACGCATCCGATCTGCTGAACATCGTCTACTGTGCGGGGGCGACGGTCGACGGCTCCAACACCTACAACGTGGTGGACGTGAAGACCGCGCCCGGCCTCGCGCTCCCCGATTTCACGCTGGAGCGGAACGTCTACACCAGCTCCTCGTGCGGGCTGTGCGGCAAGGCCAGCCTGGACGCCGTCCGCACGACGGCCCGATGGCCCATCGCCGACACGCCCCCGATACGTGTCGCGCCCGAACTGCTCACCGCCCTCCCCGACCGGCTGCGGGCGGCCCAGCGGGTCTTCGACCGGACCGGGGGCCTGCACGCGGCGGCGCTGTTCGACGAGGACGGGGAGCTGCTGGACGTCCGTGAGGACGTCGGCCGGCACAACGCGGTCGACAAGCTGGTCGGCCGTGCGTTGCAGAACGGGGACCTGCCGCTGTCCCGCACCATCCTGCTGGTTTCCGGCCGAGCCTCGTTCGAGCTGGCGCAGAAGGCCGTGATGGCGGGCATTCCGGTGCTGGCGGCGGTCTCGGCGCCGTCCTCGCTGGCCGTGGACCTGGCCGCCGAGACCGGGCTGACCCTGGTGGGCTTCCTGCGCGGCAGTTCCATGAACGTGTACGCGGGCGAGGACCGCATCGCTCTGCGGGCCGCGTCCGCCCAGGGCTGACCGGCTCCCGCGACACGGAGGCGGGCACGCCCGCCGCCGGCCGGTCAGGATCCCAGCCGCACCTCCTCCGCGCGCACCACCGTCCCGAGCCGGGGAAAGTCCAGCGTGACCGAGGCCTCGTGCTCGGCGGCGGTGAAGGCGGCCATGGCGTTCTCGACGAAGACGAGGTCGTAGCCGAGGTCGGCGGCGGCGCGGGCAGTGGATTCGACACCGAGGTTGGTGGCGATGCCACCGACCACGAGCGTGGTGACTCCGCGCTCCCGCAACAGGGCATCGAGGTCCGTGCCCTGGAAGGCGCCGATCGTACGCTTCACGATCTCCAGGTCGCCGTCCCGTGGAAGGCCTGCCACCAGTCCGCTGCCGGGCGGCTGCTCGGCGACGCCGGGCCGCTCGACGCGGACGAGCGCGACGGGCGCGCCGGCCGACCGGAACACGGACGCCAACTGCTCGGCGACGACGAGGACTTCGGTCCCCTTGCGGGGCTCCAGGGGCAGCGCGACGATGCGGTCCATCAGGTCGACGAGGACGAGGGCGGTGCGCGCCGGATCAAGAGCGAGAGGTGCGGTCATGACGGAACGTTAGCCGTCATACGCCGTCCGTACCGGAAATCCGGATCAGCAGGGCCATGAACTGGTCGCGTTCGGCCGCCGACAGCGGGGCGAGCAGCGCGTCGTTCGCCTCTCGGGCCGACTTCTCGCAGCGGGTGAGCAGCCGGACACCCTCGTCGGTGAGGGAGACCGCGTTCTTGCGGCGGTCGCGGGGGTCGGGCGCGCGGGCGACGAGGCTCGCGGCCTGTAGGTCGTTGAGGACGCCCACCAGGTCCTTGGGGTCGAGTCCGATGCTGCGGCCGAGGTCGGCCTGGGCGACGGGGGCGAGGTCGCGGACGGCGGAGAGTACGACGTGGTGCCACATCTTCATGTCGTCCGCCGCCAGCGCCTCGGCGACCAGGGCCCGGCCGCGGGCGGCCGCCCGGCCAAGGATCCAGCTGGGGAGGGAACGGATCGCGGAGAGGGGGGCTTCGGCCATGAGGACAGCCTACCGGCAAACCGTTGGACTTCCCAACGAACATCGCCTAACGTTGGGACTCCCAACGATCTGTGGGTGCGTTCCAACAGCGCCCCCTTGCTCCGTCCGCCACTTCAGGAGGTTCGATGCGTCGCGTCCGGTACGAGTCCCCCGGCGGCCCACTGTTTCTGGAGGACACCCCGGCGCCCGAGCCCGGCCCGGGCGAGCTGCTCGTGCGCACCGAGGCCGTCGGCCTCACCCTCCCGGTCGTACGCAAGGTCACCGAGGCCGCCGAACCGGTCCCGCTGGGCGGCGAGATCGCCGGGGAGGTCGTGGCCCTCGGCGACGGGGTCACCCGGTTCGAGGCCGGGCAGCGCGTGACGGGACTGTGTTTCGGGCACGGGTACGCCGACTTCGCGATCCTGCACGAGGCGATGGCCTCCCCCGTACCCGAGGCCGCCTCCGCCGTCGAGGCGGTGGCGCTGGTCCGCAGTGGACTGGTCGCACTCGGCGCCCTGGAAGCGGCGCGGCCGGAGCGCGGCGAGGCGGTTCTGGTCACGGCGGCGGCGAGCGGCGTCGGCCACCTCGCCGTCCAGCTGGCGCGCCTGCGCGGCGCCGCCCGGGTGGTGGGCGCCGTGTCCGATCCGGCCAAGGCGGACTTCGTCCGCTCCCTCGGTGCCGACGACGTCATCTTGTACACGGACGACAACTGGGGAGATCCCGTCGACTGCATACTGGATGCGGTCGGCGGCGACCTGCTCACGACCGCGATCGCCGCACTCGCCCCGGACGGCCGGCTGGTGGCGTACAGCTCGGGCGGCGGGACGATCCAGGCGTACGACCTCCTGGTGGGCGCCAAGTCGGTGATCGGGTTCCAGATGGCCCGGATCGCCCGAGGCCGGCCGGAGCTGTACGAGCGGTGGCGGCTCGAGCTGTGGCGGCTGTTCACCGAGGGCGCGCTGCGGCCCGCCGTGCACGGGGAATTCGCGCTGGAGGACGCGGCCCGCGCCCACGAGGTGATCGAGTCGCGGAGGAACCTCGGCAAGGTGGTGCTGCGCCCCTGACCCGTCCCGCCGATCCTGGGAAGTGGCCGCACGCTTCTTGTGAGGCGCCCGAGGCGCCGACTACCTTCATGGGAGCGCACGTGGAACGTGGGATGTCCCGATGTCCAGAGATCCGGTTGTCCGGATCCGGATGGATGAAGGGCAGGTCGCACCATGCCGTCAGGTTTTCGCGCACGCCAGAGACGCATCCTGGCCGCCGTTCTCACGGCGGCCGCGGTGCTCCTTCCGTTCCTGCTGCCGCATCCGGCGCAGGCCGGGCCGGCCGCCTCCCCAGCCGGTTCGGCCGACTTCGAACAGCAGGTCCTCTTCAAGGCCTCGCAGGACCCCGGTTACGCCTGCTTCCGCATCCCCGCGATCGTGCGAACGACGAAGGGCACGCTGCTGGCGTTCGCCGAGGGGCGGGTCCTCAACTGCGGGGACGCGGCTGACATCGACATCGTGGTGAAGCGCTCCGCCGACGGCGGCCGTACCTGGAGCCCGTTACGGGTCGTCACCGAGGGGGCCGGTGACACGCACGGCAACCCGGCACCGATCGTGGACCGTGCGACGGGCCGCATCCTGCTGGCGGAGACCTACAACACCGGCCGTACGGACAGCGGGAGTTGCCAGGTCCCCTGCGACCGCACACCGCACCTCCAGTACAGCGACGACGACGGCCTGACCTGGTCCGAGCCGCGCGACCTGAGCCCGGAGATCCTGCCTCCCGACTGGAACTCCTGGTACGCGACCGGACCGGTGCACGGCATCCAGCTCACCCGGGGCCGGCACGCCGGGCGACTGGTGTTCGGCGTCAACACCGAGACCTGGAACGGCAGGGTCACCGCCAACCACGCGGCGCTGATCGTCAGCGACGACGACGGTGAACACTGGAGGGCCGGAGCCACCGACACCTGGCCGATCGCCGCCGACGGCACCTTCCGGCAGAAGCCGTCCGAACTGACCCTCACCGAGCGCGCCGACGGCTCCGTCCTCGTCAGCGGCCGTGAACAGGACGGCACCGACCTCGGCCACCGCACCCAGACGGTCAGCCGCGACGGCGGCGACAGCTTCACCGCCCCGTTCCGTGACCTCCCGGACCTCTACGCCCCCCAGGTGCAGGGCTCGACGCTGCGCCTCGGCGACCGCATCCTGCTGGCCTGCCCCGGCGACCCGGATCGCCGCCGGACGATGATGATCCGCTCCTCCTACGACGGCGGACGCACCTGGGACAGCGTGGACCGCGGCACGGTCGTCACCACGGACTGGTCCGGCTACTCCGACCTGGTGCGTGTCGACCACGACACGGTGGGCCTGATGTACGAGGGCGGTGCGGTCGACGCCCGCGACGAGATCCGGTTCGCCCGCTTCACCGAGGACTGGCTCACCCCGCGCCGCGGCCCCGACCCGACCACCGCCGACCTCGCCCCGCACGCCCCGCGCGCGGCCGTTCTGGGTGGCGCGGAGGAGACGGACGGCGTGTCGGGCGGTGCGCTGGAGTTCGACGGCGTCGACGACGCCGTACGACTGCCGTACCGGGCCCGGCTGCCACTGGGCACCAAGGACTTCACCGCGTCGCTGTGGTTCCGCTACACCGCCACGACCGGCGAGCAGCCGCTGCTGTGGATGGGCGGCATCGGGACCACCCAGCCCCAGGTCTGGCTGCGCGGCGAGCCGGACAGCGACCGCGTGCGCGGGCTGATCACCGTACGGGACGGCGCGACCGCGGTGCGCACGGCGACCGTGAGCACCACTGGCGCGCACAACGACGGCCGGTGGCACCATCTGGCGCTGCGCCGCGGCGGCGGCCGGTTGACGATCTTCGTAGACGGTATGCAATCATCCGTCGCCGATGTACCGGGTTCGGTCAGCCGCAACTCCCCGTTCGGCGTGCACGTCGGCCAGCGCATGGACAGCCGGGCCTTCTTCACCGGCGCCATCGACGACGTCCATGTCTGGGACCGTGCGCTCAGCGACGACGAACTGGCCGGTTCCCCGGAGCAGGAGCCCACCGAGGACACCGTGCTGTGGCTGCCCCTGAACCACATCGGCAAAGGCCACGGAACGAGCTGAACAATCGCGGAGGCCGACGGTCCCGGCAAGTGTCAGCGGGAACCGGGCCCGGTGCCGGCGGCGGTCCGTGACGCCGCGGCCGGCGCCGTCGGCGTCGCGGGCGTCTCCGGATCGTGCGCCCGGCGCCGGGCGATGACCGCGCACACCATGAGCTGCATCTGATGGAAGAGCATCAGGGGCAGGACCGCCAGCGAGGCGTGCGCGCCGAACAGCACGCTCGCCATCGGCAGCCCGGAGGCGAGGGACTTCTTCGACCCGGCGAACTGGATGGCGATCCGGTCCTCACGGCCGAAGCGCAGCGCGCGGGCGCCGTACCAGGTAAGGGCGAGCATCACGGCGAGCAGTACGGCCTCGACGGCCAGCAGCCCGGCCAGCCGGAGCGCGCTCACCTGGTGCCATATCCCCCGCACCATGCCCTCGCTGAACGCGGTGTAGACGACCAGCAGAATGGAGCCGCGGTCGACCAGCCCGAGGACCTTCTTGTGCCGGCCGATGAAGCCCCCCACCCAGGGCTTCAGCACCTGCCCGGCGAGGAACGGCACGAGCAGCTGCAACACGATCTTCACCAGCGAGTCGGCGGAGAACCCGCCGCCCGCACTGCCGAGCAGACCGGCTGCCAGCAGCGGGGTGAGCACGATCCCGACCAGCGAGGAGAAGGAACCCGCGCAGATCGCCGCGGGCACGTTTCCACGGGCGATCGAGGTGAACGCGATCGACGACTGGATCGTCGACGGAACGAGCGTGAGGAACAGCAGGCCCTGGTAGAGCGGCTGGGTCAACAGCACCGGCACCAGCCCCCGCGCTGCCAGGCCGAGCAGCGGGAAGACGACGAAGGTGCAGGCCAGGACGGTGACGTGGAGCCGCCAGTGCTTCAGTCCGTCCACTGCCTCACGCGTGGACAGCCGGGCGCCGTAGAGGAAGAAGAGGAAGGCGATCGCGGCCGTGGAAGCGCCGGAGGCGACATCCGCGGCCGTGCCCCGCGCCGGCAGCAGCGCGGCGAGACCCACCGTGCCGAGCAGCAGCAGAATGTACGGGTCGATCGGCATCCGACTAGGCCGAGGCAGGCGTTTCACAGTGCTCCATCTACGTTCGTGCGCCGCGCTTGAGAGGTGCCCCGGAGCCGGAGAACCCTCCTCCATGGTCCTCCTCGGCGGATCGATCGGGAATCCCGCACACCACTCTGACTGTCATCACGTTCCGCGATATACCCTCGGCTCGTGTACGACCCCGCGCAGCTGCGCACCTTCCTCGCGGTGGCCCAGACGCTCAGCTTCACGCGGGCCGCCCGGCGGCTCGGGCTGCGCCAGTCCACCGTCAGCCAGCACGTGCGCCGGCTCGAGGACGCCGTCGGGCGCCAGCTGTTCCTGCGGGACACGCATTCCGTGGAACTGACCGAGGGCGGCGAGGCCATGCTCGGCTTCGCCCGCCGGATCCTCGCGGCGCACGAGCAGGCGGCGGCGTTCTTCACCGGCACCCGGGTGCGCGGCCGGCTGCGGTTCGGCGCGTCGGAGGACTTCGTCCTCACCCGGCTGCCGGAGATCCTCGAGGGCTTCCGGTACGACCACCCCGAGGTCGATCTCGAGCTGACGGTGGAGCTGTCGGGCACCCTGCACGAACAGCTGGCCAACGGACAACTGGACCTCGTGCTGGCCAAGCGCCGCCCTCAGGATCCGCGCGGCGCGCTGGTCTGGCACGACGACCTGGTCTGGGTCGGCGCCGAACGGCTCCGCCTGGATCCCGACCGGCCGGTGCCGCTGATCGTGTATCCGCCGCCCGGGATCACCCGGGCGCTGGCGCTGGAGGCCTTGGAACGGCAGGGCCGGCCGTGGCGGATCGTGTGCACCAGCGGCAGCCTCAACGGGCTCATCGCGGCGGCGCGGGCCGGCCTCGGTGTGATGGCGCATTCCCGGGGCCTGGTCCCGCCCGGCCTGTTCCGGGTGCCGGAGCGGGCGGGACTCCCGGAGCTCGGAAGGGTGGACTTCGTCCTGGTGCACGGGCGTGTCCGCGCCTCGGCGCGGGATGCGGCGGACGCGCTCGCGGCGGCGATCCTGGCGGGTGGGGAGCGGCTGCACCGGCGGGGCGGCTGACCATTGCAGACACCATCTGCATACAAAACACAATCTCTGTATACAGAACACCGTGGGATCACCCGTCGCATCCCGCCTGTCAGCCCGGTACCGCGAGTGGCGCAAAATATTCGGTCCGGATGGGGCGTCCGGGTGCTGCGGACGCCGTAATCGCGGCGTACAGATTCGGTGGAGATTACGGCGCCGAAACTTACTGAACCGTAAGGATTCTGTCCGACCCTTCCCCATGTGCGGGCATTTTCCGGTCACCGGCCTGCGCGAACGTGAGCTTTGCTCGATTTCTTCCCCCCTCCCGCCGGGTGTGCGGGTGGGGTAGCTTTCACGGCGCTGGGGCGAGCGTCACGAGAAGCGGGGAGCGGGTTTGCGCGAGTACACCAACCCTCCGTCGGCGTCGGCGCCACCGGTAGGGGGTCTGGCCGACGTCGTCTTCGAGCATGCCCTCGCGGACCCACTGCACGTCGCGCTCGGCCGCAAGGACGAACTCGGCCGGTGGCACGACGTGACCGCCGCCGAGTTCCGTGACGAGGTCCTCGCCCTGGCCAAGGGTCTCCTGGCCCGTGGCGTCCGCTTCGGCGACCGGGTCGCGATCGTCTCCCGGACCCGCTACGAGTGGACCCTCTTCGACTTCGCACTGTGGACGATCGGCGCCCAGGTGGTGCCCGTCTACCCCACCTCCTCGGCCGAGCAGTGTTTCTGGATGCTGTACGACGCCGAGGTGTCCGCGGCGGTGGTGGAGCACGAGGACCACGCGATGACCATCGCCACCGTCATCGACCGGCTGCCGCACCTGCGCCAGCTGTGGCAGCTGGACGCGGGCGCGCTTCAGGAGCTGTACGACGCGGGAGCCCATCTCGACGACGAGACGGTGCACCGGCACCGGCAGGCGGTCACCCCTGATTCGATCGCCACCATCATCTACACCTCCGGCACCACCGGCCGGCCCAAGGGCTGCGTCATCTCGCACGGCAACTTCATGTTCGAGTCGGACACCGTCATCGGCCGCTGGGAGCCGGTGTTCCACTCCAAGAAGGGCGACGAGGCGGCGACACTGCTGTTCCTGCCGCTCGCGCACGTCTTCGGGCGGATGGTCGAGGTGGCCGCGATCCGCGGCAAGGTCCGGTTCGGCCACCAGCCCCAGCTCAACGCCGCCGCGCTGCTGCCCGACCTCCAGGCGTTCAAGCCGACGTTCATCCTCGCGGTGCCGTACATCTTCGAGAAGGTCTTCAATTCCGCCCGCCGCAAGGCGGAGAAGGAGGGCAAGGCCGGCCCGTTCGAGAAGGCCGTCGAGATCGCGGTGAAGTACGCGGACGCGGTCGAGGCGAAGGCCTGGGGCATCGGACCCGGCCCCTCGGCGGGTCTGCGCATGCAGCACCAGCTGTTCGACAAGCTCGTGTATACAAAGGTGCGCGCGGCGATGGGCGGTCGCATACGGAATGCGATGTCCGGCGGTTCGGCGATGGACCGCAGGCTCGGGCTGTTCTTCGCGGGCGCGGGTGTGCAGATCTACGAGGGGTACGGCCTGACGGAGTCGACCGCCGCCGCCACCGCCAACCCGCCCGAGCGCACCCGCTACGGCACGGTCGGTCAGGCCATCCCCGGCGTCACGGTGCACATCGCCGATGACGGCGAGGTCTGGCTGAACGGCGCCAACATCTTCCAGGGCTACCTCAACAACCAGAAGGCCACCGACGCGACCCTGCACGACGGCTGGCTCGCCACCGGCGACCTGGGCAGCCTCGACGAGGACGGCTATCTCACCATCACCGGCCGCAAGAAGGAGATCCTGGTGACCTCCGGCGGCAAGAGTGTGTCGCCCGGTGTGCTGGAGGAGCGCGTCCGCGACCATCCGCTGGTCAACCAGTGCATCGTGGTGGGCAACGACCGGCCGTATGTCGCGGCCCTCGTCACCCTCGACCAGGAGGCCGTCGAGCACTGGTTGCAGATGCGGGTCAAACCGATGATGTCGCCCGCCGAACTGGTACGGGACGCCGACCTGGAGACGGAGGTGCGGCGAGCGGTGGTCGCCGCCAACACCCTCGTCTCGCAGGCCGAGTCGATCCGTACGTTCCGAATTCTCGCCCAGCCCTTCACCGAGGAGCACGGGCTGTTGACGCCTTCGCTGAAGCTCAAACGGAAGGCGATCGAGAACGCCTACGCCAATGAGGTGGACGCGCTCTACCGGGCCTGACGACCTGACGGGCCGTCAATTGATGGTCAGGCGGAATATCTTGTCGGACCCGTCAGCCGCCCCTCCGTTGTTGTCGCAGTTGGTCGTCGACAGCCACAACTGGTCGGCCCCCGGCACTTTGGTGACGGTACGCAGTCGACCGTAGGTGCCGACGTAGTACGCGGTCGGCGTGCCGACGCTCTCGTTGTCGCCGTTGATCGGGATGCGCCACAGCCGTTCGCCGCGCAGGGACGCCATGTAGACGACGTTGCGGACGATGGCGATGCCGCTCGGGGAGGCCTCCGAGACGTTCCAGGTGGCCTTGGGGTTGGTCATTCCGGCGACACTGCAACTGCCTTCGCAGGTCGGCCAGCCGTAGTTGGCGCCGGGCTTGATCAGGTTGAGTTCGTCCTTGGAACTGTTGCCGAACTCCGCCTCCCACAGACGTCCGTTGCGGTCGAAGGCGAGCCCCTGCGGATTGCGGTGACCGTAGGAGTAGACGTAGTTGCCGAACGGGTTGCCGGGGGCCGGCTTGCCGTCGGTCGTCATGCGCAGGATCTTGCCGTTCAGGGAGTTCTTGTCCTGCGCGAGGTCGGGTGTCTGGGCCTCGCCGGTGGAGACGTACAGGTAGCCGTCGGGGCCGAAGGCGAGGCGGCCGCCGTTGTGGTAGCGGTTCTTCTTGATGCCCTGCAACAGGACCGTGTAGCCGCTGAGTTTGGTGCCGTCGTAGGTCATGCGGACGACCCGGTTGCCCTCGGCGGCCGTGTGCATGAAGTAGACGTAGTGGTTGCTGTCCCAGGCGGGGTCGACGGCGACGCCGAGCAGGCCGCCCTCACCGTTGGTGGTGACGGCGTTCGGGACGGTTCCGACCTGGGTCCTCGCCCCGTCCTTGGTCACCTTCCAGACCCGGAAGTCGTCCCGCTCGGTGACCAGCGCGGTCTTTCCGTCGGGCATCCAGTAGGTGCCCCAGGGGATCGTCCAGCCAGTGGAGAGGGTGCTGATGGAGGACGGGACGCCGCCGTCCGTCGCGCACGCCTTGGTGGTGAGGTTCACCGTGTTGCTCTGTGGCGACACGTTGCCGGCCGCGTCGCGGGCGACGACGTTCAGGGTGTACGGGCTGTCGCAGGCCAGGCCGGTGAGTGTGGTCGTCGTACCGCTCGTGACGGTCTTGTAGACGGTGGTGCCGCTGCGCACGTCGTACGCGACGACCGCGCGGTCGTCCGTGGCGGCGCCCCAGCTCAGGTCGGCGCTGTTCGCGGTGACAGCGGAGACGGAGAACGTGCCGGGGGCGGTGGGCGGGGTGGTGTCGGAACTGGGCTTGGTCGTGCAGTCGACGACGGGGCTGGCGGAGGAGGTGTTGCCGGCCGCGTCGCGGGCGATGACGGTCAGGTCGTAGGTGGTGTTCGGTGTGAGGCCGGTCAGGGCCTTGGAAGTGGAACTCCCGGGCGCCTCACCGATCTTGTTGCCGTGTTCGTAAAGGTCGTATGCCGTCACACCCACGTCGTCCGTCGAGGCGCCCCAGGCCAGGGTGAGGCCGTCCTCACCGATGTCCGGGCAACTGGGCCGGCCGGGACGGGTCGGGGCCTGGGTGTCGGCCGCCGCGCCGATGCCGACGCGGTCGAGGTTGGGGCCGCCGTCGGCCGTGGTGGCGGTGGCGCGGATCTTGTTGGAGCCGGCGTTCAGCGGGACGTTCACGGTCTTGGTCGCCCAGGTGTTCCAGTCGGCGGTGGCCGGGAAGGAGACGGCGGAGGCGACGACCGTGCCGTTGACGGAGATGTCCATCGGGCGGTCCGTGGACGTCCCGTTGGCGAACCGGAGCGTCGCCGACGCGTTGCCCGCAGTGGCGGCATCCACCGTGAACTCCACGTAGGAGCCCTTGACGTTGGTGTAGTCGACGAAGCCGGTGCCCGTGTAACCGGTGTGGTTGGTGGCCACGGTGCCCTGGGAGATGACCGCGTCCTCGGCCTGGTAGTCGGTGGCCGCGTGGGCGGGACCGGAGGTCAGGCCGACGAGCGGCACGGCGAGGGCCAGGCAGAGGCCCCACGGCAGTGCTCTGGTGAGATGCATGGTTGTCCTCTCAGCCCGTGTACTGGGTGAAGACCTTGAGGTAGTCGTACGGCTGCTGCGTCACGCCGCTGCAGGAGTCGCCGTCGGTGCCGGAACCGCACGCCCGGTCGCGGTTGACGGACCAGTAGGTGAGGCGCCCGATGTGGTGCTGTTGCGCGTAGGCGAGCATCGTCTTGAAGTCGGCGGTGCGGACGCGCTCACCGGAGTCGTCGGTGCGGCCGTTCATCGACGACAGGCCGATGTGGGAGTAGGCGATGGCGTCGTCGTAGCCGTAGGCGGACTTGACCCGGCTCTTGAGCCCTTCCATGGCCTGTGTGGTGAGGGTGCCCATGTTCGTGGTGCCGCCGCCGAAGTCGAACGGCATGATGCACCAGACGTCGTTCGCCAGACCGGAGTTGGCGGCCCGCTTGATCATGTCGACGCCGGTGGAGTCGGGGCCGCCGGTGGTCGTGCCGAAGGTGATGACGGTCTTCAGACCGGGGTTGCCGGCCTTCACCGTCTTCAGGGCGTCCACCACGCGTTGGCGCACGGTGGCGTTGGACCATTCGGTGTTCTCGATGTCGACGTCGATCGCCCGTAGTTTGTATGCAGTGATCACCTTTTGGTATGCGGCGGCCAACGCCGAGGCGCTGGAGCACTTCTCCCCGAGCTTGGCCCCGCTCCAGCCTCCGACGGAGACCATCACATCACCTCCGGCGGCCCGGATCGCGTTGATCTTCGACTGGTCGGTGCCGCCGGTCAGCGGACGGCTGCCGTCCCACTTGGGGTTGCAGGTGCCGTCGGAGAGGATGAACGCGAGCGTGAACCACTTGACCCCGGTCGCCGCCATCACGGAGGTGGGATCGGGCGGACTGCCCCAGCCGAGGTACTCGTACGGGGCGACGGCCATGCCCGGTGACGCGGCTGCCTGCTTCGCCCGGTCGGCGGGCTTCACCCGGATCAGCCGGGTCTCGCCGGGCCGCAGAGTCGCGCTGTAGGTGTCGGCGATCAGGCCCTTGTGCGAACCGGACCACAGATCGGTGACGTCACCGGAGCCGGTGAAGCCCACCTGGGACCACTTCACGCTCACCGTGGCACTGCCGGACGTATTGGTGTTGAACAGGGCCACGACGTACTGGCCGTCGCTCTCCTGCTTGCTCCAGACCTGCCGGCCCTCGCTGTTCACGATCCTCTTGGCGGCCACGCCGTCCTGGTCGACGCCGATGAGACGGTCGTTGGTGAGCATCGCCTTGTCGACGGGGTCGAGATGGGTGAGGTCGGTGCCGAGCAGCAGCGGCGAGGCCGCCATGGCCCAGAGCGTGAAGTGGGAGCGGCGCTGGTCGGCCGTGAGGCCCACCTGGTCCCCGTTGCCGATCTCGAGGGAGTCCAGGTCGTTCCAGCCGCCAGGTCCGGCGTAAGGCTGCCAGGACGCGGCCGTGTTGAAGCGGGCGGAGACGTGCGACCAGTCGGTCAGCGGATAGCCGCTGCCGTTGGGGTCCGGGCCGCAGTAGCACTCGACGTCACCTTGGGTGCGCCAACTGTTGGCGAGCTTGCGCCAGGTGGGGGCGTCGGAGAGGGAAAGGTTGTTGGAGAGCGCGAAGTTGATGGGGCGTCCGGTGGCGCGCAACGCCTTGTCCCAGGCCTGGACATCGGGGATGTCCTGGCTGCCCACCCCG
The DNA here is from genome assembly GCF_040644935.1 of Streptomyces sp. NPDC046915. Lineage (NCBI taxonomy): Bacteria > Bacillati > Actinomycetota > Actinomycetes > Kitasatosporales > Streptomycetaceae > Streptomyces > Streptomyces sp. NPDC046915. The sequence goes on along the minus strand of NZ_JBEYXB010000006.1, from coordinate 264,042 downwards.
TCGATCTTCAGGTAGTCCACGCCCCAGGAGGCGAACTGCCGTGCCCAGGAGTTCACGAACTCCTGGGCGCCGGGCTTGCCGTAGTCGATGGCGTACATGTTCTTGCAGTTGTAGTTCTTCTCCGTCTTCGAGGTGTCCGCGATGTCCTTCGCGTGGTACGAAGTGCCCTCGATCGGCGTGTTCTTGGTGACCGCGTTCTTGGCGATGCCGGGCGTGACGTAGAAGCCGAACTTCAGGCCCTTGGAGTGGACGTAGTCGGCCAGGGCCTTGATGCCGCCCGGGAACTTCGCCGTGTCGACGGACCAGCGGCCGTAGGAATCGACGGTGAAACCGTTGTCGTCGCACTTCTGCCAGAAGTCGTCGAGGTTGACGTGGACGAAGCCGTGGTCGTTCAGGCCGCTCGCCACCAGCGCGTCGGCCTGGGCCTTGATCTTGGCCTCGGTCGGCTGGCGCCGCACGAAGCTCCAGCTGCTCCAGCCCATGGCCGGGCGGACCGACTGGCCGTTGTCGGACGCGACCGCCGGGTGCGCCGCGGTGAGCAGCGGGACGGCCGGGGCGATCAGCAGGCCGGCGACGGCGGCCACCAGTGCTCTGATGCGGGTCATGACCGTCCCCCGTTCGCGGGTGTGGCGTATGCGGTGCCGATCCACGCCTCGTCGATCCGCAGCCGCTTGTAGCGGGTGGTGTCGGTCGACGCGGCCCAGGTGGTGTCGACCTCGAGGCGTACGTAGCGGGCGTTGGCGGCGGTCAGGTCGATGCCCTGGATGCCGCGGCGGCTGGGGAGCTGTCCTGTCTTCACGGCGCTGCCCCAGGTGGTGCCGTCGTTGCTGAGGAAGACCTTGTAGTCCTTGATGCGGGCGGACTGCTCGGTGTCGGAGCGGGCGTAGGCGACGGAGTCCTCGCGTTGGTTGAGACCGATGTACTGCACCTTCTTCGCGCTGCCGAGGTCGAAGGTGAGGGCGACGGGCAGGGTCTTGTTGTTGTCCCAGTAGGTGAGGTAGTCGCCGTCGCCGGCGGCCGGGCCCGCGTGACCGCTCGCGGAGGCACTGGCGCTGACGGTGACCCCGGAGAGGATGCCCTGCCGGCCGGCGGTCGTGACCTTGAAGACCGTGTCGTACGGGTCCCAGGCGCCCAGACCGTTCAGCGTCAGCACACCGCCCGACTGTGACCAGGAGACCGCGGCGCCGGTGCGGAGGTTGGTGACGGAGGCGATCCGGTAGCCGTTGTCGCGGATGCGCAGGGTGCTGGTGCTGGGCGGTGTCAGTACGTGGATGTACTGGCGGTCGGGGTCGGTCCTGCTGATGGTGGTGACACCGTGCGCGCCGTCGTTCCAGAAGCCGGGTTTGAGGCCGCCGTACATGTAGCCGCCGCCCTCGGTGCCGTGCAGGGATTCCCAGACGGGGTCGAGGTAGGTGTTCGCAAAGTTGTTGAAGGCGGCCTGGTTGCTGGGGAATGTGCCGTTGACCTGGGCGGTCTCCGCCATCAGTGCCTTGACGGAGGAGCCGGCGTTGGTGATCAGCCGGCCGAGGGTGAGCATCCGGTCCACGGTGGGGTTGGAGCCGTCGTACCACCAGGCGCCGGTCGAGGGGAGTTTGAAGTCGGCCTCGGTCAGGCGGGGTTGCGCGGTGTATACAGCCTGCGGGTAATCGTATGCAGGCGACATCCCCGTCTTCTGCTCATTGCTGATCATATCCATGATCGGCGTGTCTTCGTTGTTGTTGCTGAGCGTGTAGTTCGGGCGCTTCTGGTAGATCTGCTGGTAGAGGTCGTGGCTCTCCCAGTAGGCGTTGTCGTTGTCGATCCAGAAGCCGCCGAGGTCGGGGTAGCGGTCCATGACCTCGAAGAAGTTGTCGTAGCTGAACTGGCCGAAGCCGTCCCGGGTGGTGAGGTCGACGTCCTTGCCCTTGTAGGCGGAGTAGGCGGCCGAGTCGAGCCACTCGTGGCCGCCCTCGTCGTGCCACTGGGGGTCGTCGGTCATGTAGAGGATGACCTTCATGCCCTTGGCCTTCGCGGCGGTGATCAGTTCACCGAGGAAGTCCCGTTTGGTGGAGCAGGAGCCGGGGATCTTCGACGGCCAGGGGCGGGCGTAGCCGAGACGGCTGTGGAATGTCGCCAGTACGAGGTATTGCGTATGCAGTTTCCGGGCTTCGTTCACCCAGTAGTCCGGTGTCCATCCGCCGTTGGTGACGTCGTTCTCCCAGGCGGTGCAACTGGTGTGGGCGGGGGCGGTGCGCAGGCCCCAGTGCAGGAAGAGTCCGCCGACGGAGGCGCGCAGGAAGTCCTGGCGGGGGTTCTGCACGTCGAGGGGGCGTGCGGCGGCCGTGGATCCGCAGTTCTCCGTGGATCCGCTGCCGGAGACGTGGAGCGCCGATCCGGAGGTGGTGTGGCTGTCCGTCAGGCAGTAGCCGGTGACGTTCTGGAAGCCCATGTCGTAGGGTGCGTCGCTGCCGTGCTGGGCGGTGAAGCGGGTGAAGCGCAGGCCGCTCGCCGCGTTGGCGATGACGGCCGGGCGTCCGTCGCCGGCGGCGAACCGCACGGAGCTGTCGGTCCATTGCACATTGTCCACGTTGTGCAGGTACCAGCCGTACGCCGGCCGCGTCCCGATGCTCTTCGGGTTGTAGTCGCCCGCGTCATTGCTCGGCACGCCGGTGGACATGGTGCCGTTCCCGCCGGGCACGGTGATGTCGACGTTGGTGAAGGTGATGCCGCTGATGCGGTGGCCGTTCTCCCCCCACAGGGTGGGGCTGAAGGAGGGACTGTCGCCGGTCGCGGTGATGTTCTCGTAGGTGACGTCGCTGATGGATCCCACGCCCGGACTGTTGCCGCACCGTTTCCGCGTGCCGATCTTCTCCATGATCGGTGAGTGGACGTCGGTCATGGTGATGTCGCGGTAGTGGACGTCGGAGATCTTCGCGCCGTCCATGGAGACCATGCCCAGCCCGGACTTGTCGGCGCCCTCGATGCGGATCTTCTCGAACTGGTAGTCGGAGAAGTCCCCGCAGGTCTCGGAGCCGAACATCAGGGCGTTGCAGCACTTCGCCGACAGGTACGAATCGCTCACCCGGACATGGCCGTTGGGGAGCTTGGCGCCGAGGGCGTAGTCGCTCTTGAAGACCAGGGCGTCGTCGTTGGCCTTGATGTTCGCGTTGGTGACGGTGACGTTGGTCGTGGAGATGATGTTCCAGCCGTCGCGGTCGCTCGCTGTGTCGATGGTCAGCCGGTCGGAGGTGACGTTCGTGCAGCCGTTGATGAGGGCGGCGAAGTGGCCGCCGCGGCGCAGGGTGAGGCCGTCACCGATCCTCAGTCCGTCGCACCGGGTGAGCGAGATGATCTTGTCGGCCTCGCCGGAGCCGGGGTTGCCGGTGATGAGGTTGCCGAGGCCGTCGATGACGCCGTCGCCGACGAAGCCGATGTTGCTCAGCCTGTCGCCGTAGATCATCGCGTCGTGGAAGTGGCTGTGCCCGTAGTCCTGGTAGTCGTCGTACGGGTTGGTCTCGGCCTTGTCGTAGGTGTCCGCGCTCGAACCCTGGATCGTGGCGCCCTTGTCGACCTGGAGCGTCACGTTGCTCTTCATGTGGATGGTGTTCTTGGACTTGTAGGTGCCGGAGGGGAAGCGGACCGTGCCGCCGCCCGCCGAATTCGCGGCCGTGATGGCCTTGTCGATGGCCGGGGAGTCGTTGGCGGATCCGTCGCCCTTGGCGCCGTAGTCGCGCACGTTGAACACGGCGGCCTGCTGCGGGCCGGGCGGGCGGGCCGCGAGGGCCGACGGTTGGGTGAGGCCGAGGACGACGGCGAGCACGAAGAACACGATCGCCGCCGCCCCCTTCCGGTGAGCTGTGGGGGGTCGCATGTGACGGCCCTTCATACGAGTTGGTAGCCGCGGAGGTTGGTCAGGAGCAGGTAGGTGTTCTGCAGGGATCCGGAGGTGTCGCCGAGAGAGCGGTAGATGCCCCACTTGGGGCGCACGCGGTCGGCGAGGAAGGTGTCGACGCCGGTCTTCGACTTGTCGATGACCATTGAGGAGCCGGACTTGAGGATCCAGCGCACCGAGCCGGACGAGCCGTTGCCGACCTTGATCTGGAAGTCGACGTCCGTCCACGTGTCATGCAGCGGCTCGAGGTCCGTGCGGCCGATCAGGATGTCGTCGATCGCCAGCTTCAGTTCGATGGTCTGCACGCCGTTCACGCGGCGCAGCGACTGGACGACGATCGGCGAGGTGCCGCTTCCGGGCTGCTTCATCTGCATGATGTGGGTGAAGGTCGTCGTGGCCTTGAGCGAGCCGGGAATGTACATCGAGTACGTGATCCGCCAGGTCTGGCCCTCGGTCCATTTCAGGTAGCTGCTGCTGCCGGTTCGCAGGCCGGTGACTTCCTGTCGCTGGCGGTCGGTCGACATGTCGCGGTCGACCGTATGCATGTTGAAGCGCCAGTTGTCGCCGGTGGCGAAGATGTGCGGCTGCCCGGCCGGGTGCGAGTCGGCGCGGTCGTCCTCGACGGTCTCGAAGGCGCCGAGTCCGTCGCGGCTCGCCGCCGGTGCCCATTTCTGCTGCCAGGAGGCCGCGTGTGCGGTGCCCGCGGCGGGGAGGCCGACCGCCGCGCCGGCCGCGCCCCCGATGGCGGCGCCGAGCAGCGCCCTTCTGGATGTGCTCATGACATCAATCACCTCTCAGTTGCTCGTTCATGATCAGGAAGGCCCCGAGGCCATGGAAGTCGTTCGTGTCCCGGGTACGGGCGACGTAGTACGCGTAGTCGCCCACGTTCGTGCCGATGGAGATGTCGGCGAGTTCGGTCCGGCCGTCCGCTCCGACGGAGAGCTTCGCCAGCACACCCTCGTAGCCGCGGCGCGCCACGGCCGCGTAGTGCGGATCGATGTATCCGCGCTCGGCACCACGCGAGAGGGCGTAGGTGAACATGCTGGAGCACGACGTCTCGGTCCAGTTGTCCTCGCGGCCGCCCTTGTCGATCACCTGGAACCAGCGTCCGGTCGCCGGGTCCTGGTACTTCTCCAGACCTGCGGCCAAGCGCCGGAAGATGGAGAGGAGTTGAGCGCGACGCGGGTGGTTGGCGGGGATCGCGTCCAGCACGTCAGTGATCGCCATCGAGTACCAGCCGACCGCGCGGCACCAGTGCTCGGGAGCGAGCCCGGACTGCGGGTCCGCCCAGCTCGCGCTCTTCGACTCGTCGTAGGCGTGCTTGAGCAGCCCGTTCCCCACTTGCAGATGGCTGCCGTAGACGTACAGCTGCTCGGCGGCCTCGTCGTCCGTATACGCGCTGTCCCCGAACTCCTTGCCGTACTCGACGAGGAACGGGTTCACCATGTAGACGCCGTCCGCCCACAGCTGGTGCGCACGGGAGGAGTTGTCAGCGTGCCAGAAGCCGCCGTCGCTCGTGCGCGGGTAGGTGTTCAGGCGGTCGCGGATCTTGCGGGCGGCCTTGCGGTACCGGTCCTGGCCCGTCTCGTGGTGCAGGATCACCAGCAGGCGGCCGGCCTGCATGCTGTCCAGGCTGTTGAACGACTGGCTGATCGAGCCGTCGCTCTTCACGAACCGGTCGACGTAGTCCTTGATGTAGGTGAGGTAGCGGGCGTCGTGAGTCCTCAGGTAGGTGAGGTACTGGCCGTAGAGGTACAGGCCGACCGGGTACGACCAGCCGCCGATGGTGCTCGGCGTGTAGCGGGCCATGGTGGAGTCGACGACGGCCGTGGACCAGTCGCGCGCGGCGGCCGGGCGACTCGCGGCCGCCGCCGGGGTCGGGGTGGTCGCGGGCAGTGCGGCCAGGGTGGCGGTGGCGACCGCGACGGCGGTGATCGCCGCCCGCAGGCGTCGGCGTCTCATGTTCCTCCCTCTCGGTGTGTGCTCTTCCTGTATGCGATCTGCTTGTATGCGATCTGCGTATGCACGGTCTTCCGGTGGGCGTTCTCCCTGTACGCGTCCGCGGAGCCGTCCCGCGGCCCGCGCACGACGTCGCGTACGAGGTCGTGGTCGGGGGCGTGCCGGCAGGCCGGGTCGGTGCGGGTGGCGTCACCGGTGAGCGCGTAGGCCTGGCAGCGGCAGCCGCCGTGGTCGACGGCGCGCAGGGCACAGCCGCGGCAGGGCTCACCCATCCAGGACTGGCCCCGGAAGACGTTGAAGATCGTCGACTCCCGCCAGATCCAGTCCAGTCGATGGTCCTTCACGCTGGGCGGGTCGAGGCCGGGCAGCGTGGCCGCCGCCGGGCAGGGCAGGGCGGTGCCGTCGGGGGCGACGGTGAGCGAGACCCTGCCCCAGCCGCCCATGCAGGGTTTCGCCGTGGCGTCCAGCAGGTCCGGGGAGACCCATACCAACTCCGTTGCGTCTCCCAGGCGTTCGCGCCAGCGGGTCACGGTGGCGCGGGCCCGTTCGGCCTGGGCGGGGGTGGGCAGCAGGGCGGTGCGGTGGCGCAGGGCCCAGCCGTGGTACTGGGTGTGGGCGAGTTCGATCCGGTCGGCGCCCCAGGCCACGCCGAGGGCGATCAGGTCGTCGAGGGCGTCGAGGTTGCCGCGGTGCAGCACGATGTTCAGCCCGAAGGGCAGTCCTGCCGAGCGGATCAGCCGGGCGGCGCGCCGTTTGGCGGCGAAGGAGCGGGCCCCGGCGATGCGTTCGGCCGTCGCCGGCTCCGAGTGCTGCACGGAGAGCTGCACGCTGCGCAGTCCCGCGTCGACGAGTCCGGTCAGTCGCCGCTCGCTCAGCCCGACCCCGCTGGTGACGAGCTGGGTGTACAGCCCCGCGGTGTCGGCGGCGGCGACGAGGTCCGCCAGATCCCGTCTGAGCAGCGGCTCGCCGCCGGACAGGTGCGTCTGCACGACGCCCAGGGCGCCGGCCTGCCGGAACACCCCGGCCCACTGCCCGGACGTCAACTCCACTGACCGACCGACCAGTTCGACGGGATTGGAGCAGTACCCGCAGCCCAGCGGGCAGGCATGCGTGAGCTCGGCGAGCAGGGCCCACGGCGGGTCGAGAGTGTCGGGAGTCATCGCAGCCAGCCCTCGTCGCGCAACGCGGTGAGGAACGGCGGGACTTCGGCGGCGACCGGAGCACCGGGGAACCCTAGGCGCAGGTCGGCGACGATCTCGTCGACCGCGCGGTTGCCGTCGCACAGCCGCAGCACGCGGCCGGCGTGGCCGTGCAGGACGACGACGCGTTCGGGCAGCAGCAACAGGTCGGTGTCGCGCACCCGGTCGTGGCGCAGCACCACGCCCCGGGTCAGGAGGGGCCGCCAGGTCATGGCCCGCTCCCGGCCACGGCGTCGAGCAGGGCCCACAGCACCTCGCACTTGAAGGTCAGCGCGGCCACCGCCCTTTCCTGCTGCTCGCGGGTGCGGGCCCAGGCGTGGACCAGGTCGAGGGCCTGGGCGGCGTCGCGGGCTCCCTGGTCGACGCGGGTGCGGAAGTAGGCGAGGCCGTCGGGGTCGATCCACGGGTAGTGGCGTTCGAACGCGGCGATGCGGGTGCGCATCAGGCCCGGTGCGGACAGCTCCGTGAGGGAGGCGGCGACGGCGTCCAGCGGGGGGCGCAGGCGGCAGAAGGTGACGTACCCGTCGACGGCGAGCCGTACGCCGGGCAGTACCCGGGAGGCGTCCCACAGTTCCTCGCGGGTGAGGCCGGCCGCCTCGCCGAGCCTCAGCCAGCGTTCGATGCCGCCCTCGCCGTCGGCCGTACCGTCCTGGTCGCGGATGCGGCGCAGCCAGGCCCGGCGGAGTGCGGGCCGGTCCAGCTCGGCGAGGATCAGCGCGTCCTTGACGGGGATGTGGCGCTGGTAGTGGAAGCGGTTGGCGATCCAGCGGCGCAGTTCGGCGGGGCTCAGCTCGCCCTGGTGCATGCGCTGGTGGAAGGGATGGCGGTCGTGGTAGCGCTCCGCGGTGACGGCCCGCAGCCGCTCGGTGAACTCCGCGGGCGTCCAGGGGGCGGCGGTGGCGGCGGCGCGTACGGGTGTCGTGGTCACGGTGTGCGTCGTGCGGTGGTCCGGCGGTCGCCGAGTGCGTAGGCGGTCACTTCGAGAGCGGTCTCCACGATGTGGTAGCCAGGGCTTTGCCAGACCTTTTCATCCGATGTCTGTAGAACCGAGGGTTCCGTCTGGCGGGAGTCCGGCTGGGTTTCGTTCATGGCTGCGTACCTGCTTTCCCGAGGGCGGGGTTCAGGGTGAGGGATTCTTCGAGCGCAGGTGGGCCCAAGTACGGGGATGGGCGTTCACATGGGCGCACCGAGTTCATCAACGCGTTCGGCGGCGCGATCCAGATTCCCGGGATGACAGGGCGGGGTCAATGGTCCGGACCGATGAGGTCGGATGCATTTCCGGCCATTCTCCTCCCGCCGCGGTGACTCGCCGGTCAGTTCCGGCGGATTCGGCGGTGAGGAATGCATCGCGGCCCGTGATCGTTGACGATGGGAGTACCACCTGTCGACAACCGAAGGATCAAGAGCTCGTGAGCAGCAAGGTCCCCCCGATCATCCTCAACAATGGCGTCGAGATGCCCCAGCTGGGCTTCGGCGTCTGGCAGGTGCCGGACGACGAGGCCGAGCAGGCCGTCGCCACGGCTCTCGAGGCCGGGTACCGCAGCATCGACACAGCGGCGATCTACGGCAACGAAGAAGGCACCGGCAAGGCCATCGCGGCCTCCGGCCTCCCCCGCGAGGACGTCTTCGTCACCACCAAGCTCTGGAACAGCGACCAGGGGTACGACTCCACCCTCCGTGCGTTCGACACCTCCCTGGCCAAGCTCGGCCTGGAGTACCTCGACCTGTACCTGATCCACTGGCCGCTGCCGGCCCGCGGCACGTACGTGGACTCGTACAAGGCGTTCGAAAAGCTGCTCTCCGACGGGCGGGTCCGCGCCATCGGCGTGTCCAACTTCCTGCCGGAGCACCTCGAGCATCTGCTCGCCGAGACCTCGGTCGTGCCGGCCGTCAACCAGATCGAGCTCCACCCGCACCTCCAGCAGCACACGGCCCGTGAGTACCAAGCCGAGCAAGGCATCGCCGTCGAGGCCTGGTCGCCGCTGGGTTCGGGCAAGGGCCTGCTGGAGGTCCCGGCGATCGTGGCCATCGCCCAGAAGCACAACCGCACCCCGGCCCAGATCGTGCTGCGCTGGCACCTCCAGCTCGGCAACATCGTGATCCCCAAGTCGGTGACGCCGTCCCGGATCAGGGAGAACATCGAGGTGTTCGACTTCAGCCTGGACCCCGAGGACCTCGCGGCGATCAGCGCGCTGAACGAGGACCGGCGCCTGGGTCCCGACCCGGCCACCTTCGACATGGGCTGACAGCCGCCCCTCTACGACCGTCCGCTCCGCCGCACCGCGGGGCGGACGCGCGCCGGGTCCGGTGACGGGGCCTCAGTAGTCCTGCGCGTCCGCGTGGATGACCTCGAGCTCCTCCAGCCCGGTCACGGTCACGTGCGCCTTGGCCGCCCCTTCGTGCCAGGCCGCGGCCTGGATCGGGCGGGAGGCGGCGAGGGACTCGCGGTCGGTGAACAGGGCCCAGACCAGGCCTCGTCCGCGTTCCCGGTCGATGAACAGGGCGGCCCTGGCCAGCCCCGCCATGGCCTCCAGCCGGGGCACGACCGACGCCCGGAACGCGTCGGCCAGCAGATCGGCGTCGGCGGGCTCGAACTCCAGCCTGGTGATGCGCAGTCCGCCGCCCACCCGCGGCTGCCTGATCTCGTGCAGGACCGCCACCTCGGCGTTGTCGACCGCGAGTGTCCCGGCGAACGGACCCAGCAGCGCACCGCGCCGCTCCCGCATCACCTCGTCGCTGTTGCGCCGGGCCTCCTCGGACTCCCACCAGCTCACGGCCAGCAGCTTGCCCAGCACCCGGTCCACGAAGACACCCGCCCCGCGGTATCCCGGGCGCTCTTCCAGCAGGTCCCGGCCCTCCGAGTTCAGTGCCCTGATCGCCGCGTCGATCTTCGCGGGATCGCCGGTCGCGTAGATGCTGCGTACGAACATGGCTCGTCGCCTCCGGGATGCCGCACACGTGTCCGGAATTCCAGACACTGCCAGTCTTCCCCTCGACCCGGACGGCCGCCAATCAGGGCACAGCGTCCGACTTCACACCCCAGGGGTTGACGGGGACATGCGGGCGGGTCCACCTTGTACGGCACCCGAGTAAGGAAACTTTCCTAACAGAAGGGTCCCCCACAGTGCGCCTTCGAACACTGACCCTCGCCGCGGTCTCCGGGGCCGCCCTGCTCGCCGCCGGAGTGCTCCCCGCGAGCGCCTCCGGCAATCCCACCACCCCGACCTCGGCCCAGGAGGGCTCGGTCAGCGCGGCCGACCTGCTCGCCAAGGTGACGTCCTGTTCGCAGATCTCCAACGGCAAGTACAAGACCGACGACGAGACGTCGGCCACGATCCCCGTGTGCGGCAAGAACGGCGCGGTGTTCTGGAAGTCCGACATGGACATCGACTGCGACGGCCAGCGCACCACCAACTGCAACGAGGACCGCGACCCCTGGTACCAGGACGACACCGCCTTCCACCAGTCCGACGGCAAGCCGCTCAAGGCCGAGTCGTTGCCCTATGTCGTCGTCCCCAGTTCCAGCAGCATCTGGAACTACTCCGGCGCCGGCATCAAGGGCGGCGGCGTGGTCGCCGTCATCTACAACAACAAGGTCGAGTACGCGGTCGTCGGTGACACCGGCCCCACGAAGATCATCGGTGAGGCCTCCTACGCCACCGCCAAGGCCCTCGGTATCGACCCGGACCCGGCGACCGGCGGCGCCGACTCCGGCGTGACGTACATCCTGTTCAAGAACTCGAAGGTCTCCCCCATAGAGAGCCACAGCGCGGCGGTGTCTCTCGGGGACCAGCTGGCGAAGCAGTTCCTCGCGAACAACTGAGCCCGGGAGGGGAGACGGGCCCGGCGCCGCGGCCTGGGCGCGGCACCGGGCCTCGCCCGTACGTCAGTTGGGCTGCCCGATCGGCCGCACGACCACGGTGTTGACATCGACGCCGGCGGGCTGCCGCATCGCCCAGACCACGGAGTCGGCGATCTGGTCGGCGGTGAGGAGGTGACCCGGCGGCAGACTGCCGTTGCCGTCCCAGAACGGCGTCTCCACCCGGCCGGGGGCGATCAGCGTGACGCCGACGCCGAACTCCGTGACCTGGCGCCGGGTGTTCTCGGCGAGGCCGGTCACCGCCCACTTGGTCGCGCCGTAGATGTTGCCGGGCGTGTTCACGAACCCGGCGACACTGCCGACGAGGACGATCCGGCCACCGGTCTCCTTCAGGGCGTCGATGGAGGCGCGGATGAGGAGGGCGGGACCGAGAACGTTGGTGAGCACCATCTCCGTCCAGCCGGCCGGGTCGCCGTCGGCGATGGAGTCGTGGGTGGCGTGGCCGGCGTTGGCGACGACCGTGTCCAGTCGGCCATACGTTTTCAGTGTGCGGTCGACCGCCGACTGTATGTCTTCGTACACGCCCGCGTTGCCGGTGAACGTCAGCAGACCGTCCGGGTTGCCGAGACTCTCGGCGAACTCCCGCAGCCTCTTCTCACCGCGCCCGGTGACGGCGACCCGGTGTCCGGCATCCAGCAGTTGCCGGGCGACGGCGGCGCCGATACCGCTGCCGCCGCCGGTGATGAGCGCGACCGGAGAATCTGTCATGGCTACCCCCTGTGTTTCGGACGGACGCAGATGAGTTCATCACTTGGAGAGCGCTCGAAGTCAAGTTCCGGCGCTGGTAAGGGTGTTGGGCTTTGCGGATACGCGGTCGACCGCGGATCACGTACGCGGCGACATCCGCCGTACGTCGTATGCGATCACCGTATGCAATCGCTGTATGCGATCGGTGTATGCGATCGACTAGACGGGCCGTACCGCCGTGTGCACCGTGTGCGCCCCCAGCAGGAACACATCCGGACGCTGGTGCACGCTCGCCGGGTCGGCCGGGTCGAGCAGCCGGTCCAGCGTGGCGCGGTCCTCTGCGTCGAGGCCGTCGGTGACCGCGTCGCGAAGTCGGGATAGGTTCTCCGCGACGTAGGCGCGGGCCCGCTCGGACGCGGGTGCGGGCAGGTCGAGCAGGAAACTGCGGGTCCGGGTGTGCTTCAGACCCGCCGTGGTCAGCAGGGCCGGCCAGTCCTCGGTCTCGGCGACGGAGCCGGGCAGGTCGGCCCGCATACGCGTGAACCACTCCTCCTGCACGACGTCGAGGCGCGCCTGCAGTCCGGGCCGGCCGATGCCGATGTCCCGGGGCAGGAAGCGGGAGGACAGGCCGCCCTCGAGCAGGGCCAGGGTGCCGCCTGGGGCCAGCCGGTCCCCGAAGGCGGTGAGGGCGGCCCGCTGGTCGCCGAGGTGATGCAGGCTGCGGCCGGCCCACAGCAGGTCGGCGGGGTAGTCCAACTCATCAAGGACAGTGGGGAGTTCACCAGCGAGGGTGGCGAAGCGGTCGGCGACGCCCTGCCGGGCCGCCCGGGCGCGGGCCCGTTCCAGAAGGGGCTCGGCGGCATCCACGGCCATGACTCTCGCGCCCGGGAACGCCTCGGCGAACAGGCACGACACGACGCCGGGGCCGCTGCCCGCGTCGACGATCAGCCCCGGTTCGGTCACTTCCCGCGCCAGCCAGGCCATGGCCCGCTCGTAGAGGGGAGTGAACAGTTCCGCCTGGTTCTCCAGCTGCGGACCCATTTCGGCCCAGTCGATGTCCGTGTGCTCGTGGCCGTGGCCGTGCCCCTGGCCGTGCTGATGTCCGTGCTCGTGGTGGTGCGCCATGGTGGTCAGCCTCTCTTCCGGATGCCGCCAGACTGCGCCGACGCACCGCCGCCTGGCCAGCGATGTTGCCATGACGGCAAAATCGGGATGCGGCGCGCACCACGGATCACCCAGCATGGGCCCATGGACGACGAGTCGGTGGAGCGCTTCCTCGAAGACGGGTTCGTGAAGATCGAGGGCGCTTTCCCTGCGCGTGTCGCCGAGGACGGCGCACGGCTGCTGTGGAAGGAGACGGGGTACGACCCGGAGGATCCCAGCACCTGGAAGGACCCGGTGCACTGGGTGCTCGCCATGGCGCAGGGCCCCTTCGCGGCCGCGGCCAACTCGCCGGCGCTGCACGAGGCCTTCGACCTGCTGGTCGGTGAGGGCCGCTGGAATCCCCGCTACCACCTGGGGGCCTTCCCGTTGCGCTTCCCGCACGACGACGAGCCGGACGACGCGGGCTGGCACATCGACGGGGGCTACGTCCCGGAGGGCGAGAGCTGGCCCTATGCCAACCTGCGGTCCCGGGACCGGGCGCTGCTGATGCTGTTCCTGTTCTCCGAGGTGACCGAGGACAACGCGCCGACCCGCATCCGGGTCGGCTCGCACCTGGATGTGCCCCGGCTGCTGGAGCCCTACGGCGAGGAGGGGGTGTCGAGCCTGGAGATCGCGCCGCGTCTGGTCGAGGCCTCCGCGCACCGCCCTCTCGCGTACGCCACCGGTCGCCCCGGCGACGTCTATCTCTGCCATCCGTTCCTCGTCCACGCCGCCCAGCCCCATCACGGTACGAAGCCCCGCTTCATGGCCCAGCCGTCGCTGGACCCGGCGGTGCCGTACGAGCTGGAGCGGGCGGACGGGAACTACTCTGCCGTGGAGTTCGCGATCCGCCGGGGTCTGGCCCAAAAGGGCTGAACCCGGCGGATCACCTGGGTATCACCGTGTGACTACAGCGGCGGGTAGGCGTTCTGCATCAGCTGCTGGAACTCGGCGGAGAACCAGTGCCCGGACAGCGGGGCGTTCGGGAGAGCGCCCGACATGTTGTTGTTGTTGCGGGGGTTGCCCGTGTACGTCGGGTCGCACATGCGGTCGAAGCCCTTGCCCTCGTCGTTGGCGATGGCGCTGCTGGAGCCGTCGGACTCGCCCGGGGGCTTCATCCACACGTAGGCGTCGATCCCGGTGGCCGGGCTGGCCTGGGGGCGTTCGCCGAGGCCGGCGCCGGACTGGTTGCACCAGTTGCCGACGTGGATGCGGCGGTCGTAGCGGCCGCCGTTGACGTAGGTGTCGACGCTGGTCTGCGGGCCGGGGCCGGTCGGGCGGGCGGTGCCGCCCCAGCCGTTGCGGGAGGTGTCGATGAGCATGCCGATGTTGGAGTTGAAGCCGACGGACACCGCTTGGTTGCGGAAGGCCTGGGCGTAGGACAGCTCGTCGACGTAGCGGTTCCAGTCGACCCACTTGGACTGGCGTACGGAGGTGCCGTTCACCGTGTCGTTGATGGTGAAGTTGTTCTCCTTCAGGGCGCTGTAGTTGGCCGTGTTGGTGATGAAGCCCTGTACATCGTCCACAGTCGCCCCGTTGCTGGTCGCCACCTGCTTGAACAGGGTCGCGGTCGGGCCGAAGTTGTCGTCCCAGCCGAGCCAGCCGTGGTGGCCGGCGTCGAGGTAGTTGTAGACGTTGGGGATGGCGCCGAGCTTGGCCAGGGCGTAGCTGACGCCCTTCTGGTAGTTGCCGTTGGCGAGCATGGTGTCGCAGGCGGGGGTGGCGGTGGCCTTGCTGCCGGTGTTGGTGATGAGGTTGGGCAGCGAGTCGAGCTCGATGGTGTTGACGATCCTGAGTGAGGCGTACTTGGGGTCGGCGAGGATCGCGGCGATCGGGTCGATGAACTGTGTCTTGTACTTGTCGATGTCGGTCGGGCCGAGTTCGCCGTTGGAGGCGAGGGCGGAGCAGTCACGGCCGGGCAGGTCGTAGATGACGAGCTGGATGACCTCTTCGTTGCTGCCCTTCTGGGCGAGGGCGGCGTCCAGGTGGGCACGCAGACCCATGTGACCGTTCGCGCCGTTGATCGCAGCGATGCGGTCCAGCCAGACGCCGGTGGGCTGGTTGGAGACGCGGCTGCCGCCCGGTTCGGCGGCTGCGTTGGCCGACCACTCCGGGTTCACGTACACCTTGGCGCCGGCGTACGGGTTGTCGACACGGCTGCCGTTGCCGCCGCCGTTGTTGCCACCGCCCCCGTTGTCTCCCCCACCACCGCCGTCGTCGACGTTGCAGGTCACGCCGTCGAGGGTGAAGGCGGTCGGGACGGCGTTGCTGCCGCTGTAGGTGCCGTTGAAGCCGAAGCTGACCGAACCTCCGGTCGCCAGGGTGCCGTTGTACGTCTCGTTGTTCGCGGTGACGGCGGTGCCGCTCTGGGTGATCTTGGCGTTCCAGCCGCTGGTGACCTTCTGGTTGCCGGCGTAGGACCACTTGACGGACCAGGCGGACTTCGCGGCGCCGTTGTTGGTGACCGTCACGGCGGCGGTGAAGCCGGTGTCCCACTGGTTCTGTACCTTGTAGTCGACGGTGCAGGGGATGGCGGAGATGCCGGCGTCCGTGGACGGGACGGACGCGTACGCCGTCCCCGAGGCGCCGGCGAGCAGCGCCAGGACGGCGAGCATCGCTGATCTGGTACGACTCATGAGTGCGGGTTCCTTCTCCGTTGCGGGAGTTGCGAGTGTCGTGTTGCGGGTGTCGTTGCCATCTGCGGGCGGATCGGACTTACGGGTTGACGGCGCGCAGGTGGTCGCGCAGGCCGATGCCGTAGGTGGTGGGCGTGCCGTCGTAGCCGGAGATCAGGGACGGGCCGGAGGAGCAGTCCCAGGCGTTCCAAGTCCAGCCCAGGTAGGACAGGTTCCGGTCGTCGAACCACTTCATGACCTGGTCGACGAAGCCGTGCGAGCAGGTGCTCTCGCCGATCTCTCCTGCCACCAGCGGCACTTGGGCCGCCACCGGGGCCAGGGTCGAGTTCCAGCAGCTCTCACTGGCGCAGGTGTTGAAGTTGTAGACGTGGTAGGCGGCGGCGAGATTGCCGGTGGGGTCGGTGGGCTTGTACGTCAGCCACTGGCTGAGGTCGTTGGAGTAGGCGAGTCCGCCGGCCAGGATGACGTTCTTGGCGCCGGCAGATCGTATGGAGTCGACGAGGTCCTGCACACCGGCGACCTCGTACGAGATACCGGGACAGGTGCCGCCGTCCTTCCAGCACTGCCACGCCTGGGTGGTGGTGGACGTCGCCCGGTCCGGGTAGGGCTCGTTGAACAGGTCGAACGCCACCGCCAGGTCGTTCTTGAAGGTGCCGGCCACGGAGGACCAGAACGACGGGGTGTACTGCATGTCGGGCATCGGCTTCTGGCAGGTGGCGTGCACGTCGGAGCAGCCGGCCGAGTTGCCGGTGTACTGGCCGTAGGACCAGTGCAGTTCGACGATCGGTGTCATGCCGTGCGCCTCGACGCGTGCCACCAGGTCCTTGACCGCGTTGATGTAGTTGGCGCCCGCGTACTCCGGCTTGACGTTCGAAAGGCCGAGCCAGCACTCCTCGTTCAGCGGGATGCGGACCGCGTTGGCCTTCCAGTCGGCGATCGCCTTGATCGCCGTGTCGTCGACGGGACCGTCCCAGATGCCCCGGCCCTGCACGCACATGAACTCGCCGCCGGAGCGGTTCACGCCGAGCAGCCGGCGTGTCTTTCCGTCGGCGTCGACGAGCTTGTTGCCGGAGACGTGCAGGGCGGGTGCCTTGCCGGTCGCCGGGGGCGGGTCGGTGGGCGGCGGGTCCGTGTCGACGTTGCAGGTGGTCCCGTTGAGCTTGAACGTCGTCGGTACGGCGTTGCTGCCCGACCGGGAACCGAGGAACCCCGCGCTGATGGTGGCGCCGGTGCCGAGCGAACCGTTCCAGCTCTCGTTGGCCGCGGTCACGGTGGTGCCGGACTGGGACCACTTGGCGTTCCAGCCCTGGGTGACCTTCTGGCCGTTGGCGAAGTCGAAGGTGAGGCTCCAACTGCTCAGCGCGGCCTTGTTGTTGGTGATCTTCACGGCGCCCTGGAAGCCGGTGTCCCACTGGCTGGTGACGGAGTACTCCACCGTGCACGCGGGTGTGGCTCCCTGCGCCGTGACCACCGGGACGGTCACGCTCGCGAGGAGTGCGACCGCACCGGTGACGGCTAAAAGTACTGAACGCGGGGGATGTCGCATGAGCGACTCCTTGCAGCTCGGGCGCGTCGTGACGGACGCGTCGACTGAACGGAATCGCTCCCACTGGTGCGAAGGAAGGTAGCGCCAAGTACCGGCGATGGACAGAGGAGCCGCTTGACTTTTCCTCAACCGGATCCGTCGAATCTTTTCGACTCTTCAAGCACCTTGACCCTTCACACCCTCGTCCGCACTATGGGAGCGCTCCCACTGGTTCAAGCCTTGACTTCTTCCGAGCCGCAAGGAGGAACCAGCACATGCATCCCGGACGGAGGCACAGAGCCGCGCGACGGTTGTGGACGGCCGTCGTCGCGGCGCTCGCCCTTCCCCTGTCGATGCTCGCCACGGGAACGGCACCCGCGCACGCGGCGGCACTTCAGTGCAGCGTCGACTACAAGACCAATGACTGGGGCTCCGGCTTCACCGCCGACCTCACCCTCACCAACCGCGGCACGAACGCCATCAACGGCTGGACCCTGACGTACGGTTACGCGGGCAACCAGAAACTCGTCAACGGCTGGAACGGCACCTGGTCCCAGTCCGGCCAGTCGGTCACCGTGCAGAACGCCTCGTACAACGGGACGATCGCCGCCGGCGCCGCGGTGAGCACCGGCGCGCAGTTCACCTACAGCGGCACCAACACCGCTCCCACATCCTTCGCGGTCAACGGCACCACCTGCGCCGGCGCGCACCAGCCGCCCCTCGCCGTGCTGACCAGCCCCGCCGCGGGCGCGGTCTACACACAGGGCGACGCGGTGCCGCTGGCGGCGACCGCGGCGGCCGCCGACAACGCGACGGTCAGCAAGGTGGAGTTCTACGACGACACCACGCTGCTGGGCACGGACACCAGCGCGCCGTACTCGCTCTCGGTCTCAAGCTTGACCGTGGGCAGTCATTCGCTGGTGGCGAAGGCGTACGACAGCCTGGGCGCCTCCGCCGAGTCCACGCCGGTCGGCATCACGGTCGCCTCGGGTCCCGCCGTGGTGGCCTCGCCCACCCAACTGGGCGTCCAGCAGGGCAAGACGGGAACGTTCTCGGTGAAGCTGTCGACGCAGCCGAGCGCCAACGTCACGGTGAGCGTGGCCCGTACGGCCGGCAACACCGGTCTCGGCGTGACCGGCGGATCGTCCCTGACCTTCACGCCGTCCAACTGGAACACCGCGCAGACGGTGACCATCACCGCCGACTCCTCGGGCACGGGCGCGGCCACCTTCACCGCCTCGGCGACCGGCCACACCAAGGCGACGGTGACCGTGACGGAGCTGGCGGGGTCGAAGGCGTACGACGCCCGCTTCCTGGACCTGTACGGGAAGATCACCAACCCGGCGAACGGCTACTTCTCCCCCGAGGGCATCCCCTACCACTCGGTCGAGACGCTGATCGTCGAGGCCCCGGACCAGGGGCACGAGACCACGTCGGAGGCCTACAGCTACCTTCTCTGGCTACAGGCGACGTACGGCAAGGTCACCGGTGACTGGTCGAAGTTCAACGGCGCCTGGGATCTGATGGAGAAGTACATGATCCCGACCCACGCCGACCAGCCGACCAACTCCTTCTACAACGCCTCGAAGCCGGCGACGTACGCGCCCGAGCTGGACACGCCGAACGAGTATCCGGCGAAGCTGGACACGTCGGTGCCGGTCGGATCGGATCCGATCGCCGGTGAACTGAAGACCGCATACGGTACGGACGACATCTACGGTATGCACTGGCTCCAGGACGTCGACAACGTCTACGGCTACGGCGACGAGCCCGGCAAGTGCGAGGCCGGCCCGACGGCCACCGGACCGTCGTACATCAACACCTTCCAGCGCGGCCCACAGGAGTCGGTCTGGGAGACGGTCCCGCAGCCGACCTGCGACGCCTTCAAGTACGGCGGCACCAACGGGTACCTGGACCTGTTCACCGGCGACTCCTCCTACGCCAAGCAGTGGAAGTACACGGACGCCCCGGACGCCGACGCGCGTGCGGTGCAGGCCGCGTACTGGGCGGATGTCTGGGCGAAGGCGCAGGGCAAGGGCAGCGACGTGTCGGCCACCGTCACCAAGGCGGCGAAGATGGGCGACTACCTGCGGTATGCGATGTACGACAAGTACTTCAAGAAAATCGGCAACTGTGTCGGCCCGTCCTCCTGCCCCGCCGGCACCGGCAAGGACGCCTCGGACTACCTGCTGTCCTGGTACTACGCGTGGGGCGGCGCGACGGACACCAGCGCGGGCTGGGCCTGGCGCATCGGCTCCAGCCACGTGCACGGCGGCTACCAGAACCCCCTCGCGGCGTACGCGCTCAGCTCCTACGCCGACCTGAAGCCGAAGTCGGCGACGGGTGCGACGGACTGGAGCAAGTCGCTCCAGCGGCAACTGGAGTTCTACCAGTGGCTGCAGTCCTCCGAGGGCGCCATCGCGGGCGGCGCGACCAACAGCTGGCAGGGCCGGTACGCGACGCCGCCGTCGGGTACGTCGACCTTCTACGGCATGTACTACGACTGGGAGCCCGTCTACCACGACCCGCCGTCCAACCAGTGGTTCGGCTTCCAGGCGTGGTCGA
Organism: Streptomyces sp. NPDC046915; assembly: GCF_040644935.1. Taxonomy (NCBI): domain Bacteria; kingdom Bacillati; phylum Actinomycetota; class Actinomycetes; order Kitasatosporales; family Streptomycetaceae; genus Streptomyces; species Streptomyces sp. NPDC046915. The sequence goes on along the minus strand of NZ_JBEYXB010000006.1, from coordinate 244,577 downwards.
TGGAGCGGGTCGCCGAGTACTACCAGCAGACGGGGAACACCACCGCCAAGGCGATCCTCGACAAGTGGGTCAAGTGGGCGCTGTCCAAGACCACGATCAACCCGGACGGCACCTATCTGATCCCGTCGACGCTCCAGTGGTCGGGCCAGCCCGACACCTGGAACGCCTCCTCCCCCGGCTCCAACAGCGGGCTGCACGTCACCGTCGCCGACTACACCAACGACGTCGGCGTGGCGGCCGCGTACGCCAAGACGCTGACGTACTACGCCGCCAAGTCCGGTGACGCGACGGCGAAGTCGACGGCCAAGGCGCTGCTGGACGGCATGTGGAGCAACTACCAGGACAGCATGGGCATCGCCGTCCCGGAGACCCGTACCGACTACAACCGCTTCGACGACAGTGTGTACGTGCCGAGCGGCTGGAGCGGCAAGATGCCGAACGGTGACACGATCAGCTCGTCCTCGACGTTCATCTCGCTGAGGTCCTTCTACAAGAACGACCCGGCCTGGTCGAAGATCTCGAGCTACCTCGCGGGCGGTGCCGCGCCCGTCTTCACGTACCACCGGTTCTGGGCCCAGGCGGACATCGCCATGGCCATGGGTTCGTACGCGGAGCTCCTCGAATAAGTCCCCGCTAACGCTCCGTGTACGCCGGACCGGGCGGTCCCCACCCGCACGGGGGGCCGCCCGGTCGTCACGCCCTCCTCCCCGAAGGAAGGACCCCCACCGTGCGAAGAACGCGTATCCTCACGGCGGTTCTGGCGCTGGCCGCCGGCCTGCTGGCGGGCAGCCCGCCGGCGCTGGCCGCGAGCACACCGAAGGTGACGCTCGCGGCCGACACCTACACCTGGAAGAACGCCCGGATCGACGGCGGCGGCTTCGTCCCGGGCATCGTGTTCAACCGCTCCGAGAAGAACCTGGTCTACGCCCGCACCGACATCGGCGGCGCCTACCGCTGGCAGGAGTCGACGAAGACGTGGACCCCGCTGCTGGACTCGGTCGGCTGGAACGACTGGGGCCACACGGGTGTCGTCAGCCTGGCCTCCGACTCGGTGGACCCGAACAAGGTGTACGCGGCCGTGGGCACGTACACCAACAGCTGGGATCCCGGGAACGGCGCGGTGCTGCGCTCCGGCGACCGGGGCGCGAGCTGGCAGAAGGCCGACCTGCCGTTCAAACTGGGCGGCAACATGCCCGGCCGGGGCATGGGCGAGCGCCTGGCGGTCGACCCCAACAAGGACAGCGTCCTGTACCTGGGCGCGCCCAGCGGCAAGGGACTGTGGCGGTCGACGGACTCCGGGGTGACCTGGTCACAGGTGACGGCCTTCCCCAACCCCGGCAACTACCAGCAGGATCCGAGCGACACTACCGGGTACGCCAGTGACAACCAGGGGATCGTCTGGGTCACCTTCGACGAGTCCACGGGTACGTCGGGGAGCGCGACGAAGACGATCTACGTCGGGGTGGCGGACAAGGACAACGCGGTGTACCGGTCGACGGACGCCGGGGCGACGTGGTCGCGGCTGGCGGGGCAGCCGACGGGATATCTGGCGCACAAAGGCGTACTGGATACGAAGAACGGATACCTGTACATCGCATACAGCGACAAGGGTGGTCCGTACGACGGCGGCAAGGGCCAGCTGTGGCGGTATGCGACGGCGACCGGCACCTGGACCAACGTCAGCCCGGTCGCCGAGGCCGACACCTACTACGGCTTCAGCGGGCTGACGGTCGACCGGCAGCATCCGGGCACGGTGATGGCGACCGCATACAGTTCCTGGTGGCCGGACACCCAGATCTTCCGCTCCACGGACAGCGGCGGCACCTGGACGAAGGCCTGGGACTACACGTCGTACCCCAACCGCTCGAACCGCTACACCATCGATGTGTCGTCGTCCCCGTGGCTGACCTTCGGCGCGAATCCGTCGCCGCCCGAACAGACCCCGAAGCTGGGCTGGATGACGGAGTCGCTGGAGATCGACCCCTTCGACTCCGCGCGGATGATGTACGGAACGGGTGCGACGCTGTACGGGACCGAGAACCTCACGAACTGGGACAGCGGCGGCCAGTTCACCGTCAAGCCGATGGTGCAGGGCCTGGAGGAGACGGCCGTCAACGACCTCGCCGCACCCCCGTCCGGTGGCGCTCAGCTCTTCAGTGCCCTGGGTGACATCGGCGGCTTCCGGCACACGGATCTGACGAAGGTGCCGTCGATGATGTACACCTCGCCCACCTTCACCACGACCACCAGCCTGGACTTCGCGGAGACCAACCCGAACACCGTGGTGCGCGTCGGCAATCTGGACTCCGGTCCGCACGTGGCGTTCTCGACCGACAACGGCGCCAACTGGTTCGCGGGTACGGATCCTTCGGGTGTCAGCGGCGGCGGCACGGTGGCGGCGAGCGCCGACGGCAGCCGGTTCGTGTGGAGCCCGGCGGGTACGGGCGTGCAGTACACGACGGGCTTCGGTTCGTCCTGGGCGGCGTCGAGCGGAATCCCGTCCGGGGCGGTCGTCGAGTCCGACCGGGTGGATCCGAAGACGTTCTACGGCTTCAAGTCGGGCAAGTTCTACGTGAGTTCGGATGGCGGTGCGACCTTCACCGCTTCCTCGGCGACCGGGCTGCCCAGCGGTGACAGCGTGCGTTTCAAGGCGTTGCCCGGTGTCAAGGGCGATGTATGGCTGGCGGGCGGCGCGAGCGACGGTGCGTACGGGCTGTGGCACTCCACGGACGGCGGCGCGAGCTTCACCAAGCTCCCGGGCGTCGAGCAGGCCGACACGATCGGCTTCGGCAAGGCGGCGACGGGGGCCTCGTACCAGACGCTGTACACCAGCGCGAAGATCGGCGGGGTGCGCGGCGTCTTCCGGTCGACCGACAAGGGGGCGAGCTGGACCCGTATCAACGACGGTGCCCATCAGTGGGGTTGGACGGGTGCGGCGATCACCGGTGACCCGAGGGTGTACGGGCGGGTGTACGTGTCGACGAACGGGCGTGGGGTCGTCTACGGCGACACCTCCGACACGAGCGGAGGCGGTGGAGGAGGAGGCGGCGGTACGGATCCGACGCCGACCGGTGCCTGTGCGGTGACGTACAAGATCACGAACCAGTGGTCGGGCGGCTTCCAGGCGGATGTCCAGCTGACCAACACCGGTTCGTCCGCTTGGAGCGGCTGGTCGCTCGGCTGGTCCTTCGCCGACGGTCAGAAGGTCACGCAGCTGTGGAACGCCGACTACACGCAGTCGGGCGCGGCGGTGACCGCGAAGAACGTGAGCTGGAACGGCACGGTGGCGGCGGGTTCCTCGGTGGGCTTCGGCTTCACCGGGAGCTGGTCGGGCGCCAATACGAAACCGGCGTCGTTCAAGCTGGGCGACCAGAGCTGCACGGTCGGCTGACGGCCGGGGGCGCGTGTCACGGCGGGCACGCGCCCCGTACGTCACTTGACGGAACCGGTGAAGATCGACGCCTCGGAGTCGATGTCGGGGGCGACCTCGATCTGGATGAGTTTCTCGTTCTTGGGGAGTTCGCAGCCCCAGCGCACATTGATGGAGCGGCCGGCGAGGAGTTTGGTGTCCGGTCCGCCGTTCAGTCCCGCGTCGGAATCGTAGACTTCTTCGCTGCTGTGCCCGTCCTTGCCGTAGGAGCAGTTGACGGTGAGCATCGTGACGTCGAGGGTTTTGCTGCCGCCATTCTTGATTTTCACCGTGAATCCCACATACGACGTGTTCTCCGGATCGGCGTAGGCGCCGGACACGGTTCGCCTGAAGCCGGAAAGGCTGACGTCGATGTCGGATTCGTAGGTGACCGTGTCGGTCAGGGCGTAGACCCCGTCGCCGGTCTCCTCCGGCGTGGGGCTGGTTTCCTCGTCGGCCGCGGCGGCGGTGTCGTCTTCACCTGCGGTCTTGGTGACGGTCACGGTGGGCGCGGGCTCGGCCGTCTTGTCGCCTCCGGTGACACCGGCGGTGATCACGGCCGCGACCACGGCGCCGATGGCGGCTGCCGCGGTCGCGACGACGACCGTGTTCGTCTTCCTGGGCGGCGCCGGCGGCGGAACAGCCGGCCCGTATCCGGGCATGGGTGGTGGCGTGATGTTGGTGCTCATGGTCCCCCCAGGGATGATCGTTGAGTGATGAATCATCCCTCACCCGGACCTCGGTGTGAACTCCTTGTAATGAAAGTGTGCCCAAGATCGGTGTAGCCGTCATTTACCGGCTCAGGGGGTGTAGACGATAGGCCTCGGCGCCGTCGCCATCCCGTCGCCTATGAAGAAGCTCGGGTGGGGCGGTTGATTGTATGCGGTGTTCTGCCATGCGAGTGCCGTGCGGGCTGCCGCGATGCCTCGCCAGTCCCAGTCACCCGAGCCGACCTGGTGGTTTTCCGTGGTCTTGAATGGCGCCGGATGGTGTTGGGTGGCGAATCTCAGCCTCCCTGGACACTCCCCCACTATCCGCCCTCCCCAGATTCTCCCCGGATTCCGGCTCCCCAGCAGGCGCGCGACCTGCCAGAACCGCCTATCGCTGCGCCTCGTCGGCCGGGCCCGGCCGGTATTCGCTCCCCGCGCGCGCCGCTTCCTCACGCTTTATGTCTTCCATGGTGATGACGCAGTCGGCGCAGGCGCGGACCTCACGCTCGCCGTCCTCGCAGGGGTGGACGACGCCCACGACGGCAGTCAACACCTCTCCCTTTCTGGGATGCCGGAAGCAGGTGCCCGGCGCCCAGGTGTAGAGGTCGAGGATCTGCTGGCGGTCCATTCCGTCTCCCGTTGTCGCGGCCGGCTGGGCGTGGGGGGCGCGTGATCCTGGTTCCCGTGATGGTCGCCGGAATGTGCAGGCCAGCCGTGGTTCACCCCTTCGGGGGAACGTGTGTTCTATTCTCGGACACTACAGTCAGCCCTGCGGCAAACACCAGGCCGCCGGGCTCAGTGGGGCTGTGCGGTCGTTCAGTAAGGCTTCCGTCTCCTCTACGCGGGAAGACGGACTATCCGTCGGCCCGGCTTCCATGATCAGGAAGTGCCTCAAATCTGCTGCTGACTTATGATCATGGTCGCTAAAGCGTTGGTCGGGTGCCAGCCGACCAGCCCCAGTGGGTTCTCGACGCCCGCCGGGCCGCGGGTGACCGCATTCGCGTGCGACGACTCCACCAGAACATGACTCAGGAGTCCCTCGCCCACCAGAGCGGCGTCGACCGGTCGACGATCCAGCGCATGGAAGCGGGCAGCGAGATGAAGCTCAGCCACCTGCTGCTCGTCGCGCACGCGCTCCGGGTACACGTCACCGACCTCCTGCATGGGTAGAGAGCAGCAGCGCAGCCGAGGCCTGACCGAGCCACTGACTTAAAGTCAACAGCAAGTTGATCCGCTACGGAAGCCTGGGTGCTGCATATATCTGAACGGATTGTGTGCGTCCTGTGCGATTCCGTAACCGCTTGCTCATCCCCTGGCCAGGGCTTTCCCGACAGGCGTGAGTTAACGCCCGTTCATTGCCTCAGAGGCATCGGTCAGCGCCCGGCAGTGCCGGGCCAGCGCCGCGACCCGGGTGGCCGCCGACAGCAGCCCGTACCCGAGCGAGCCGGCGAGCACGTCCTCGGTGCGGTCGGTGAGAGTCACGCAGGCGTACCAGGCACGGGACCGCGGCGGCAGGCCAGCCGCCTTCTCCTCGACCCGGGCGTGCAGGTCGCGGATCGCGTCCCGCAGCTGGGTGTCGAGGTGGCGGCAGCGGTCGATGGTGGGCAGCACCTCGGTGGCGGCCTGCGCTTCGGCGACGAGGGCGTCGAGGGTCTGGTGTGGGGCGGCTCGGTCCGTAGGGTGGGTCACGTCGACGCTCCGTCCGTCGGCTGCCTCCGGGGTGGCGGGCCACGCTCCCCGGGGGCGTTTCTGTTGGTCAGAGGCTACCGCTACACACTGCTCTATACCGCTGTATGGAGCTACCTGCCGAAACGCACTGCGGTGGGCCGCCCTAGCTTCAAAGCATGGGTGATCAATCTCCGGTGGATCCGTCGAAGCCCGTCTACGTGTGGCAGCAGGTCGCCGACTGGATCGCCCGCCGCATCGAGACCGGCGAGCTACAGGCCGGCGCCCGACTGGAGGGCGAGCGGGAGCTTGCCGAGCAGGTCGGCGTCGCGGTGGGCACCGTGCGGCGCGCGGTCGAGGACCTCCGGGAGCGCGGTCTCGTCGTCACCCTGCCGGCGAAGGGGACGTACATCGCCGAGCCGCCGAATTCCTAGGCCGCTGTCAGACCCTCGCCCTACGATCGCTCCATGTCCTCCACTCCCCCGCCGTCGGGGCTGCGGTCTGCCGACGAGCTCAACGAGCAGATCCGTGCGCTGCTGGAGCGGACCAGGCGCCGGCTGGCGGATGCCGAGCGGGCGGAGTACGACCTGCTGGTCGCCGAGTGGGAGGCGGCCGTGCGCGGGGAGATGGCGGCGGCGGCGTAGGCTGGCCTGCGAGCGCCCCGCCTGCTTACCTCAGGCGGGGCGCCGTTACGTCTGGCCGGTGAGGCTGTGCGTCCCTTAGGCCAGGGTCTGCTGCTCGTCAGGCAGGATTCGGTGGAAGCCGGCGTCGGCCATGTCGGGCGCGGCCCACTCCTCCTGATGCCCGTCCTCGCGGGTGAGGAGGTAGTACATGTGGCTGCCGCCGGAGACCGCGAGGCCGTATGACCTGTCCTTGCCTTGAGCGCCGGCCTTGTTCGCTATCCAGGCTTCGGTCACGGTCCAGGTTCCATACGGACTGCGCAGTCGTTCCCTGACGTTCAGCCCGCCGCGCTGAGTCGGCGGGATTGGGTTGTCGGCCTCAGCGGGAGCGCGGCGGACCGCCGCCATCTGCTCCAAGTGCCGCAACCCACTTTGGGACGAGGAGGACTCCCGGCCGCTTGAGTCGCGGAGCGTGTAGAACCACGGGGTTGCTTTCGCGGACTCGTCGGAGAACAGGCGACGATCCCCCCAGGCCATGATCTGGTCGGTCCTGCGCTGAGCCACGACCGTGAGCGGCTCGTCGAACCGGTTGTACACGATATGGCCGATGGGGAACTCGGGCTCGGGGTAGGCCGTCACATCGCCTCCTGCTGCGGAATGTACTCGTAGAACCAGCCGCCGTCCGGTTCCTGCTGCTTGAGGTAGTCCAGGCGATCCTCCAGGTCTCGCCGGGGGGTCTGCGAGCAGACGATGCCGCCGTGCCGGCCGTCGGCGGAGAAGATCTCCCAGGTGCCGGGGACGTTCATGCGGATGCGGGGGTAGTTCAGCATCTTTCCTCCACTTCAGAGGTGGTCAACCACCCCTAAATAATGGCATGCTGCTGGACAGGTGGTCAACCACCCCGTCATGATTACCCCATGGCCAACCAGCACCGAAACAAGCTGCGCGGCGTGCGCGGAGTCGACGACCAGCTATGGGACGACTTCGGCGACGCAACCGCGCGCACAGACAGCGACCGGTCAGCTGAGATCCGCCGCTTCATGGAGTGGTACGTCCGACGCCCCGGAGCCGAGCATCCCCGACGGCCAGCCGCGCCAGAGACCGACGGCGCCGCTTAGGATCCTCGGGTGGCACACACCTTCGAAGATCTCGTGAAGCTGGAACAGGCGGCCGAGGAGGCGCACGCCCGACTGTCCGCCCCGGACGTCGACTACACCGCCCAGTGGCAGGCCTGGATCGAGGCCGCGGCAGCGTTCCAGGCCGCGGTCACCGAGCACGCCGCGGCCGAAGGCAAGGTGCGGGTCGAGGTGGAGATGGCGCTCAAGCGGGCGGTCCGGCACCCGGAGCTGGCGGCAGGCTAGAGGGCCACTACCTCATAGCCGGGCATCGACCGGTGACCCTGCGCCACAGGTGCCACGGAGTCAGGTACACGCGCCAGCAGTAGCGGCACCGGAACATGCCCACGGACTCTCCTCGATTGCTGCCGAGCCCGGGGTTCCACGCTCGGGCTCGGCGCCAGCAACTCACAGCAAACCCGCGCTTGGCTAGTGCCTGCACGGATACCTCAGGCTAACCGGCGCCACTGACAACGCTGCGGCGCTCGTCGGGCCAGCTGGCCAGCTGCTCGCCGGTCTCCTCGTCAACGAGGGTGACGCGCGCCTCGGGCAGGCTGCCGTACTCGCCGACCCAGCGCGTGAACTTCCGCCGGGCCGTCTCTTCGCTGCCCCACCAGCCGTGCTGTACCGGCCGGCCGCGGGAGGACAGGGTGAGGTGGTAGCGGCCGGGCCTGGTCACGCGAGCCGGATCCCCCGGCGTCGGCCGGGCTCGCGGACGATGGCGCCCTTCGTCGCCAGCTCGCCCAGCTGGTAGTGGACGGAGGCGCGGCTGCTCATGCCGACGGCGGCGCCGATCTGGGCGTAGGTGGGTGCCTCGCCCTCGTCGGCGATGTGCTGGCGGATGCAGCGGAGGATGCGCTCCTGGGTGTCGGTGAGGTGGTCTACACGGTGCATGACTCGACTAGAGCACGTGTTCGAATTCCGGGGCAAGTCGACGCGGGCAGCCGCAGAGCCTCCCGTGGGGAGCCGGGAGGAGCGGCGGGCCCTACCGCATCGGCAGCGCGCGGCAGGGCCCGAGAGGGAGGATCCACCCGGGGGAGGTGCGGATCACCCGCACACACCATGCATCAGAAACCAGCCAGCGGGATAGATCGCGGCTGGATTTAGTTCGGTCCGGTACGACCCCCTGACAGGACGGTCGGCTTCCGTCTACCGTGTGCAGGCGGCCACCGTGTTCGCAACCACCCTCGGGTGGGGCCCTTCGGGGCGCGCGGTGGCCGCACCCAGACACGAGGAGGGGCCATGAGCGACACCGCATGGGGCTGAACCCCGGACAGCACAACGCCCCCGCAGCCAGACAACGGCTGCGGGGGCGCTGCCGTGCTCAGGCGCGATTGTCGCGCGGGAGCAGCGGGTTGTTGCGGCGCCGGTCGGCCGGGCGGACATAGGTGAGCACCTGGGTGGAGTTCTTGCTCCAGCGCCCATGCTCCGCAATGAACGGGACGGGTACGCCGCGCTCGGCTGCGTCGGTTGGCGCCCCGGCCCGCAAGCCGTGGGCGGTCGTCCGCTCGGCGGCCGTCAGGTTCGCCTCCTTGGCCAGCCTCTTCACGATGTCATTCACCGAGGCGGCGGTCATGCTCGGGCCGACGTTCCCCCACACATCGACGCGCCGCAGGAGGGGTCCTGCGGTGACGCCATGCTCGGCCAGCCCCTCAAGGTACGAGCGCACGATGACTCCCGCATCCAAGTCAGGAGCAATGGCTCGGGGGATGTCGACGTCTTCGCCTCTGGCATTGGTGTCCGTCTTCGAGATGGGGATGAAGACGGTGACCCATTCGTCCGTCACGGTCACCTGCTCGATGGTCACTGCGGCGAGTTCGGAGCGGCGACCCATGAGCCCGTACCCCAGAACGAGGATGGCTGCGTTGCGTCGGCCGCTGAGGGAGTCCGTGTCGCACTGGGAGAGAAGGAGACGCAGGACATCGAGAGTGACGGGCTTGGCCCGTCGGGGGCGCCAGCCCTCCCGGGCGCGGTCCTGGCGGTGGACCTTGATGATGTCGCGCGCGGCTCGGGACTGTGGCTGCCCTTCGAAGCCGGCACGGAAGTGGGCAGTGCGAATCGCGGAGAGCGCCTGGTCGAGACTCGCGGGCGAGTACGGCTTGCCCGTCGTCGGGGAGATTGAACGCTTGAGGTGCCCGATGAACTCGGCGACAGTCTGCGCGGTCATGGGCAGCGGGGTACGCCCCTCTTGCTCGCACCAGGCGAGGGCCATGTTCCACCAGCGGGCGTAGGCGCGCTCGGTGTTAGCCGCCGTAGCTCGCCGGAGATCTGAGGCCGTCGCGTCGGAGACGTGCTGATCGCGGTCGCCGTCGGGTGCCTGCTCACTGACGAGTTCGGCTTCCAGCGGTACGAGTTCACCTATCAAGCGCGGCTCGTCCGCGTCCGATACGGTCATCGGTCACGCTCCCAGCGGACCGCGTGATGCCGTTCCTCGTCGTCCATGACGCAGGCGTGGATGCCTGTCGCGCGCTGCCGCTCGAACATGGCTGCTATCCAGACATGATCCGGGGCATGGATCGCGAGGTCGGCCCACGCCTCGTCGCTGAGTCGCATCGGGTCCTTCGGGTGGCCGCAGTCGCACGGGCAGTCGGGGATGGGGTCGAGCCAGACGTTGACGCCCCAGCACTTGTGGTGGAGGTGCGCGGCGCACGCGTCGCAGGCATTGCCCGGGATGACGAAGCGTGTCGCCCAAGCGGGAGGGCCGGGCGTCTTCACGTCGATCGGTTTCGGGAGGGAGGTCCGGCGGACCCCGGCGTGACGCCGCGCCGCGCGCCGCGCAAACAGCTCGTCAGGAGGGTTCGAAGGCATGTCTAATTGTACCGGTTTTTCGCCCGCGATATGTGTGGGTTATCGAGAGCGCAACAGGGCAGCCGGCATCCCACGGAGGGGCGATGACGTCACCTCAGAAGGAATCTTAGGTACCCCCTTGCTTTCTTCTTAGGTACCCCCTAACGTTATGGGTGTCGGGAGGGAACGCCCTCCCAGCCACCCAAGGGGGACCGCATGAACCGCACCCAGATCGCCCACGAGGTCAGCCTCACCCTCGGCGACTTCCCCGACTCCTTCGACATGGAGGGCATCCTCGACGACCTCTCCGAGGCCGGCGTCACCGACAGCGTGGACGACATCGACAGCGACACCTACTGGGAGATCGTCCGCCGCCACGACACCGGCGCACAGGCCGAGGAGAAGGCGGAGAAGGCGCACGCCGACTACCTCAAGGCCGAGGCCGCATACAAGACGGCCACCGTCAACCGGCAGGTCGCTTTCGCCCAGGCCATCGACGCTATGGGCCGCGGGGGGAACGCGATCCTCTCCCGGCAGATCGGGCTGGCCGCGCCCACGGTCAAGAGCATCGCCGATCGTGGCCGCGAGTTCCTGGCCGCCGAGTTCACGGCCTGGCTGACCACCCAGGGCAACCTCACCCTCAACGGCGAGCACTGCGAAATCAGCGTTGTCGAGGACACCACCGGGGGCACCGAGCCAGTGCCCGCCACCCCGCTCCCGACGGCCATCGGCAGCGATGACAGCGACGCCCAGGACGCCGCCGAGGTGGCCCTTCTCGCCGCAGGCTGGACGACGGCTGGGGAATGGCAGCAGACCGACCACGGCTACAGCATCAAGGTCAGCCGCACGGCGTGACCCTAGGCACGACGAAGCGCCCCCGCTCCCCTGCCGGTTGGCAGAGGAGCGGGGGCGCTGTCACGCGGGTTCGTCGGGCGCATAGCCGTTCGGCAGGCTCGGGTAGACGGGCTCCTGGAAGACGGGCGCCGGGATGGGTGGCGGCTCCTCCCGGCCGAGCGCGACGAGGGACGTCGTGTCGGCGGCGGTCGGGTCACGCCGCGGCGATGCGGCGGCAGGCGGCTCGGGCATGGGAACTCCAGTTCTCACACGTCGATGTGGTGGATGTACAGGCGCGCCCGCTCCGACATCGGCTCCGCGGGCGGCGGCTCCAGACCAGCCCGCTTGATGTGCGACACCAGCGAACGCACCCGGTACAGGAGCCAGCCGATCGCCTCATCCTGATCGCCGATGCGCTCCCGCTGCTTCTCCGCCTCGGTCTCCTGGCGTTCGATGCGCTTCTCCAGGCGCTGGATGGCCTTGCCCTGCTGCTCGGTCACCGCAACGAAGTCGTCGCGGCGCTCCTGCCGCTTCGTGCGCCGCGCCGACCGAGCCGAGACGACGCCGCCCGCCGCGGCGACGACCGCCATACCTGCCTGAACCCAGGTGTCAACGCCCATCGGATGCACTCAATCTCTTCACGCGGGGCGGCTCACGCCATCCCGCCACTACCAGCACGGGAACAGCGATTCCGGCCCAAACCGCGGCAGCGACCCACCCCCTCGGGAACGTCCCCTGCAGCCAGGCGGTCAGGTAGGACAGCCACCACGGCAGGACGATCAGCGGCAGGGCGAGGAAGCCTGGCCAGTCCAGTCCCTGCGGCGCGAACGCGGAGCCGATCGCGATGAGTCCGGCCGCCATCCATAGCCAGCCCCACGCGCGCAGCGGCAGCAGGTCGAGCGCCAGCTGCAGGCCCGGCTGCTGGGGTTGCGGGGTGACCAGCTGTGCGTATCCGATCAGCGACCAGACGGTGCCGTAGGACAGGAGGATAGCGCCGCGGCGACCCAGCATGCGCGCGAGCCGCCGGGCCGCCCGGCGCGGCACTCAGACCCCCGTCGGGCCGGTCGGAGCGGAGGGATTGGCCGGCGTCACCTGCACGCGGGTCAGCAGGGTGAGCCCGGCGAGGACGAGCGTGTTGATGGCGCCGATAGTGGACTGGCTGACGTCGTACCCGAACGCGGCGACGAGAACGGCGCCAGCCGCGACGACGGCGGTGAACGCCTGCGGGGCGATGGGCCGGGTCATGGCGGCGGCGATCGCGCCGAGGATCGCCGAGACCGCGGCGACGATCGCGCCCGCCTGCTCGGCGGTGAGCCCGGTGATACCGAGCGACACGATGAGGCCGAGGGCCGCGGACAGAGTGTTGAGGACGACGACCGGCTCGCGCCCGAACAGTCTCATGATGATCTCGTTTCTTCTCTGGTCACTTGGTGACGGTGAAGCCGTGCTTGGTGGCGAGCCGCTCGAGCGACGTCTGGCCGGGGATGCCGTCGGCGTCCGAGCCTGTGTAGCCGCACTTCCGCTGCCAGGCCGCGTATGCGCTGAGGGTCTTGGTGCCCCACGATCCGTCGACCCACTGGGTCGCCAGGAGCTTCTCCGCGGCGAGGGCCTTCTCGACGAGGAGGACTTCCGCCTTGTGGGAGGTGTGGCCCTGCGCTGCCGCCGGGTCGTGCTTGGCCGCGTACACGACGTGGGCGAGGCTGACCTTGGGCTTCGTCGACGGCTTCGACGGGGTGGGCGCGCTGGCGAAGAGATCCGGCATCGGGCCCGGGTCGACGTGACTGTTGCCGGGGATCTGGTTGTGCCCGTAGTGGCCGCCCAGCTTCGTCCATGCGTCGAGGCTGACCGTGTCGCGGGCGAACGCGGTGGGGGCGCCACCGGGCCAGGTGTCGGCGATGCCGAGGCTGCGGAGCCACGTCACGATCTTGTCGAGGTTCTTGCAGGGCGTGTCCTTGACCGTGGCGTACTTCTTGCCGTTGACGGTCTCGCCCTCGGTGAAGACGATCTCGATTTGCACGCAGTACTTGCCGGTCCGATTGGTCTTCACGCTCCCCGCGTTCTCCAGGGACAGCGACCGGGAGTCGGCGGGGAAGAACTGGGCGATCTCTCCGCTGAACGGGTCCCACAGCAGGTGAGGGGCAACGCCCTGCCCGCCGCCGGTGAACCAGCCCAGCTCGGCGGCGAACGTCCAGTCCTTGGCGTTGGACGTGATGTGCCAGACGGCCCGCGCGGGGCCGCCGTTCATCGCGCCGGTGTCGTTGATGGGGTGCCGGGCTGCACCGGGCATCCAAAGATCGACCATGGTCAGGATCCCTCCAGGGCATGAAAAAGGCCCCCGGAGGGGCTGGGTGTTGCGGCGGTGAGGGCCGTCAGGACAGCGTCATGTTCCGGGTGGTGTAGGCGGTGAAGCCCTTGGTGCCCGTGATGCTCGCGAAGCGGGTGCTGAGGACGTCGACGAGGGCCTGCAGACAGGCGTCGCCCTCGGCTTCGTCGGTGGGTCCTTCGACGGTTACGTGCACCTGGAAGGTGGTGGCCGACTGGGCGCTGTAGCGGCCGTTTACGACCCAGGTGGTGTCACCGGTCGACGTCTGGGGCGGGTCGAGGGGCATGCTGCTCCTATGCGGTGTAGGTGGTGACGATGACGACGCCGGGGCCGCCGGTCGAGCCTGCGACCGCGGCCTGCGTGGCACCGTTGGCCGGGCCGCTCGCGCCGCCGCCGTAGAGTCGGCCGTCGAAACCGGTGGTCGTGGTCGTGGCCACACCCGAAGCCCGGCGGATGCCGGCTAGGTACGCGTTGCCACCGTGGTTGTACTTGACCGGCACGGCGCTGATCACCTGCCCGTTTCCGCCGTCGCCGCCAGAGATACGGAGGTCCCCGCCGGTGCCGCCGCCTCCACCGTTGGCGCCGCCGATGGACGTGTTGGCGGAGGTGACGGTGCCGCCGCCGGAGCCGCCGCCGCCGAGACAGGTGATGAGTGCGCCGAAGGACGATCCGCCGCCGTCGCTGCCAGAGTTGGAGCCCGCGGCGCCGCCTGCTCCGCCCGCCCCCACGGTGACCGCGACGCTCGCGCTGGTCGTGGCCGGAGTGAACCATCCCTCGGCGTACTCTCCTGCACCTCCTCCAGGTGCGCAGGCTGCCTGCCCGGAGGTGGTGGCGGGTACTCCCCCGGATCCGCCGCCGGCCGCTTGGACTTGCACGAAGATCCGGATTGCGCCTGCGGGCCTGATCCAGGTGCCGGAGCTGGTGAAGGTCTGCCTGTCGATGTTGCCGATGATGAGCGCGTCGGCGGACTCGGCCAGGGTCTGCATCAGCTCCCAGATGCGGGTGTTCGACGTGTTGTCCGGGAAGACGATGCCCTTGGAGGTGGTGCCCATCAGTTGCGCCTCCAGGAGAGTGAGAGAGTCATGGCGGCGGACCAACTTCCGCGCCCGGCCAGGTGGATGTATGGGGTGTCGTTGCCGATGCTGATGGCGATGCCGCCGCGGGTGCCGTCGATCAGCATCTGGCCCCAGCTGGTTGGCAACGTGAACGTGGTCGAGTCGCCGATGCCCAACTTGGGCCCGCTAGTGGATTCGTTCAGGGTGGGCGATCCGCTCGGGCGGCTGGTCTGGGAGACGAGCCGCAGAGTCACCGCCCGGCCTGCGAAGTCGCCAGCAGAGAGGCGCTTCATCTTCAGCGTGGCCCGAGTGCAGGTCGCGCCGTGCAGCGTGTGTGGCTTGCTGCCGTAGAAGGCGCAGCCCGTGCTGCGGCCGAAAGAGGAGCCGCCGTATCGCCCCTGGTAGAGGTCGAAGCTGTTGACCGGGGCCCCGTCCGATCGCCAGGAGCTGCCACGGTAGGTGGCTGTCGCAGTTGGCACGCAGGTGAGCGTCCCGGTCGTCGTCTTGGGTTTGCTCGGCGGTGGTTTGTCGCCCGTGTTGACGGGCGGCGAGCTGTCCGTCGGGGCCGGAGGATCCGGGGTCACCGTCGGGGCCGGAGGCAGCACGGTGGTGACGTAGTAGGCGCTGCCGAGTCTGGACAGGATCAGCAGGTTGCCGGTGGTCACGGTGAGCGCCATGGCGACCCGGGCTGTAACCGTGGTTCCGGCGACGTCGACGAGGCAGGCGCCGCCGGCTGCCGAGGAGACGGCCATGCCGCGGATGGCGCCGGAGCTTGTCCGGGAGGCGCGGGTGTCGGCAAAGTCGGCCATCGCACCTCCTAGACGACGCGGACGGTCAGCGACTGCTCGCCCGGGGAGTACGGCAGCGTCATGGACTCGATGACGGCCAGCGTCTCGACGAGGCCCGCGCCAGTGATGGACACGAAGTCTCCGGGCACCAGCCCGGGGTGCGGCACCATCGTGACGATCAACTTCCTGAACGCTTGCCGCCGCAGCAGTTTCATCTGGGCGGCGGCGGCCGTTCGGCACTGGTCGACGGTGGTGAGCAGGCTGGACTGGTAGACATAAGGGACGGGGAATGGACTGAAAGGGCCGCCGAACCGGTACGGCGAGTCACCCAGGCCGTCATAGGTGACGCCCTGCAACTGGTTGCCGTTGGAGTCCTCGCCTTGTGCGATTACGCAGTTGAAGGCCCCGTCGCGGCTGGTGGCGCCCTGCCATTGGATGACGGTTCCAGTAGCCCGGTCGTCGGTTATGACCTGCACCGGCGCCCCGACGTCGACGACCGGGGCCACGTACAGGTAGCCGTCAGCGGTGACGGAGGCTTCAGCGCCCCAGGCGTCCAGTACCTCGGTTAGGGCGCCGAGGCGGTCGGTGTCCCAGGTCAAGCCGAGCGGCACCGAGCGGTCGGTGAGCGAGCCGTCGATGTTGACGGTCAGCGCAGGCTCGACCAGGCCACGAATGATGGTGCCCAGTGTGTCCGTGCTGTCCGGCTGAAAGGGCGAGATCAGCTTGGCCTCGTCGATCAGCGTGAGCAGGCCCTGACAGGAGATTGAGACGGTGTCCCCGTCGGTCTCGGACGAGGTGATGAGGAACCATCCCCTGTTGATCCACTCCATCTGGCCGCCGACATCGACGCCGTAGTCGATGCGGAGCTGCTGCCCGTAGGCGGCGAGCGGGTGGGCTGGGTCGGTGCCGGGGTCCCAGTTGTAGCCGTGCTCGCGTCGGGGGATGGTGAGACTGATCTGCTCGGGTACGGCGAGAGACCGGTCTCGGGACTCGCTGCCGTCACTGACGGGGATGTCATCGGCGATGAGCTGGCCGTCGAGCCAGGACTCGGCGCGCATGGTCATGGTGTAGCTGCCCTGGATGACGGACAGGGCTGTTGTCGACATATCGAGCATGTCAGGTTCCGAAGTCGTGCAGGGCGATGTCCAAGAGAGTGCCGGGAAACGCGTCGGCGATGTCCTGGAGGACGCTGAAGTTGTTCGCGATGTCCTGCAGCGTGTATCCGGCGGCCTCCATCGTGTCGGGCCAGTCGTCGGACTGGACGACGTTCAGCTGGAACCAACGGAATTCGTCGTACCAGTTGGGGTCTTCCTGGTCATCGAGGAGCGCATAGGTGCCGTCGAGCCGTGACAGGGACTCCTGCTTGCGGATCAGGATCGTGCCCTCGGTGGCGTTGTCGAGCAGTTCGTTGAGGGCGTCGCCAGCCTCGTCTGTTTCCGTGCGGACCGTGATGGTCGCGGACCGGGCCGACCGCGGCCGGCCGACGACGATGATCCGCCCGTTCACATTGAAGGACGTCGCGTCGCGGTCGCGTTTCCAGCCTAGGGGCGATTCGACCTGCACGGCGGCGCCCACACCTCGGATGGCGTCGCTGACGACGTCGCTGGTCACAGCGCAGGTAACGGGGCTTGAGGTGAGCTCGGCTCGGCTGCCCACGGCGTCGGTGAGTGCGGCGACGTAGGTGAGCGGGACCCCGAAGGGCTGTTCGCCGTCGATGCGGAGCAGCGCGTTCTGCCCCGTGACGGGCACCTCGGTGGCGGCGCGGACGGCTGTTCGATCGGTGCCGATCTGCCGGTACAGCGTCACGGTGGCGATGTCGCTGCTGGTCATGCCGGTGACAGATACGAGTACGCGCGGCGGGAACACGGACTGGACGGTCGCGGTGATCGTGATCCCGGAGGTGTCCACCGCGGGGGTGATGGACTCCTGGTCGCCCTCGACCAGGACTACGCCGGACGTCGCATCGAGCTGCTGGATGCGGTAGACGTTCGCGACGTCTCCGACGGGGGCTGAATCGTCCTGGGTGATGGATGCGGGCCGCGGCGACAGACCCCCGTTGATCGTGGTCCAGGTGACGCTATCAGTGGACCGCTGAAGGCTGGTGCCGCCGATGGTCTGGAAGTCGTCGACGCTGTAGGTGACCGGCAGGGTGTTGGTGTTGCTGGACGACAGGATGCTGCGGGCGCCGACCCGGTAGCCGCTGGTGATGCTGCTGTCGGTGACCGTGTCCGTCCACGATCCCGGTTCGGAGCCGGACGTCAGCCAGGCTTTTGCCATCAGGCTGGTGCCGGAACCGCGGAACCGCACGCTGAACCTGGTGTTCGCGGCGTGGGTGAGGCCGGTGTTGATGGTGGACCCGATCAGGGTCTCGGTGCCGGCGACCCGCTTACGGATCGTCAAGTTCACGACCTGTGTGGCCGTGAACTCCAGCCGGGCCAGGTAGGTGTTGTCGGTATCGGTATGACGTCCGGCCAGCGAACAGAAGTGGCTGCCGCCGGTGGCGAGCGCATCGGTGGCGAACGAGGCTGTGACGTCGAAGTCGGCCTGCCCGGTGGGCAGCGTGCCCCACCGAGACACGTTGACGCTGGTCACGGTAGCCAGGGCTTGGGTACCAGATACCGAGAAGTCGGAGGTGTTGCCGCCGGTGTTCGTCCACGTCTGGCCGCTGTCCGCGGTCCCCCAGCCACCGGAGACGGTGCGGGTGAAGGTGTCGTAGAGGCCGACCGGATTGCCGCTGATGTGGACGGTGGAGATGGGCGGGTCGTAATCGAGCAACAGGAACTGCAGGTTCTTCAGTGCGTCGCCGAACGCGTAGAAGGTGGGCGTGCGCGCCCCGGACTCGCGCATCGTCCTGGACGTGTCGCCGCCAGGGAAGAACGAGGCGCGCAGGCTGGTGGACATCTCCAGCTGCACGCCTGCCCGCGTGAGACCCCTCGAGCAGATGTTGTTCGGGTCGGTGCCGGCGATCTCTGACGGCGGGGCCGCGCAGGAGAAGCCGGCCGCGGTCAGGGCGCTGATGACGGCGGCGGCCAGTTGCCCGTCCAGGCCGCCGATCGCCACTTCAGCTTGGCCCGCCACCCGGTCCGCCATCCCATGGAAGGACAGCCAGCGGCGGGCGCCCGGCGCCATGGCAAGCAGGTCCGGATAGTCGATCAGCGTGCTGGTGATGTGCAGGTCGGAGTTCCCGGAGGACATGATGCCCTCGAATGCGTAGTACGCCATGCGGCTGCCAGCCACGTACTGGGCGATCTCGGAGGTTCCTGCCTCGATGGCACCGCCGTGCACAGCCGAGGAAAGCCACGACCAGCCAGTCGGCGTGGCCTGCACGCGCCGGTAGTCGACTCCCTCGGCGTGCTCGGCCGCAAGCGCGGCATAGCTCGTGTACGGCGGCGGCATCGATACCTCCCCTCCTGCTTGCTGCGGTCACCCGCTGCGGCGGCCCACCCGTGCCCTGAACGCCTGCCGGTCCTCGGATGCCTTGATCTTCGGTTTGACCTGGACGTCGATGAGGTCCCGCAGCCGGTCGTCATTGAAGTGGACGTGGACCTCTGACCCGGAGCCTGCGGCCTCAAGGGCGGCTGCAAGTCGATCCCAGGCCGCCTCTTGCCTGGCTGACGCCTGACCGCTGGCTGCGGTCGGGACGTAGCGGCGGCGCAGGGATACGCCAGTGGCGGTGTCGGCAAGCCGCTGGGCGGCGCCTCCGACGAGGTGGCTGTGCAGGTCGATGCCGTGGGCCATACCGAGGACGACGTTCTTGCCGATCTCGTCGCGCATGACCACCGACGGCGACTTGATCTTGAGGGCGTGCTTAATCTGGGCGATCAGGTCCTTGGCCAGCTTGGCCATCTGCTTGCCGAGGGCCTTCTCCTGCGCCTTCAGGCCGGCCAAGAACCCCTTTCCGGCATCCTTGCCGCTGTCGTACATCAAATCGGCCATGTCCTTGCCGAAGCTGCTGGCCAACTTCCCGCCGCTCGCCATCAGCTTGTTGAGCTTGCTGATGTCCGTCGTGGTGACGGACTTCTGCCCGAGGATGGTCGCGAGCTGGCTGCCCGGACCAGCGTCGCTGAGCTGCTGCAACAGTTCCTTCGACGCCCCACGTGCCTTCAGGGACTTTGTCAGGGCGACGAAGTTGCTGGCCGTCTTCTGCTGCGCACCCGCCTGCGAGATGAGGTCACCGATGCCGGTCGCGGACGTCCCCGAGATGCTGAGGAAGTCCTTGATGTTCCCGGCCTGGTCGGCGGCGTACTGGTTCGCCTCCGCGATCGTCTTCGTGATGCTGGCCCGCTTGCTGGCGAGCTTCTCCAGCTGGCCGCCCTTCTTCTGCACGCTGGCCGCGGTCCGGTTGAACCCGGCGTTCAGGAGCTTCGTCGCCAGGGACTTGATCGCCGATGCGATCGCCGACGACGTGCCGGTCTCCAGCTTCTTCAGCAGACCCGTGGCGATCGTGTTGCTGATCGAGGTCTTGGCGCTGCGCTGGGCGTTGCGGAGGGCGATGTTCGCGGCCTGGAGTTCCTTCCTTGCGGCCTCCAGCCGCTTCTCCGCCGCGGCCACACCCTTGTGCCGGCGCTTGGCCGCCGCGACAGCGTCCTTAGCGTCCTCGACCTTCTGCTTGTCCCGGCGCACCCTGTCCGCGGCATTGAGGATGGTGCCGGACGCGTAGCCGGGCAGACGGATCCCGCGGGCCTTGGCGAACGCCATCGACTGCTGGTGCGACAGGACATCCTCGCCGCCCTTGAAATTCACCAACTCCGGGCCCTTTTCGCCCACCCACGCGAGACCGCGCGCGGCGCCGCTGGTGCCCTTGGCGTAGCCGCCGGGCCGGGTCATTACGTTGATCCAGTTGCTGCCGTAGGCGTGCATGGCGTAGTTGACGCCCGCATAGATCGACGCGAGCGGGTCAGTGATGCCCCGGGATCGGAATGGGCCAGCGTAGGCGGCGAAAGTGCTGGGGATCGTCTGCATCAGGCCCTGCGACGGGTGCCCGGCCCGCGCGTTGCTGTCCGTGAGGTTGATGGCGTTCGGATTGCCGCCAGACTCGATCTGGATGCGCTTGAGCACCGCCGGCAGCGCGGTCGCCGGAGCGCCGAGCATCTGCAGCACCGAGGCAACATCCCCCGCCCAGCGGCTTACGTTGCCCCCGACTCCTCCCCCGCCGCCTCCGCCGAACAGCCCCTTGAAGAAGCCACCGAGCTTGCCGAGCGCGCTCAGGGCCTTGCCGGGCAGGGAAGCGATGGAGACGAGGCCCTTCTTAACGATCGAGCCGAGGGCCGCCGGCAGGCTGCCGAACACCTTCTTAGCGATGGCCGTGCCGCTGGTCTTGGCCATGCCCTTCATGAGGCCGGAGACCAAGTGGCCGCCGATGGACATGAAGACCCTCGATGGCGAGCGGATCCCAAAGAAATGCTTCACCGCCGACACCACCGGGTCGATGATGTTGGACTTGATCCACTTGCCGATGCCCTTGATGCCTCCGACGATGCCGTTCTTCAGGCCGGAGATCAGCTGGCCGCCCTTTGACACCAGCCAGGAGCCTGCCCTGGAGAATGTCCCGGTCACTGGGTCGATGACATGGCTCTTCGTCCAGCCGCCGATCTTCGTAGCGCCATTGACGACGCCACCCTTGAAGCCGCCGACGAGGGCCTTGCCCTTGCCCCAGACCCATTTGCCAGCGTTCGCGAACACATCCACGGACGGCCGGATGATCGTCCGGTAGGACCAAGACCCGATCTTCGCGGCACCGGAGATGATGCCGTTCTTGAAGCCGGACACGAGCGCCTTGCCCTTGCTCCACACCCAGGAGCCGGCGTTCCGGAAAGCGTTCGTGACAGGGCGCCCGACGTTGCGCCACATCCACGAGCCGATGCCCTTGGCGGCGTTGACGACGCCGTCCTTCAGGCCCCGGACGACAGCTTTACCCCGCTCCAGGAGCCAGCCGCCAGCGCGCGCGAACGGCTTGACAATCCAGCCGATGATCTTACCGATCCACTCGCCGATCTTGCCGCCGAATTTGAGAATGCCGCGGCCGAGGCCGCCGATCAGCCGCTCACCGGCGCCGATGAAGCGCCCGGTGTACGCGACGATCCCAACGGCAACCTTCCCGACCAGCTCGCTGACCTTGCCTGCGGCGCCGGGCAACACCTTCGTGAAACCCTTGACGATGCCGTCCCAGATAGCCTTTCCGAGTCGACCGAGCGGCCTCAGGACGGACTTGCCGATCGCCTTCTCAAGCCAGCCGCCAAGCCTGCCCACACCGCGCAGCAACGGCTCGAAGACCTTCAGGAAGGGGATGTGCTCGAAGACCTTGCCGAGAGCGCCCGCAATCCGCCCGATCGGGATGACCGACAGCACCGCGATGATGGTGTCGAGCCAGTGCTTCTTCCAGAAATCCAGGGAGAAAAGAGGCGCGAACAGATTCGTGATGAACCCGATCGCCAGCGGGATCGCGGCAGAGCCGAAGCCCTTGCCGATCTCGACGAAGTCGAGGCCGCCAAGGATTTTGCCGATCTTCTTGGTGAAGTCGGCAGTGTGCTTGCCGACCCAGCCGATCGCGTCCCCCAAGCCCTTACCGAGGACCGATCCGAGCTTGCTCCAGTCGACGGTCTCGATGCCCCCGCTGACAGCCTTACGGAGGGTCTCGCCCAGCTTCTCCGCAGCCGACTTCGGAGCTGCCTTCGGCGCCTTGACCAGCGGAGCAACCATGCCAGAGCCCAGGTGTGGCCCCGCGAACTGCCGCGCTGTGGCAATGCGCCCGTTGGCCGGAGCCACCTGGCCGACGCCATAGTGCGGCAGCTGCTGCAACGCCTTGCCCGACCCCCTCGTCGACGACGCCTGCCCCGACCCCAGGTGCGGCGCGCCCGTGCCGATGCCCAGCACCGTGGTGGGGAACTTGTCGATCGGATTCTTCGCCGCCTTGGGGCTGCCGCCGGTGAGGCCTTTGAAGAGTCCCCCGAAACCGCTTCCGCCAGTCAGTCCGTCCAGGAAGCCGCCCACGGTCGACCTGACCTCGTCGAGGGCTCCCTTGATCTGGGCGACGGGAATCATGGACGCCATCGCCTGGCCGAAGCGAGCGGCTGCGGGCATGGCTGTGCCGGCGAGGAATTTCACGAATGCCGTGATCGGCGGCAGCACCTTCGCGCCGACCCGGATGCCCATGACCTCCAGGTTGCTGGTGAGCAGGTGCCATTGGGCTTCGGCCGTCTTCCGCTGCATCTTGACCGCGTCGTCGAACTTGCCCGTCGACCGGTTGATCTGCTCCTGCTTCTTTTCGAGGACATCCAAATTGTTGAGCATGAGCAGGATGCCGCTCGAGGACCGGCCGCCACCAAACGCCCGGGACAGCAGCTGCGACTGCTTCGAGGCAGACATCCCCGACTTGTCGAGGTGCTCCTTCAGCAGGCTGATGGCGCCGATCAGTCCCTTGGGACCGCGCATGGCGTCAGCCAGGTTGAGCCCAGTGAGACCGATCTTCTTCAGCTGCTTCTCGGCCGCCCCGCTGGGTGCGCCGAGCAGGGAGAAGGACATGCGCAGCCGGGTCGCCGCGGACGCCGAGTCGATGCCCTCGTCCGTCATCAACGCGAGAGCGGCGCCGACCTGCTTCATGGACAAGCCGAAGGTCTTCGCGGACGGCAGGATGCCGGTGCCGATGGCCGCATTGAACTGATCCATCGACATGTTGCCTGCGCCGATGATCGCGTTGACCGTGGAGACCGCCTCATGGAAGCTCGTGGCGCCCTTGATGCCCGTCCGCCAGGCGCCGGCCAGGGCGTTGGTGGTCTCCTCCAGGTTGGCGTGGCCGACCGCGGCGAGGTCGCTGGCCTCCTTCAGCGCCTTCATCGCCGACACGTTGTCCATGCCAACCGACTTGAGGTGATAGAGGGACTCGGCGAGGTGCTGCGGGCCCTGCTGGGTGGTCGTCCCCAGCTTCAGCACCTGGTCGGACAGTGTCTTGACGTCCTTCGCGGTGCCGCCGGCCTGTGTCGAGATGCGGGTCATCTCGGCCTGGAAGCGGGCGGCATCCTGGGTGCCCTTGGCAAGACCTGCCGCGAGGCCCACCGCCACAGCCTCACCGGCGAGCTTCGCCGTCCGCCCCATACGCGCCAGCATCGTGTCGGTCCTGCCCGCCGCACGACCAACCCGATCGAACGTCCGCGAAGCCGAGTCGTGGGCGACGAGACGGTAGATGATGCCCGTGGACGCCATGACGCCTCCCCCGTGTCAGCAGGTCGTCAAGGTCAGTTGCGGCTTTGCCGTTCCAGCTCGGCCTCTTCGGCTTCGCGCTCTTCAGCTTCGAGCTGGTAGTAGATCTCCCACTCGGCGAGCTCCCGGGCAGAGACTCGGTGGAGCATCTCCGCTACTGAGCAGTGGAAGACTCGTTGGGCGAGGAAGAACCAGAACCGCCGTTGTCCGTCGGCGGCTCGGAGTTTCCCTCCAGCGCCTCCTTCTCCTCCTCGGACAGGCCGGACAGGCGGGCCGCTACGTCGTACAGGCGGTCGATGACGGTGCCGCTCTTCGCGCCGAGCGCGGACGCGTCCTGGTCGGTGAACAGCCGATCGCCGGCCTCGTCGACAAGGCACTTCACCAAGAGCTTGGCCCGCATGCCCTCCTGGACGAGCACGGCTTCCATTCCCTTGCCGTCGAAGGTGGGCCGGAACTGCCTGACCGAGCCCTGGAAGGCGTCGAGTTCGTCGCCGGTCAGGCCGCGGATGATGACGTCGCCGCCCCACTCCGGAACGTCGACCTTCTCGGTCTGGACGTCGACGGCGCCGAGGATGGCGTCGCGGTTGAGTGCCATGGTGCTCCTAGGAAAGGTCTCTGGTGATGCCGTCCAGCACGCGACTGACAGCCCGACGCGAAGCCGGGCCGGCCGTGCGGAGAGCGTCGTAGAAGTAGGGGTGCGAGGTCTGGGTGACCCACACGTCGTGGCCGAACACGGGGTGCCGCCAACGCTTCTTGCCCTCGACCATGGACGGCAGGGAGCGCATGTGGCTGGGCATCTTCCGCCCGTCCACCCGGATGGCGACGCCCGCCTGACGTCCAGCGGTCTTCACCTCGAGCCGCGTCGCCTTCGACAGGGCGCCGCGCAGGCCGTCGGGACTGTAGCCGCGGTTGGAGGGGACCTGCCGGATCGCCTGCCGAACCTTCGGCACGAGAGGCCGGGCCGCGGCGCGCAGCTCTTTCCGGAAGCGTCGCTTGATCTCCGGGTTGTCCATGCGCCGCAGTTCGCGGCTGATCCGCCGCAGATCCTCCCCGCCTTGCAGGCGGATGCTCACAGCACGCCCTCCTCCGTGTACGGGATGAAGATGCGGTGCCGTGCGACGTCGCCCCCATCGGCGAGCTTTCGCCCCTCGCTGTTGGTGGCATGGAACGTGACGTACAGGCCATAGCTGCGGAACTCCAGCGCTTCGACCAGCCGCGCATCGAGCTCCAGTTCCTCGCACAAGACCTTGACCCTGTACCGCGACACCGACTCCGGCACGTGCGGCAAGCTCACGGGATGGTGACGTTCTCAGCCGGGATCTTCGTGACGGAAAACTGGATCGTGATCGTCGACGGGTTCTCGACGTCACGGGACTTGGGCTGGCCGGTGACCTTGACGGGGAAGACGTCCATCTTCTGGCCGGTGACGTCGCCCTCCGGGAAGATGACGACGAAGCCTGCGGTGTCGCGCGGTAGCAGGGTCCGCACGTCCGACGACGTCGACGACAGGTACATCGTGATCGACGAGTCGTCCGCGGTGATCCGGCCCGGGATCTTCGACACGAAGCGGGATCCGAGGTCGGGGGTGTCCTGCTGATCCGAGTTCGTGGCGAAGCCCGACACGGCGGAGATCTCCGCCGTGAGGTCCGAGCCGGCGTTCAGCTCGGACCGGGTCGGCGAGTTGTAGTTCGAGATCGTCGGGACCCAGTAGTAGCGGGTCGTGCCCGGCGGGATGTACCGGCTGGTGGCGGCGATCGGCGTGGCGACCATGGATCAGCTCTCCTCTGCGTCCTTCTTGGTGGCCGCCTTGGTGCGCGACCGCGCCGGCCTGGTGGTGGATTCCGCCGGCTCGGATCCCGGCTCGTCTGTGGCGGCGACTTCGGCCGCCGCGGTCTCCGGCTCGGCTCCCTCTTCGGCGGCTCGCGCCTCGGCTTCCGCCTGCGCCTTCAGCTCGGCCCGGTGCTCCAGCTCCTCGGCGGGGACCTGCTGCCAGCCCGCCGCGCTGTAGTGCGGCAAAGCGTCCCGAAGGACCGCGATCTCCTGGTCGGGGGGCAGCGTCGGGTGCCGCAGAATGACGGTGCTCACGATCAGCTCCCTGTTCGGACGATCGAAATGTGCGTGCAGATGTGAACGCCGGGCGGTGCGGCGAAGAAGAAGCCGAAGTAGACGAGGCCGTCTGCGACTTCTGCCCTGCTCCCGATCAGCGGGAGAGTGGTCACGGCAGCGTCAGGAGACGTGGTGTCTCCGTCGCTGACGGAAGTGCAGGCATCGCACGGACCAGTCGGTGCGATCGTTGCCCAGGCATAGGCGCTGACCGCGTCCGCGTATCCGTCGCTGCCGACGTATGCGACGCCGCTGGCGTTGGCGACACCTCCACCACTCCGCTGGTGGACGACCACGCTCACGGGACCCTCACCACTCCGACAAGCACGGTCGCTCCGGGAGCCGAAACGGCGATCGTCGCGAGACCGGTGGTCGGGTCGGCATACAACGCTGTGGGCAGCGGGATGATGCCCACACCGTCTGTCGCGACGACGTTCGGCGAGACACTGTCCGCGATAGCAAGACGGCCGTCGACCTGACCGGGCGTCGTGACCGTGACGGTGACCGCCGCCCCACTTTTGTTCCTGACGACGAGGAACGTCCCGGCGCCGGTCGCCGCAGTGTCACTGGCTGTCGATGCGACAAGTCCAGCGAAGATATCCGCGCCCACATTGGGCACGACTTGGGTTACGAGCGCGGTCATCGCGTCTCCTGTTCGTGTTGACCCGACGGTCGGGCAGTGGGACGATCCGGCACGCAATGCCCGGGAATATGGGGGGAATTGATCAATGGCAGTACGTGACGTCCAGACGCCGCGGTTCCGCGCCGAGGAGAAGTCCAAAAAGAGCGGCGTGACGTTCGCCGACCTGTGCGAGCTGGTCGACAAGGGTCGAGCAGCTGGTATCGACGGCGAATCGCAGGTCCTCGGTGACTACTGGGTATGGGGCACGCCGCAGGGGCGTGAGGGCTACATCGCCAAGTGGCTCGAGGTCTAGCGGGTGTAGGCGTCGCACTCGACGGTGAAGACGATGACGGCCTGGGCGCCCTGGTCCATCTGGTCCTGCGTCAGCGAGTGGGATCCGACCATGGCCCGCATCACCGTTCCGCGAAGCGTCCTGTCTGCGGCGATCGCCTGAGCGGCTGCCTGGAACAGTTCGTAGACGCGCTGCCGCGCTTGCGACAGGTCTGCTTTCCCGATGAGGACGGCGGCCGCGCAGCGGATCGTGATCTGTTCCCGGTCCGGGCTTCCGCCGAGGCCTTCGGTGAGGAGCGTGGCCTCCGCCGCGCTGTCGTCCTCGTTGCCGGTGTAGCCGACGGAGATGATCTCGTTGATGCGGGCCTGGGAGACGGATGCGCCGTCGCGGACGGTCACGCCCGCGAGGCCTTCGGCCGTCGTGAAGACGGTGACCAGAGCGTCCAGGGCGTCCGGGAGCTTAGAGGCCCATGCCATCTCAGGCCACCCCCGGAAGCTGCGGACCGAGAAGTTCTATGGCGCGCCGCGGGATCGCGAAGCCGCGGCCAGCCACATAGTTGTCCGCGTCGCCGCCAAGCTGCACGCCCATGGTGCCCCGCTGCGTTTCCCACAGATGCTGAATGATGATCAACCCTGCAAGCCGGTAGTTCGCCGGAACCGCCGCCATGCCGGCCTGATAGGCAGCCAGCACCGAGCCCGTGACCGAGGAGCCCGACAGGAGCGTCACCAGCCCCGACTCGCCGTCCACATGCATCGAACCGACGTCCCAGCTCTGCAAACCGTCCAGCGACGTCAGCGACGTCAGTGAAACCGCCGGCACAGACCGCAGCAGGAACGACCGAGCACTGCCCGCGAAGTCCAGCTGGTCGACGACCGTCCGCTGCTCGACAACCTGGCCCAACTGCTCCTCAACGGCTGCGGTGGCCGCATCGATGTAGGTCTGCAGTTCCACGTCCGCCGCCGTGTCCGAGGCGCTGATGTTCAGCTGAGCCTTTGCCGCAGCCAGCGTCACGATCGCCACGACATCCCCCTCTCAGACCGCATACCAACCCCAGGAGGTGCCGTTGTAGAGCGCCTGCACGCGCAGCGTCTGCCCAGTGGTAACCGTGGCCGTGGCGGACCCCGTGCCACTGCTGGTGTAGATCAGCTGGCTGCTCGTCGTCGCCACCGTCAGCGCGTTCGCGCCCACGTTCTTGAGGACGTACTCGACGGGGCAGAAGTCCGCGGCTGGCAGCGTCCCCGTGAACCCGGCCGATGCCGTGTCGCAGACCAGTACCCGGTCAATCGGGCTGCACGTGAACGCGCCCGTCTTCCGCTTGATCGCCCTGGGAACCTGGCCATCGACCAGCTCGATCCCGGTTGGATACTGCGTGCTGACGCCGCCCTCGGTGAACAGACCAGTGAGGACGATCCGGCCGAGCGCGCCGTTCACCGCGCTGCTGGAACTGCCCGCAATGTTCGGCGTGCCCGACTCGGTGCTGATGTTGGCATAGATCGTCGGGCCTACGCCCTGGGAGCCGACACCCATGATGTACAGCTCGTGCGTGCACGCCTCGATGGACGCGCTGATGACGTGCATCGAGTGGACCGAGCCCACCGACCCCGCGTAAGAGCCGACGACGACCAACCCGGCCCAGCAGTACAGCGCCATGTAGCGGTCTGCCATCGTGTGCTCGGTCACGAAACAGGCGTAGGTGTAGCCACCACCGCAAGAGATGTTGCGGGCGATGACGTGGTCGTTGTTGCCCGGCGCTGGCAGCAGCAGCCCGACGGACAGGCCGACACCGAAGGTGCCGGGCGAGGAGTAATCGTTGCCGGGCACGACGCCCGCGGTGCCGTAGCCCACGTTCTCGACGTGGGCGTTGGCGACACCCCACAGGTTCGCAGCGCCGTAGGTGAGGCCGTAGGCGGAGTGCGTGGTCAGGATCGCCAGATCCTTGATCACCGCCTGCATGTTGGAGAAGACCGCGCCGCCCGAGTTTCCGCCGTACCCTGAGGCTTCGTTCGGGCCGCAGATCACGGCCGGGTTGCCGTGCGCGTTGATGTCGGTGGTCTGCGCGCTCGACGAGGAGTACACCCCAAAGCTGATCAGGCAGGACCCGGAGAACTGCGGCGCAGTCTGCTGCCAATGCCGGACCGCCGCGGCGCCGTCGGTCTCGCCGCGGAACTCCAGAATCTTCTTGTTACCGGCGACCGCGTAGGGGCCGAAGACGATCTGCCCGTTTCCGCTCTTGCTGGTGTTCAGCGCCCCGGCGACGATGTACGGCCGCGGGGGCACGTACACCTGCGCGTAGGTGTGCCCGGCCGCCAGGTAGGCCTCCGCCGCGTCCACGGCGGCCTGGATCGCCGAGGTGTCGTCGGTCCCCCAGATGACTACCGCGCCGGAGACGGCGCCGCCGGAGGCGTTCGCTGCGGTGAGGGTAATCTGCGTGGCGCTCTGACGGCTGGCAACAGTGGTGACCAGCGTGGTGACCCCGGTTGGGCCGGCGTTCTTCACCGAGATCGCCTTGCCGACAACCGAGGTCGGCCAGTTCGCGGTCGAACTGGTCAGCACCGCCGACCCAGACGCCATCGCACCATCCGTGACGACCTGCGCATCCCCCGCCGCACCGTAGACGCTGGCGGTGACGTCGAACACCCACGGTTTCGACGACGAGAACCGCGCATCGTCCCCCGCCGCCACCGTGCCCGCCGTTGTGCCCACCGACAGGACGGCCGCGCCCCCAAGCCCAAGGTTCGAACGACCAGCAGCCTTATCTGGAACGTCGCCCAAGTTCTGGGACTTCGCCAAGTAGGCGCCCGCAATGGTCGATGCGTCGATCAGAGTCGAATAGTTGCCCGCCACCGGATCCGGCACCACCACGTCGGCGAGCTTCACACTGAGGCTGGCCTTCGGCAGGCTGATGTACCGCGTCCACGAAGGAGCGTTCGTCAAAACCGCCCGCACCGTATACGTCCACCCCGACGGAGACATACCCGTCGCGTCCGTCGCCACAAGGTCCACGGAGAACGCCCCGCCGACCAACTCGACCGGCGGCACCTCGCCGCCGAGCAGCACATCCTGACCAGCGATGGTGACCACGTCCGGGCCGCTGAAATACAGCTTGCCCTGGATAGCCGTCCCATCAGGAAGCGTCATCGGCTGACCAGAGGAGACGGTGACCTTTTCCACTCCAGCAGGCAGCGCCACAGCACACCTCCGATCAGCCGACGTCGACTGCTACTTGGTGTCGCCCTGCGGCTTCGCCCTCGGGGTGCGCCGCGACTTCGGCTCGGCCGTGTCCTCGGCCGGCTTCTCCGCCGCCGTGTTCTCGGGGAGCGTGGTCGCCAGCTTCGGCTTGTCCTCGCCGCCACCGTCGTCCTTCTTGGCGACGTCATGGTCGTACTGCGCCTTCAGGATGCGGGCCACTTCCTTCGCGTCCTGCGTGCGCCCCGATCGCACATAGGAGTCGTGCTCCTCGATCAGGGCCGCCTTGTACCGGTCGTCGACGCTGCTCATAGCTCCCTCACCTGCTCGATCTCTGGCAGCAGTGCGTAGTAGTCCTGCTTCAGCCGCCTCCGCAGAGGCGACCGTTGACGGGTGCGATGCTCCAGGCGGACATCCCACAGGGCCTCCGCCGGCTCCGCCCGATGCTTGGTGTCGTTGCCGCACAGCACCCGCGTACCGCCCTCGCCCGGGGCGGTCACGACGTAGTGGGCCTGCTGCACGCCGATCCCCGGCAGGGCCCGGAACAGCACGCGGATCGGGAACTGCGAATCGAGGTCGTCGCGCTCCCACATCGTCACCTCGGCGACGTCCTGCTGCGTCGCCGCGAGCAGAGTGCGGGTGTCGGCCGGGACCTGCGTGAGGATTTCGTCGGCGT
Source organism: Streptomyces sp. NPDC046915 (assembly GCF_040644935.1). NCBI lineage: Bacteria > Bacillati > Actinomycetota > Actinomycetes > Kitasatosporales > Streptomycetaceae > Streptomyces > Streptomyces sp. NPDC046915. The sequence goes on along the minus strand of NZ_JBEYXB010000006.1, from coordinate 214,196 downwards.
CGATCCGCAGGAACCAGTCCCCCGGCTCCGCCATCGTCGACCCCAGCCGGAACATGAAGTCACGCTTCTCGACCTCGTTGCCCCACCACGGCTGACGGGGCGTATGAACCGTGCAGCCCATCCCTGCACCGGACGCTGTGTGCGCGATCGTCTCCGCCTGCTCGATCCCACTCGCCGGCTTGCGCACCGCGCCCGGGAAGCGGGCGTAAGGACCATCGACCGCGATCAGGTGGTCGCAGAGCCGGGCCACGGACGCCACGCACTCAGCCAGCCAGGAGGCGGGCTCCTCGTACCACGACAGCAGACCAATGATCCTCATGTGTGCACCCCCAGCCAGCCGCCCCGCGGATTCCTCAAGAAGATGCCGGGCTGTCCAGTCGCAACGCAGGCCGTACCGATGGCGTCATGGACCGTGCCCTCGGCGTGCCCGTTGCCGGCGTCGTGCACCACGCACACCGACCCGCGGGCCCCGACGTCCGCCCACAGCTTGATCTCCGCGAGACGGAACACCGGATCACTGTCGAGGATCACCAGCTGGGCGACCGCCATCTGCTCCGGTGTCGGTGTGGCCTGTTCCGGATCGGCCGGCGGTTGCCGCCACTCGGGGTCAGACTCAAAGCCCAGGTAGGTGCAGGCCGAGAGGTCCAGGTGACCAGTGACGCGGCCGATACCGACCCCGGTCTCCAGAACCTGCACCGGCTGCAGCATCCGCTGCAGGAGACCGACGAAGCGACAGAAGTCCTGTTCCGGCGACCACTCGTCCCAGGAGAGCCAGCCAAGCTCGGCATGCGGGGTGAACTGTTTCTCGTCCTGCATGCAGCCCCCTGTCAGTCGGAGGCTGCGGCCTCCAGGTAGTTCAGCACGCGACGGAACATCTCCGGCGAGTCACCGAAGCGACCAAGGAGCAGATTGTGATCGGGACACAGAAGGCCACGCACACGTCCGCTGTCGTGGCAATGATCGACGTGGAGGTACGTGCGGTACTTACCGGTCGTCAGCTCTTCCGGCTTCACGCCGCAGAGCGCACAACCGCCGCCCTGCGCGGCCAACAGTTGGTCGTACTCCTCGGGAGTGATGCCGTACTTCTTCCACAGGTGTTCCGCGCGGGCACGCCCCGAGGCACTGCGCTCCTTGTCCTTGCAGGCGCGCGAACAGTAGGCGGCTGTTGCCTTCAGGGACTTCGGGACGTACTGCTCACCGCAGTATGTGCAGGTGCGCGGCGCGTGCTCTACCTTCTGCCACCGCACGCCCGGGTTGCGGTGCTCCCGGGCGTACTGCGCCATGCACGGCTTGCACCATGTTCCATTCTTGCCTCGGTAGGAGGGCGAGAACGACTCAAGTGGAAGCCCCTTCTTACAGCGGCCACATCTCTGATTTTCTCCCATCTCCCAAGCGTATCGGAAAATGGGAGAAAGAATCAGAAGATGGGCTAGAACGCCGGGGCGATCAAGCCCGTGCCGCCAATTTCCACGACACTCGCCGGGTAGCGCGCCGCGGTAAAGGCCAGGTAGCCATAGACCTGGAGCCGCACAGTGAGGTTGCCGGAGCCGACCTCCGGCAGCACCCGGGAGCGGATGCCCGACTCGTACAGCAGGATGTCGCTGGCCCGCAGCACGTGGATGACGTCCTCGGTGGTGGACGCACCCAGGTTCGTCGGCATGCTCGGGTCGGTGACCACGGGCAGGCCGTGCATCGAGCCGACGACCTGCTGCGAACCGACGGTGCCGAGCGTGGCGACCGCGTTCTGCGGGTTGCCGGAGTTCGGCACGACCAGCGGACGCCCGTTGGAGTCGGACGCGGCCAGCAGGTACGCCCACCGGCGCGGGTGCATGACGATTACCGTCGGCGCCATGAAGCGCAGGGTGTGGACCCGCTGCACCGCGTCGGCGATCTTGCTGTAGAGCTTCGCCACGGTCGGCGTCGCATCCGTGTACGTCACCGTGGTGATGCCCGAGGTGTTGCGGACACCGGTGACCTGACCGGCCGAGCCGGAACCGGAGATGACCTGGAGGTCCGTCTTGGTGGCGTAGTCGGCGACCAGGTCACGGAAGATGACCTCGTCGAACGACACCGGGGACTGGTCGAGGAGCTGGATGGCCACGTCCTGCTGACCGGCGATCGTGCGCACCGGGGCGTTGATGAACGTGTCCGTCGCGTCCGTCTCCTGCACGGCCGCGTTGTCCGCGGTCTGCGCCGCGGTCGCGGTCCCGGAGGCCACCTTCGGGATGTTGATGCTGTCGGTGCCGGGCGGCAGGGGCTGCATGTTGACGACGTTCGCGTAGGCGCGGCCAGCGCGGGCCAGCTCCACGTACTGCGACATGAGCCACAGCGGCGGGACGAAGTAGCCACCGTTGCCGTCGGTGCGGTTGAGGTCGCGGTACTCGGGGCCGGTGGCGACGTCCTGGGCGTGCCGCTGCAGCCGCTCGCGGGCGCTGCCGTCGTCCATGTTGAGCTGCACCCGGGCCAGGTCCTGCAGGTACGAGCGGCCGTTGCCGCGCTCGTAGGTGCGGGCCTCGGTGACGGACTCCACGCGGGCCGCGGCCCGCTTCACCGCCGCTGCACCGGCGGTGACGGTGCGGGACCGCTCCGCCTCCTCCGACAGCTCGTTGATCCGCTCGTCGAACGACGTCAGTTCGTCGTCCTTGACCTTGACCTGCGCGGTCAGCTCGCGGAACTCGGCGTCCTCCTCCGGGAGGAGGTCGTCGCGGGCCTCCTCCTCGGCGAGGTCGGTGATGGCCTTCCGCTTCGCGATGAGAGTCTCGCGGTCCTTGGCGGCCTGCTCACGTCGAGCGATGAGCCGCTGAAGTCGCTCATTCATGAGCGAGCCTGCCTTTCGTAGGCAAATGGGCATGACGTCGACCCGTGCCGGGCCGGTGAATGCGGTCGTCAGGCCAGTGCCAGGCATGCGACAGCGCCGCTCTCAGTGCCAGAGCGCGGTAAGTGGGTGGGGCCGAGTGCTACTCGGCTTCGTCGAGGTGACGGCGCAGGTGCCGCTCGACGGCGGCCCGCTGGTCCTCGGGGATCGGCGAGTGTGGCAGCATCGACAGGTGGTAGCGCACCGCCGCGATGTGGGCGGGTGCGCCGACGCGGCCCTCGTGGTGGGCGCCCCAGTAGGCGCCCTTGTCGTCGGGCTTGCCGGCCGGGTCGACCCAGGCGTGCATGTAGCGCAGCACCACCTGGTCGCCGGGGGCGGCGTTCAGGGCCGCTCGCCGGTCCATAGGCGCGTCGGTGACCGGCGTCGAGTGGGCCGGGATCGTCGCGGAGAGCGTCACGCTGCGGGTCTCGTCGCCCTGCACGGCCAGCGCCTCGGCCAGTGACATGCTGGTGCGCTTCGACTGCGGTGTGAGCCCGCGCTGCAGCGCGGCGAGGTTCTCTCGGGCGGCGGCCAGGCGATCGATGGCGTTTGTGTCGCCGGAGCGGAGCTCGGCCATCGCCTGCTCGGGGTCGACGTTCACCAGGAGATCCAGCGCCTGCTGCATGCTGTTCAGCTGCGCTGAAGTGTTCGGGTTCGCCCCGAAGTTGACCACCGACACGTCGCCCTTATGCAGGGACACCTCGGTCAGGGTGCGCTCACTGTCGTCGTCCGACCACTTGTCGGCCTTCACCCGGAACGCAAATGACATCTCGTCCATGTCCTTGCGCTTCATCTTCGGCATGAGGCGCTGCACATCCGGGTCGCTCGGATCGAGGGCCGCCTCCACATGAAGCCCTGTCGAGTCCGTCGCCAATTTCAGCGTGCCGCTCTTGGTGCGCGCGAGAGGCATCCCCTCATGGTTGATGAGGAGATGCAGATCGGGCTTGGCCGCCAGGGTGACGTCGAACGCGCGCGGGTCGACGATCTCGCGCCAACCGTAGGGCGGGCCACCAAGGACGTCGTAGGCGTTGTTGAACACGCTCGCGTACCCGGTCAGTTCCAGGTCGCCGCCGACGGCGCGCACCTCAAACTGGCCGCTGGCAATCGCACGCCGCTCAGGCGCGTCGCGCAGCTGATGCCGGTCAACCATTGGTGCCGTCCTTTCGGATGAGGCGCAACGGCCCCGGGTTTTCGCTGCGGATAGCGGGAGGTGAGATCACCGCGTTCGACGCGATCGGCAGGGGCGTGTAGTCCTGGCCGGCACCGTTCGGCAGCGGCGGCTCGTCCTCCAGGGCACGCAGGCCGTCGATGTTGTCCCAGCCGATGAGCCGCTTCTTCTCGTGCACCTCGAAGCGCGTCAGCAGGTCAGCGCGGATCAGCACGTCCGGATCGAACTTCACGTACTGGCCGCGCGGCAGCAGCGCACTGAGGTGCGACTCCAACAGGGCCAGCCACGGCAGCAGAGAGAACTGCACCAGCTCGATCTGCCGCTGCTCCGGGCTGCTGTACGACATCGAACCGCCGGTCTCGCCACCGATCATCTCCGGCGGAATCCCGTAGATCGATGCGATCGTCGACGCTGTCAGCCGCATCGTCTGCACGAACTGCGCCTCATTCGGGGAGACCGTCGTCGGCTCGTACTCCCAGTCCTTGCCGTACACGATGGGCTCATGCGAGCGAATCGCCTGCACCAGACGCCGCTTGATGACATTGGCGTCCTTCTGATCCACCGTCTGCTGCGTGTTCCTGAACCGGCCCGGCGGAACCCCGCCCGACCGGAACCAGTCGTCAGAGAACTGCTGCGCCGACAGCCCGGTCGACACCGTCACCGCATACGCGCCGATCGGCGACAGCCCCCACACCCGGCCCGGCAGCTGGAACCACGGGATATGCACCACGTCCTCAGCCGGCAGCTTCTCCCCCAGGTACGAGAACTTCGGGTTGGTGAAAGAGCCGGGCTCCCCCATCGACGCCAGTCGGTCCTCGCACAGCACGAACGCCGGATCCAGCCACTCGATCGCCGTCGGGTACTCCAGGTAGTCCCTGGCCGTCACCACACCGATCGCGTTCCCGCGGTACGCCAGCGAGGTCACCGCGCGGAACACCCAGTCGTGCAGCGTGCCCTGTGCTGACGGCTGCGTGAACAGCGACGGCAGCGGCAACTCCTGCTTGGAGTCGCCCATCTGCCGGTACACGCACAGCGGCATCCCCGAGATGGTCGCCGCCAGCAGCCGACCGGCCGCCAGGACTGGCCCGAGCCGCAGCGCGCCATCCTCATTCAGGGCCGCCGGAGCGGACAGCGGATCCGCCGGCCACGACACCGACGACGCATCCAGCATCCGCCGCTCGTCACCGCCACGGCGCAGCATCCGTCGGAACGGGTTACGCACAGCCGACCCCCTCCGCTAGAACACGCTGTCGAGTACGTCGTAAGCGGCGGGCATCAGGCCGTGCTCGATCGCGTAGGCCCGTGCCTCATGAGCCAGGACAGCCGCAACCGCGCCATCGATGAGCTGCCCGTCGCCACGCTTGGCCATCTTCAGATAGTGCGTTGCCAGGGCCGTTTCCTCCCCGGGCCGCGGCTTCTTCCGGGCGCCCTTCACGATGACCGCGTTCTTCGCGTGCTTCGTCAAGATCGGATGGCCGTCGTGGGAGATCTCCCCGTTCCCGAAAGCCGTCGTGAACCGCTCGATCGCACGGTCCATGCGCTGCTCCGAGTTCGTCGGGAACTCCACCACCTGGTCCGGCCAGCGCGCCGACCACGAGTCCAGGTAGTCCTGCCAGCGCCACGGGTCCGCGAACATCACCGCCACCCGATAGGCGCCGAACACTTCCGTCAGATGCTTGTCGACCTCCGCCGACGGCACCCGCCAGTCCTCTTTGGCGTCCGCCGGCCGCTCCCAGATCCGCAGACAGAAGAGCCGGCCGTCACTGATACGCGAAGCGATCAACGCCGTCGCATCCCGGTACTTCGAGCCGTCGAAGCCGAGCGCGATCCCGTCACGTGGCCCCAGCGTCTCGTCAGGGCGGGCGTACAGATCCCAGCGTGTCGGATCCACGAACGTCGACTGGCCGACCACCACTTCGTTCAGGAAGAACCGGCGCCGGTCCGCCTCCATGTGCGCGACATCCCGGGCCTCGTCCATGATCCGGCCGCGGATGTTCACCCAGCCGCCACGCTCCCGCGCCGAGTCCCCGTACTGCCGCAGAAGCTCCCGGTACAGGGCCTCGTCGTCGCTCAGATCGTCGACGCGCTCAGGTTCCACGGTGTCGATGTAGACGCGCGGGTTCTTCGACTCCGCGGTCAGCTGCGCCTCGGACGCCTCCGTCGGATCCCAGGCGTTCGTCAGCTCCAGCCAGCGGCCGTCCATACCGGCCACGTTGCGCTTCACCGCGCCCGCCACCTTACGGAACCCGCCTTGAAGCGTGAACAGGTGCGACTCGGTGATCGTCACCGCTGTCAGCTGAGCGCCGAGGCGGGCCCGCGCCGAGCACGTCACCGGCTCGATCTTCCCGCCGCCCGGCAGCGTCACCCGGGTCTCCCCGACGTCCAAGCCGGGCATGTCCGCGAGCGGGCCGCCGCGGGCCATGGCCAGCAGCGGACGCCACGTGTTGTCGGTCTGCTCCTCCGACGTGCCCAGGCAGGCGATCAGCGGAGTCGGATACGGGCGGCCAACCGGCTCGCCGTTGGCGTCCCAGCCGTCGAACTTCGTCGGCCCGAGGGCCTCAGCCCACAGCATCGCCGCACCGAACGGGTCCTTCCCCCACTTCTGCGAGCGCCGCAGCTGGCCGCCGTAGTAGGCGAACGCATCCGGCGCCGGCCACGCCGCCGCATGCTCCACCAGGCGGTAGTAGCGCAGCAGGAACCGCCACATCTCATCCGTCAGCCGGTACGGCTCCCCCTTGCGGTAACCATCCGGGATGACGAGGTGCGACTCGATCCACTCGCCGATCTCGTACCCGAGCGTGGGGAACTCGCCCGGCTCGGCCGGGCCCCGCCACGGCATCAGACAGCCTTGATGCGCTTGCGGACGTTCGTCGCCTGCCGCTGCTCCGCCACCTCGTCGGCGACAACCTCCCACAGCAGCAGGCGCATCGCCTTCGGCGTCAGACCGAGCCGGTCCTCGAGGGCCGTCGCCTGCGCAAGAAGCTGCGCCGACGCGTCCTTCTGCTCGGCCGCCACCATCACGCGGCAGTACCGGCCCACGGTGCGCGTCCAGCCGAGCCGCTCCCACGCCACCGCCTGCGGCGTCCGCCACAACTCAGCCCACGCCCGGCTCTCCGCCGCGGCCGGCTTCCCGGGGAGCGGCCATGCCGGGGGCGCCCCCTTGCGGCCCTCGGCAGGCAACTGCAGCGGGCCGCCGCGCGAATTGCGCCGAACGGGATCGAACTTCGGAGCCGGGCCAGGCATGAGCACCTCCCTGATATCCGAGTGCACGCCGCTTGACCGGGACGTCCGGCAAGAGGAAACTGGGGGTCAGAACGTTGGCGAACTCCCGCGAAGACGGTTGAGATGCCAGCGAATCCCACCAAGATCAGGACCAATTCGAAGCCCCAGTCGGGAAATGCCGGCTGGGGCTCTCTGCTGCTATCTCAAACCCGTACAGATTGCGGGGACCATGGGGGCGGGGTCAGAAGACGATCATGGTCAAAAAACCGACATTCCTGCACAATGTGGTGTTCGCGCAGGTCAGAGCGCTATCCATTGCCCCTCAGCGGCCCGCGGATAGAGTTGCAGCGGCGGCACACGACCTGCACGTCCTCCAGGCTCTCCGCTGGCCACCGCAGATGGTCACCAGTCAGCGGATTGGACGTGGCGACGGCCCGCTCACGGTCAATCCCGCAATCGGTGCACCACGGCTGCGCCTCAACGGCCTGAGCGACGAGCGCCTGCCACGCCGTGCCATAGCCGCGCTGCGACGTCATCCCACGCCTCTGATACCGACGATTGTCGACGGCAAGGCGACACTCAGGGCAGCGACTACCAGTCGAGAGACGACCGCAGTCCAGGCAGGGGCGTCGTGCCACGGCTACCTCCAGGTCCTGGGCTACCGCCTGCTGCTGCACCACTGGTGCCCGCAGTCCACCAGTGCAGGGTTGTAGTACTGGTCCACCAGGTCACCCTCTGCCGGGCTCTGCTCTAGCTCTAGCTCCTGCTCCAGCTGCCTGATTCGGTACTGCGAGGGAGCGTCATGGACAGGGCAGCGCCTGGCTACACGGTGGAGTAGGGAACGCATGACCAGGGTTACAGCCACGCGGCCCGCTGCAGGGACAGTCGCCCATCAGGCAGCCGCTCCCACCAGTAGTGCTTACCGAACAGCACGAACGTTCGGAGCTCCTCGTACCGCATGGCCACCTCCTGGGGATTGAGCCCCGCCGTCCGGGAACGGGTTCGGACGGCGGGACGAACTAGGCGGCAGGGTCGGTGCCGTAGTCGCCGGCAGCGAGACGCTCGGGCTGGCGGCAGATGTTCCAGTCGCACGGGCTCCCGGCCTCGGTGTGCCAGCACTGGACCTGCGGGTCATCGCCCTCGTCGAGGTTGTACACGGTCAGTCCGCCATCTGGGCTGGATGCCGCGTAGTGCCAGGCGAGTGACCGCACACGGACCCCACCAGGCGTGCTCTGGAAGATGGGCTCGACCTTGACGGCACCGTCGGGCACGTAGGGCATGTCGAGCGTGACCATCGTCGTGTAGGCGTCGTTCGATTTCCGGGCCACCTCGGTCGCCTGCAGCAGGGCCAGCGCCTGAGGGAGCTCTTCGAGCAGCTCGTCACTGACGAGCAGGCCAACGTGCGGCACGGCGTCTCCCCTCAGGCGGCGCGGGCTCCGGCCGGCAGCGGCGGCGCCTGCCCTGGCTCCAGCAGTTCCCGCGTGTATTCGTCGCGGCGGCCCTTGGGCAGGTCGTACACGTTGTACCTGGCCTGTTTGCCGCGCCCGGTCTTGCCGATGCGGCCTTCGGATGCCCAGCGCCAGATGGTGCCGACGGGAACGCCCGCGTAGTAGGCGGCATCCGCGGCAGAGACGTAGCCGGGGGACATCGTTCACCTCCCCCGGGAATGGCGAGAGGCCCACCAGTGTGGCGGGCCTCAAAGCGCACGAAGGCTATCTGAGCAGATCGTCGCTTCGGCGGTGGTGATCTGTCAAGTCCTCAACTACCTCGGGTGTCGCACCACTCACCCCCGCTTCGGGTAGCGGTGGCCGGCGGGCGGGTTCTTGGACTGGTTGACGTAGAGGGCTTGGCCGACGACTTCTTCGAACTTGTCGACGGGGCGGTCGGGGTCCATGGATGCGCCGAGTGCGGCGAGCAGGCTCATGGCGCGCTCGCGGTCGTCGTCGGCGGTTTCGCGGCGGATGCTCACGGGTCTCCTTAGCGGTTGCGGGCGTGGGCGAGGTCGGCGGCCCGGTCGAAGGCGATGAGGACGGGCGCGACGGACGGCTGCCGTGCGTTCCAGGACGGGATGGTCTCGGCCTGCCAGTGCCGTTGGATGGCGTCGAGGAGGAGCACGCAGGCGTCGTCGGCCTGGTCGCGGCTGCTCGCTTCGACGCGGATGGCGCCGATGGGGCAGCGCCGGCCTTCCTCGTCGACGAGCGCGTCGCGGATCCAGCCGTCGGTCTGCAGTCGGGTGCGGGCCCGGTGGAGGAGGGCGGCGAGCGGCGTGGTGTAGGGGTTGGGGACGGCGGTCTGCGGCAGGTGCGGGACGGTAATCTCGACGGGCGGCTCGGTGGGGATGTGCGCGGAGTTGATGTCGACGGCGAGGCCGGCGAGCGTGAGCCGCGCGTCCATGACGGCTCCGGCGCGGGCGAGCCGGGCTTCAAGGTCGAGGACGGGCGGGGCTGCGGGCGCGAGGGTGGCGGTGGTCATCGCTTGGCCTTGCCGCTGTTGCACTTCTCGGGGCAGGCGACCGTTCGCTGAACACCGCCGAATGCGGTGTACAGGACGCCGTTGCCGGTACAGCACCAGCACAGGCCCTTGGCGACTGCCTCGATGGGCGACAGGCTGCCGTTTTGGGCTTCCCACTGCTCGTCGGTCATGATGGTGATCTCCTGTCTGCTTTGGTGGGTGGGAGACCGGGGCGTCCCTGGTCGCTTCCAGGCATTCGAGGGGCGCCCCGGCTGAACTACTTCGCGGCCATGGCTGCCGCGTAGACCTCGGCGTCCGTGAATCCGGCGGCGGCGGCTGCATGGAGTGCGGGCATCACTGCCGCGTAGTCCGGGTGGGATTCGTCAGCTCCGGCGGCGAGCAGTTCGTTGCCTCGGCGCAGGGCGGCGACGGCGCGGTTGAAGGTCTCGTCTCGGTTGGGCATGGTCAGGCTCCTTCGCTGAAGGTGACGTGCATCGAGGCGTGCAGCAGCTGGGCGGCCTCGCTGCCGTCGGTCTTCCGGGTGGCGAAGCGAGCCTGTACCTCGGCGACGATGCGGTCGGTGGTGGCGCGGTCACCGCGCTTCTTCGCGGCGATGTAGTCGCGCACGGACTGGTGGGTGATCTTCAGGTCGGACATGGCTTTCTCCTTTGGCTGGTCAGGACGAGCCGAGCGGGATAGTCGACTCGACGTCGGAGATGGTGCGGATAGCACTGAGTGGGCCTTCACTCATAGGGAGTGCTCGGTGCTGGGCCCATGCGATGTCTTTGATGCGGCGGGCGGTTTGGGTGTCGCCGTGACGCCAGGCGGAGACGAACTCTCGGATCAGTTCGCTGTTACTGATCATCAGGCGCGCCAGCTGCCGAGGCGGCGGCGGGTGCGGGGGTCGCTGCCGTCGGCGACCTGCTTCTCCAGGCCGCGGATCTCGGCCTCGTCGAGGACGCCCTCGTAGCCAGCGGGCAGCGGGCCGGCGACCTGGGGTGCGGGGCCGGCGATGTTGCGGATGCCGGCCGGGGGCTTCTCGTAGACGGTGCCGCACTGGCTCAGGAGGGCCTGGACGGACATGTGGCCGGTCATCCACAGGCCGGTGACGCGGGACTGCCGGTCGAAGGTGTGAGCCGAGTAGGTCTGGGCGTCCTCGTAGGGTGCGAGGTTGCGAGCCATGCGGTTGATCGTGTAGACGGTTTTGCCTTTGCTGAGGTAGGCGTTGAGGTCGCGGATGCCCTTCTTGCTGGGCTCCCAGGTACGTCCGGCCATGCGTGATCTCCAGTCTGGTTTGCGGTGGTTTGTCTTCACTGGTCAAGGCTGCTATGCCGGTGAAGGTGCAGGTCAGGGCTGCTATGGGTGCTGCTATGCGGCTGCTACGACCGAGCGTTGACCAGCGGCCGACCAGCGGGGCTAGCAGCTCTGACCTGCGACTTCGCATGCCGACCAGGGGCTAGCGGCGCCGACATATAGAACATATGGGTCACAGAACCCGCTTGAGCCGATCGAGCTTGTAGCCGCGCGGGTTCTTCTCTCCGTCGAGCGAACCAAGCTGCACCGGCATCCCGATGCCCGCGTTGTCCATGAGCGTCTTCAACTCGTCGACGGTCATCTCCAGGTAGGCGTCCTCGTCGTAGTCCCGCAGGGCCAGGAGGAGCTTCTCGGTCTTCATCCGGTCGACGCCCAGCTTCTCCATGACGGCGACCGCGTCCTCCACCACGCTGCGGGCGGGCCCATCGGAGAGCGCCATGCCTTCGGCTGGTTCGGCGCCGCAGAGTCGGAGCAACTGCTCCCAGGTGAGGAGCTTCGGCAGCGGCATCCCGATGTCGGGGAGGTCAACGTCGGCCATGGCAAGCAGCGAGTCCATGTCGGGCTCGACTAGTCCGGCTTCCCTCCGCTCCTCGGCAAGCTTCCGCAAGATGACGGACGGGGTCTCGTGGATGGCGTACTCGATCGGCTCGTCGGCCTTGCCGGGGACGCCCTGGATGTAGATGTGGCCGGCATCCTTCGGGTCGGTGTCGGTGGCCGGGGACAGCTTGTGCGGCAGCCAGCCCTCGGCTACGGCGCCGTCACCGAAGACCGCCCGGGTGTCGCCTACCTTGCAGGGGCCTACCGCCTTGAGGGCGATCATCTGGGCAATGTTCTCGCCCAAGTACAGCTTCGTGCCGCCCTGCGAGGCGATGAACAGGGTGACGGCTTCCTTGCGGCCGACGAGGAGGAGTTCGAAGGCGAGCCGCTTGGCCAGCTCGGAGCCCTTGGGGAACTCGTCGAAGATCACGACGATGTGGGGGTGCTTCTTGCTGACCTTCCACTTCTTGCCCATGCCGAGCTTGGCCCGCAGCCGGGCTCGCCCCTTGGACAGCATCAGCAGGAACAGAAGCACGGCCTCGATCTGCTGGTGGCTCCGGGCGGTCACCCGGACGGCGTCGTGGAGGTCTTCCAGGCCGTCGCCGTGCGGGTCGAGATCGAAGGTGATGTTGTCGTAGCAGGCTGTGGTGACTTCGCCGATGGCCTGGAGCAGGCCGGTCTTGCCGCCACCAGAGGCGGCGACCAGCAGACCCATAACGCCGGCCAATGCGGCCTCCAGCGCATCGCCGCCGACCGATGTGCCGAGGCGGGACTTCTCTGTGATGGAGACCGACTTGGGTGCCCGGTATGGCAGGCCGGGCGCGGTGGCGAACGGATCGCCCTCCACAAGTCGGAGGATGGAACAGGCCCGCCGCTCGGCCATGGGCTGCGGGCGAACACCGTTGGTCTGCAGGTCGAATCGGGTCTCCAGCGCTCCGCTCTTGGCGATGATCGCCTCGGGGGTACCTTCGCCAACGCGGACGATGCACTGCCAGCCCCACGGCTGCCGCACCACGTCGGATACCTCTACGACCGGCACGCCCTCGGCAACCATGGCCAGCAGCACGCACTGGGCGGCTTGGTCAGGGGTGCGCGCGTTGCGCAGCGGGAACGGCTTGGCGCCTTCGGGCAGCTGCTCGACGGACATGACGACGCCGCTGATTCCGGGCATCACCGCTCCCCCGGCCGGGTCCGCCTGGAACGTGGCGGGCAGGCTGCCGGTCGGGGTCGTCACGAAAGGGACCTCCACCCCCTCGGCGGTGCGGGCCGTGAACGGGCGGGAGATGAGGTGCCATCCATAGCTGAGGCCGGCGCCGAGGGCTGTGAGCACCAGCGGGTGTCCGTGGACGGCCTGGTCTATGCCGGTGCCCAGGGCGGAAAGGGAGGCGAGACCGCCGCCGATGATCAGGGCGGCGCGCCCGGCCCGCTTGCTGTGACGGACGTTGTCGATCTCGCGGTCGGTGGGCGGCAGTACCGGCTGCGCTTCGAGCCCGGCCAGCTTGGCTTCGGCATGCGCGACCTGGCCGGCGAGGCTGGACAGCTGGCTGCTGTTGCCGCCGTGTTCGGCCTGCGTCTTGGCGACGTGGAGGCGGGCATGGAGCTGGGCGACGTGCCGCTGCTGCTGCGCGATCCGCTCGGTGTGCTTGCGCTGCTTGCGTTCGGTGGCGGCTTGGATGACGTCGACGTGGTCGAGGTCGCCGCCGGCCAGCCAGTCCTTGGTGCGGGCAGCCGCGTGGCTTCGCTGGACGGCGAACGCTGCCTTGATGCGCTCGCCGCGGGTGGGCTCGGCGCTGTCCTGTTCGACGGTCTGCTCGACCTGCTCCGACTCGACTTCGGTGGCCACGAGGCTCTTCCTTCCTGGGGTCGGGGGGCGGGGCCAGGGGTGGGCCCCGCCGATGGGGTGGCTAGCCGAGGCCGCCGAGCATGCTGCCGAGCGAGCCGACGAGGCTGTTGGTCATCTGGGCGCCCATGGAGCCGATGACGGTGCCGGACAGGGCGAGACCGAAGAGGCCGCCGATGATGGCGTCGCTGACCTTGAGGCCACCGTGCTTGACCTTGTAGAAGACGATGATCGCGAGGATGAGGATCGCGACGACGCTGACGCCGATGACGCCACCGCTGGCGGACTGGGTGGTGATCTGGCTGTAGCCGGCCGGGCTCTGCGGGGTGTTGAGCGGGTTCTGCAGCTGGGTGCCGACACCGCCGTTGTCGGGGGTGACGCCGGTGGTGGTGTCGCTGGTCTTGTAGGAGGCGACGGTGGCGACGTGGTCGACGGTGGCCTGGTGGCCGTAGCCGCCCATGCCGGTGACCCGGATGGTGCGGCCGTCGGGCAGGTTCACGGGGGCGGTGACGGCACGGTGGGCGACGGTCTGGGTGGCCGCGGACGCGGGCACCGGGGCGGCGGCGGTGATCGCGGCGGCGCCTCCGAGGAGGGCTACGGCCGCACCGCCCGAAGCGGCGATCTGACGGAAGCTGATGGTCATGGTGGTGATCTCCAAGGTCAGGTGTGAAGGTTGAAGTTGAAGGTGTTGGCGGCGTGCTGCGGGATGCCGAGCTCGGTGGCGCACTTGGCGCGGACGTGCTCGTGGATCTCCAAGGCGGTGACGGTGTCGCCGGCGCCGACGCGGTAGGCGCCCTCACAGGGGAAGCGGACTTCGCGGCCGTTCGGTCCCGGACCGGCGAGGATCATGCTCCAGCGGTAGACGCCGGACGGCAGGGGCTTGTTCGCGGGGTACGGCATGTCTCTCCTGGGGGGTGAGCTAGTCGGCGTTCGGGCGGCTGTTCTTCACGAAGTTGCGCAGTCGGACGGCGTACTCGTTGGAGCCTCCGCCGATCACTTCGCGGACCTTGCGGGCGGAGAGTCGGTCGACGTCTCCGAGGGCGTCAGCGAGCTTGCGGACCTTCTCGATGTGGGCCGGGTCGAGTGGCCGTTCGGGGGTCTTGGCGGAGGTTCGGCCAGAGGGCTGCTTCCCTTTACGCCCAAGGGCTTCAGGCCCTTCGGAGGCCTTCCGGGAGCGGGCCCGTGACCCTCCCCCCACAGGTCCGCCAGAGCCGCCTCCTGCGGGCGTTCCGGACGGCCCGTCGTCACCGCCGTTCGGGTTGAACGCGTGCGACAGGAACAGGTCCACGGCAACGCTTTCGGGGCTGCGGTCGGCGTCCTCGAGGAGGGCCTCTATGGCGACCCGAGCCACCTCGCGGGCGGCCAGCGAGCCAGCGGTCACGGATAGAGGGAGTGCGTTGCAGGTGTCCCAGGCGCGCTCCCAGGCGACCTCGCGGCTGATCGCACCCGTGGGGTGGGCGATCATGATGCGGCGAAACTCCTTGAACTCGTCCGGGAACTCGTCCTCCCGATCCCGGTCCTCGGTCGCCCAGACCTCTTCCTGGGCACGCCGCGCCTTCACCTCTTCACGGGCGGCCCGCCGGTCCTGGGCCCGCTGCTTCAGATCCCGCCCGTCCTCAGCGGCCTTCGACTCCAGGAACTGGCGGACCTCCGCCAACAGCGGGCCGATCACCGAGGTTGCGGCGAGCGCCCAGCCGGCGACCGGACCGTACTCGCCGCGGCCGTGGGCGAGGTTGATGTAGCCGGCGATGCTGGCGAGGGCGCCGGTGAGGATCCAGAACGGCCAGCGGGGCAGACCCTTGCGGTGCGCCCACCGGGTGCCCATGACACCGACCCAGGCGAGGAGCTCGAGGAAGAAGGGGATCGGGGCAAGCGTCCAGGCCGGCCCGGAGTTGGTGTCGTCCTTGCGGTGCAGGCCGAGGAAGTAGCTGATCTGCGCGGGAAGCGCGGCGAGCAGGCCGAGCGCCATGACCACGTTCACGAGGATCTTGAAGGTGGTGCCGTTGTCGTCGCGCTGCTCGCGCCGCTTCTCCCTGCGAGCCGCCTTGTCGTCCTTCGCCGTGTCGGTGACCGCGGCGAGCTGGTTGGCCAGCTTCGCCTGCTTCACCTGCTCGGCAAGCAGCGCTGTCTGCGTCTGCGCGGCCCCGGCAGCGGCGGCCTGCTTCATCCCCTCCGCTTCGGCCTTCGTCTTCTCGGCCTGGGCGCTGGTCAGTGCGGCGTCGGCGTCACGCTCCTTCCAGGAACGGTATTCGCTGCTCATCGGAGTGTCCTTCCAGGACTAGTGAGGGTCAGCTGGCGGTGACGCGTGCGCGTCGGTACATGCGGGAGTCCTCGCCCTGACGGGGCGACGGCTCGGGAGTGAGCCCGTTGGTGTGGTTCTCGCCGGGGCTGGTCGGCTGCCAGGCCCGGGTCGGCTTGGGGCCGCGGCTGTCGCTGCTGCGGCCGGCGCCGCCCTCGACCTCGTTGCGCCACTCGGCCACGGCGATCACCTCGTGTCCGCGACGAAGCCGCTGCCGCGGCGCCGGATCGTGAACCCGAGACCCTGCACCTGGGCGGCGACGGCACCGGGCGCGATCTGCTCCGCCTCGTTCAACAGGGCGGAGATCTGCCGGCCGATCTCCTGAGAGCGGGCCGTCTTGGCGCGCAATTCGTCGGCGCTTCCGGTGTGCATCACTGGCCACGCCCCTCGTGCTTGCGGGCCGCGGCCGTCGCCGCAGCGTTGCTGCCGTAGCTGCCGCCCTGACGGCCACAGGTGCACTTGAAGGTGTACGAGTAGCGGCCGTTACCCCGGCCGGTGCTGGAGACGTAGGCGCGGTGACCTTCGGTCATGACGGGTCCTTTCGAGGGATGGGGCGGGTCACAGCCCGAGGAAGTGGTAGGGGAACGGCTCGGAAGCGATGCGAACGGCCGACCACGTGATCCAGTACCAGCGGAAGGGGAATCGCTCGACGCCCAGCTCGGTGAGGGCGATGGCCCGGTGGTGCCCGTCGCCGATGTACACGTCCGGGTACCGGTCCGAGACGCCCAGCAAGATCGGAACCTTCAGGCCGCTCAACGCGATCGACTTCTTCAGCTCGTCGACCTTCAGGCGGTCCCTGCCTCGGGCGAACTTGCCGCGGCAGTGCTCCCACTTGTGGAAGTCCCGCGCCCGGATCTGCGAGTCGGTGAAGAGCGCCGTCGGCAACTCGCCTTGGTACCTCATCAGGCGACGTCGCCGAGGCCGGAGGCGATCAGCTCGTCAGTCAGCGCGGCGCCCGGGTTGGCCTCGTCGTAGCGGGCGGCCTCGGCGAGCACGGCCAGCTCGGTGAACTCATCGCTGGCGGCCACATAACGGCGGATCAGGTCGGTGCGATAGGCCGCGTCCGACGACGGGGCGGAGGTGATCAGGGTGAGCGTGGGCATGACGGTGTTCCTCACTGGTCAGATGGGGCTGGGGCGGGGTGGGGGCGGGTCAGACCATGTCGCGGTACTCGTCGACCATGTCCGTCACGAAGTTCAAGAGCTTCCGGGCGCGGTCGATGAGGACGGCCTGCGCGTCGCCGGTGAGGCTGGCGGCGTCGTTCAGGTAGGTCGCCGCCGTCTCCAGGTCCTCGGCACCGTTGATGCCGGCGTCCTCAAGTCGGCTGCCCGCGGTGCCGAGCTGGGAGATGAACGCCTCCGCGGTGGCGGCGGGCGTCTCCTCGGTGACGAAGGCGAGGTCGTCGGCGTACCAGGAGATGAGGGTGGCCACGTCGGGGTGGCAGTGGCCGTCGCATCCATCGCCGTCGTGGATGGTGCAGGTGTAGCGGTGCACGCGCTCGCTGTCCTGCTGGGCGGTCGGGGTGGAAGAAGGCATGACTGATCTCCTCGGTTGGTCATTCCGGGATGGGATGGGGGTGCCGCTGGCGGTATGGGCGTGGGTGGCACCGCCAGCGGCGGTCAGGAGGGGCCCTACTTGGGCAGGGGCTTGGAGGCTCGGCCGTTGGCTTCGGCGACCTTGCGCTTCAGCTCGGCGCGCTTCTCGTCGGTCACGACGTCACCCCTGCGGGTGCGGGCGAGTCCGGACGGACAGCGGCTCCTTCGCGCGCTCGTGCTCGGCCATCACCGCTCACCGCCCTTGGCCGCGGCCTCCTCGTCGCGCATCTTGCGGCGCAGGTAGTCGGCGTGCCACGCCACGTCACCCTCTTCCAGGGCGCCCTTCAACGTGGTGCACACCCACCCGGCCCGGTTGACGAGCCGCCGCTGGTAGCCGTCGACGCTGTACGGCAGCGTCAACGCCTCCAGCACGGCCTGCAGCAGCTCACGCTCGTCGCCGGTCACGACGCCACCTCGACGATGACGAGGAAGCTGTCGCTGTCGAGGTCCATGACGACCCGGGCCGGGATGCCGTTGCGGCGCTGCTCGGCGGCGTAGCCCTCCGCCGGCCACACGCCCCGCGGGGCACCGGCCGGGAACCGCTCCAGGATCCGGCGCTGCGGTTTGGCCGGCTCGACGGTGCGGCGGTAGGTCGCCAGGTCGCGGGCCGCCTGCTCGGCAGGCGAGTACGTAACGGCGGTCATGCCGCACCTCGCATGTCCGCGATGAGCTCGCGCACGGCCGCCAGGCGGACGATCGGGTCCTGGCCCTGCGGGACGACGACCAGCCGCTGCTTCTCGTGGTGGACCATCGCGAAGGCGACGAACCGCGAGCGGAGCTTCGGGTCGAGGGTGGTGGTGTCCCACTCCTCCATCTGCACGCCGTGCTCGGCGAGGAGCGCGTGCAGGGTCTCGCGGGCCTCGTGCTCGTCGGCGAGGCGCTCGAACTCGACCAGGCGCTCGCGGGCCGCGGCCACCATCTCGCGGAGGCGGGCCGGCGACACGTCGCTGAGGTCGTGGAGCTGCGGGTCGGTCGAGGTGACGAGGGACGGGATGCCGGTGTCGGCGTCCGTCATCACCTCGGCCTCGAGGGTCAGGCTCACCGCCCGCTCAGCGGGCAGTACGGCGGTAAGGCTAGACTTTCGCTCAGCCATGAGGGGAACCCTTCAGTGATTCCTCGTGGTAGGGCCGGCCTGAGAGGTAGGAGTCTCGGTGTCCGGCCCGATCTTCTTTTGTGCAGCGCCCGCGGACTGGGTCCGGTAGGAGTGGGCGCAGCTAGTAGGCCGCGAAGCCGGGGGCTTTGCGTCTACTTTGTTGCAGGACCACCATGGCACGGAGATGCCCCAAGCCGCAAGAACTGGCGCAACAAAGTAGACGCGGAATCTGGCCGATCGACGCGCCCGCGTGAGAACATGCAGCACATGGCAGCGAAGACCCCGACACCCGATACCGCCCAAAAGGCAGCCGCGCTCCGCAAGGTCGACAGGGCCGCCGCTGCGCACGAGAAGACACGCAAGCGTCTCGAGGAAGCCGTGGCCGAAGCTCGCGGCCTCGGCTGCTCCCTGACAGTCGTGGCCGAGCATGCTCGGTACAGCAGGGAGTGGGTACGGAAGGCGACCTCCCGAGTTAACGAAGAGTGGGGATCCACGCTCGGTGGGGACGACGGAATGGGCCATGCCCCTGAGTGAACCCCGTATGCCGCACCGTGACCACGCGCGCTTAGTGCAGCGCCGATGCAGCAGGAGTGCAGCCGTAGTGCAGAACGCCCGAGACGATCAGGCAAGGGGCGCAAAGTGGACGTCGTGACGTGGACCGGCCGCACCGCATGCGCCTTGCAGCAGGCCCTCCGAATGACGAATGACGCCTTCGCCGATCACCTCGGCGTAGGCGTTCGCACGGTGGCCAGCTGGCATTCGTCGCCGGACATCGTGCCGCGGGCTGAAATCCAGTCCGCCCTGGATACCGCCTACGAGAGGTCGACCCCATCGGTGCAGCGCCGCTTCAGTCTCCTGACCCGCCCCAAGCCGAACGCCGTCGAGGCACAGGCCCTGCGTGTCGCCATCGCGATTGTCACCCGCGACGACGAGGTACTCCTCGTCTGCCGCCGCGGATCGGACTCGCTGTCCTGGCAGTTCCCGGCCGGCGTGGTGAAACCAGGCGCCTCCCCCGCGGTTGTAGCGGTCGAGGAGACACACGCCGAGACCGGCATCCGGTGCAGCGTCCGTGAGCAACTCGGCTCCCGCATCCACCCGGTGACCGGCGTGGTCGCCGAGTACCTGAGCTGCGAGTACCTGCTGGGCGAGGCCGCGAACAAGGATCCGATCGAGAACGCCGAGGTGGCCTGGGTGCCGCGCGCGCAGTTGACCCGCTTCATCCCCGAGCAGTCCATCTATCCGCCGATCCTGGAGGCGCTCGCATGACCGACACCACCGACCAGCCCGCGCTCTCCATGGCGGTCATTGTCAACGACGGCAAGCTGCTGATGATCCGCAGGAGCGAGCGCGAGGGCGACCTACTCTGGGCGCTGCCCGGCGGAGGCATTGAGGCCGGCGAGACGCCCGAAGAGGCCGCGGTCCGCGAGGCGCTCGAGGAGACCGGCCTCAAGGTCGAGGCGATCACGGTGATCGGGCAGCGCATCCACCCCAAGACCGGCCGGGACATGAGCTACACGGCCTGCCGCGTCATCGATGGCGAGGCGCACGTCGCCGACGCCGACGAGTTGGACGCCATCGAATGGATCACGCTCGACGAGATCCCAGGGAAGGTGCCCTACGGCCTGTACGGGCCGGTGCAGGCGTACCTCGAGAGCACCCTGAGTCGTTAGGTGGATCATGACGGATGAGCCGATGCCGGGCCCCGCGGACACGGAGATGCGGTGGGCAACGCTGCCGGACGGGACGCGGATGCTGATCTCTACCAAGCGGGGCCTGCCGCAGGAAGAGGTGGATCTGATCGCGGCGAAGCTGTGGCAGGAGATGCCCGAGGAGTAGCCCGGACATGCGTGAAGGGCCCCGGCCGGTTGGCCGGGGCCCTTCGTCACGCGGTGATCCACTCCCAGTTTTTGGGTTCGATGCTTTCGTCGTTGTCGGCGGTGTCGAGCCAGTCGTCGAAGTGGTGCTGGCAGAGCGCGGTGGTGCCGCCGTGGTGGTGGGTGAGGCGGGCGACGGCCGGCGGGCACTCGGGGCGGGTGCCGTTGATGCTGATGCCGTCGTACAGCTGGCAGTTCACGCCGCTGCCCTCCGGGTGGGGACGAGATTGAGCATGGCCCGGTGGTCGTACTGCTGCTGGCAGCGGGTGCAGCGGATGCCGTCCATGTCGAGGGAGACGCGGAGGATGTTGCCGCAGCCTTCGCAGGCGACGGGGACCTTGGTGGGTTTCTTCTCCCCGGTGATGATCCGTTCGGCCTGGCCGCGTATGGCCGCCAGTTCGTGGGCAATTTCCTTGACAGCCTCGTGTTCGTCGCAGATGACCTTGAGGTTGGCGAGGAGGATACGACACGACCAGTCGACGATGGCCTGCACGGACTGGTAGGCGGGGATGTCCCACCCCTCCTGCTCGCACAAGATCCGAGCCCAGCCGCCGACGACGCCTTCGATGCCGCCGCGGGCCCGCAAGTCGAGGGCGTCGCCGCCGGGGAGTCCGCGGCCGGGGGTGCCGGAGACCGCCGGCCCGTCGCCACGCCGGGCCGGCAGGAGCGCGTCGCCGAGGTCGCGGTACAGCTGCGGGAGTTCGCGCAGCGCGTCGGCCATGCGCTCCCGGCAGCCGCGGTGGACGCGTTCGCGGGCGGGCTTGTCGCAGACGGCGCAGGGGATCGTGTCGTCGTCGAAGGTCACGGCGGTGCTCCTTGCGTGGTGCGGGCGGGGCTCAGGGGCGGGGCTGCGTGTCGTGCTGCAGGCCGATGACGAGGCGCATTCCGGTGAGGGCGAGGATGCGTTCGGCCCACGGAATGGTGAGGACGGCCCGGCCGGTGAGCATCTGGTTGAGGTGCTTGTTGGAGAGGCCAAGACGCCGGGCGGCTTCCGCTTGGCTGATGTCGTGGGTGAGAAGCGCGGCGGCTACCTGGACGCGCAGGTCCGCCTCCGCGCTCACCGCTCGCCGCCCTTCTCGAGCGGCCAGCGCCGGTCGTGGTCGCTCATGCGGCGTTGTCCTTCCGTGCACGGGGTGGGAGGAGTTCGATCTCGTGCGGGTGGATGAGTCCGCGGACGAGGCAGATGGCGATGGCGTGGGCGCGGTCACGGGCGCCGAGCTGCTCGTATGCGAGGCGCATGTGGGATTTGACGGAGTCTTCGGCGATCCACAGCGTCTTGGCGATCTCGGCGTTGGTGTGGCCGTTCGCGGCGAGCTTCAGCACCTCGAGGCGGCGGGCGGTGACCAGCGACCGGTCGGCGGGGAGGCCTCTCACGGCTGCCTCCCCTGCCGGGGCACCTGTCCACGGCCGTTCAACACCCCGTCGGCGCGGGCGAGGAGGAGCAGGGCGCGACGGATGACGTTGCCGGCGCGTTCCCCGCGGCGGGCGTAGGCAGTGAGGATCGCGGCGGAGCCGTCGTCGGGCTGCCAGCGGATCGGGGGGCGGGTCATAGGTAGCTCCCAACGGTCGTCACAGTGGTCATGCGGTGGATCTCCCAGGCGGTCAGGCCCTGCCCGCGGAGGTCGCGCCAACGGGGGTCGTGGGGGTCGTAGAGGGCTGCGAGGGTGTGGTCGGCGAGGTCGCTCCAGGTGGGGTCGCAGACGTCGAGGGCGAGCTGCTCGCCGGTCACGACTCCCCCTCGGTGCTGGGCGGTTCGAGGCCGAGCTGGATGGCGGCGAGGGCGACGGCTTCCCGGATCGACAGGCCTTCCTCGGATGCGGCTCGGAGGGCGAGGGCTCGGGTGTGGAGGTCGTCGGCGAGGGCGAGTTGTTCGGGAGTGAGGGCGCCGCGTCCGGTGCGCCTGTGGGGCTTGGCGGGGCGGCTGGGTTCCCATTGGGGTTCGGTGTCGGGCATTTGGGCCTCTTCCGGGGGGCTGTGTTGGCGTGTGGCGGCCGTTCGGGGTGGAGTTGGGGTGAGCGTCGTAGGTGGGGGGTCGAAGCCGTCAGGGAGTTAACGGGCGAGTAACTTCACGGGAGGCCCGTCGTGGGGTCGCGCACGGGCACGACCCACACGGCAGGCGACGACTCAGATGGCGAACGGCTCGTCTCCGGGGCAGTGCCACAACCCCTTGCCGGGGTACGGCTCCCAGTCGTGCGGCGGGTGGACTTTCCCGGCCATCGCCTGGTCGCAGCGGGCAATGGCTCCCTGCTGTCGCGCCTCGTCCGCCGTGTGCTGCTCGTCAGCCACCAGCCCCCGCAGCACTTCTGCCACCATGCGCGGGCTAACGAGGCGGCTGCTGGGCCATCCATCGGGGCCCTGCTCGTGCACGCGCATCTCGGCGAACTGGTTGCCGAGCTCGGTGAACCGCTTCGTAAGCACAGCTTCCAGCGCCTCCGGCAGATCGGCGGCCGGGGCTGCGGACTGCTGCCTGACGATCTGTGCCAGTCGCCTGATCTCCTCGAAGGCAGCCAGGGGTTCCATGCAGTCGCCGCAGTCGCAGTCGGCGATGAGGCAGGCGTCCTCGAAGTGCTGCCGTACCGGGTGCCCGCAGATGCAGTGCGCCTCGGTGTCTGTCGCGTGCTGCCCGCCAGCCAGCCGACGCAACTCGGCGGCGGCGTCCATCACTCCGCCGTTCCAGGCGTCGCGGAACGTGTCATACCCGTAGTCGTTGCTGTCCGTGTCGTAGTCCATGCGGCCCAGCTCGTCGGCGGCCTGACGGAACACTGCCGCCCGTTCTGCACGCTCGGACAGCGCGGCCAGCACGGCGGCCACGATCTCGTCCAACTCGCCAGTGATCTCGGTGGGGCCCTGCTTGCTGCTCAGCGAGATCGTCGGTGCGGTGGACATGGCGTAGCGAATGCGGTCGCGGAGGGCGGCCCGGTCGGCGGGCGGCTGCGCGGCGTCACGCACGATAGCGATCACCTCGCGGGCGTGGGCCAGGTAGTCCGCGCGGAACGAGGCGCTGCCGTGGTCCCAGTGGTCCTCGGTGGTGAGCCAGTCCTTCGCGGCAAGGTGACGGGCGACGCGCTCCTCGACGGACATCGGCTTCGGGTCGGGCTGGTTCATCGGGGCTCCAGGGGTGTGGTTGGCTTGGGGCTGGCGGCGTCCGCCCCTGTTTGCGTCAGGGACGGGCGCCGTTGTCGTGTGGTGCCGGCTCACCCGGCGGCGGGGGCGGTGGCGATCGGAAGGTCGGGGCGCAGGCCGCGCAGGTCTTCGTCGATCACGACACGGTTCACGCTGCGGATCGCGGTGAAGCGGGCACCGCAGCCACCGCCGGGCTTGGGGTCGTAGCCGGAGACGTTGGCGTGGGTGAGTGCGCTGGGGAGGGTGGGCTGCCCGCAGCCGCCGCAGGTGGATGACGTCGTGTCAACGAGGAGCGTTGCGGTCTGCTCGGGCGCTGCTGCGCCTGCCACGTCGACCAGCTGCTCCTCGGCGTTGCGCACGTGTGGCGGGTCGCAGTCCTGTGCGCCCGCGAGACGGGCCGTCGGGCACGGGTACGGCATCAGCCCGTCCCGGCCCTCCGCGAGGGCGTCAGCGTCGATGCAGAGCGGGCAGGGGCCCATCGGAGAGTCCTTGTGCAGATGCCGGATCTCCTCCATGGCGGCGCGGAGGCGGTGGACTTCGGCGAGCAGCGCGCGGACGTCCTTCTCCAGCATTTCCTCCACCCGTTCCAGGGCGGCCTGTCCGGGCTGGGGCGAGTAGCGGTCGATCCACTGGGTGAGGTCGGCATGGCGGGCCTGGGCACGCTCGGCGATCTTGTTGAGGTCAAGCTGCTGGTCGGTGATCGGGTTCATGGGTGCTCCTTGTCTGGTGTCCGGTGTGCTGGCCAGCGCAGGTCAGGCGGTCGGCTGGGCTGCGGCGGCGAGGCGACGGAGCGCCGTGATCAGTTCCTCGATGCGGTCGACCGGGACGTGGACGGGCTCGGTCGCCGTGTAGAAGCTGATCGCTGCTGAGCCGTTGGCCGGGGTGGCGGGGATGCCGATGTGGAGGAGGTCGCCGTCTGCGTCGACGAACTGGTAGGGCTCGGTCGGGCTGGTCATGTGTGCTCCTTGGCGGTGGTGGGGCGGGCGGCGGTCAGACAGCGGGGCGGGTGTCGAGGTCGTGCAGCCAGGCCTGGATCACGGCGGCGCACTGGATCAGCTCGGTGCGGAGGGCGGCCGGGTCGGACTCGGCGAGGGCCTCGTAGACCTCCTCCAGGAGGATCAAGTCCCAGGCCGTCATGCCGTCGGCGGCGGCCAGCTGGCAGTTGCGGCGGGCGGCGACGGCCCGCTTGGCGTAGAAGGTGCTGCCGGTGTTGTCGGGGTGGTGCTGCTCGCCCCACTTGGCGAGCTGCGCCTGCCGTTCGGCGTCGATCTCCTCGGCGAACTGGCGGACGCCGGGGGTGGTGAAGATCGTGGGGTAGGACATGGGTTCTCCTTCGGGTGGTTGGTGGTTGGGTCAGGCGGCTTCGCGGAGTGCGGCGAGGAGCCGTTCCCGATTGGCTTGCTGCTGGGCGGGGCTGAGGGGCATGCGACCGTCGGCGGGCTTCCAATCGCGGACGCGGCCGGTGGGTACGGCTTCCGCGTAAAGCCGGCCGAGCCTGTCGGCGGGCGGGTAGCGGAGGGCCTCGCGGGCACGGGCGACGGTGCGCGGGTCGCAGCGGAGACGGTGGGCGATCGAGGTGTTCGTGTGGCCCTCGCGGATGAGGGCGGCGATGTCGGCGCGGACTTTCATGCGGCGGTCTTCTCGGCTTCCTGGTAGCGGGCGGCGTGGACGGTGGTTTGCGGCAGCGGGGTGCCGTCGATGTGGCAGCGCTCCCCCGGCGTGGCCTGGCAGGTGGGGCAGCAGGCGACGGTCTGCGCCCAGACGGCGAGCCGCTGCGCGTGCGACTCAGGAAGCGTCTTGTCGCGGGTTCGGAGGTGGCAGCGCTGGTCGGGGCCAGCACCGCAGTGCGGGCAGGTGACGCCGCCGATGTCGCGGCGCCTGCCACTGGGCCAGTCCTTGACGACGATCTCTCCGAAGCGGGCCTTGCCTTCGCTGATCTGCTGGCGGAGCTGGGCACGGAAGCTGCCATTGCGGCGGGTTTCCCGGGTGGCGGCGATGTCGCTGGGCTCGGGCTTCCAGTCGGCGGCGGTCACGATGCGGCCTCCTCGTCCTGGACGCGGGCGAGGTGTCGGGCGGAGGCTGCCTTCCGACG
The DNA here is from genome assembly GCF_040644935.1 of Streptomyces sp. NPDC046915. Lineage (NCBI taxonomy): Bacteria > Bacillati > Actinomycetota > Actinomycetes > Kitasatosporales > Streptomycetaceae > Streptomyces > Streptomyces sp. NPDC046915. Next base: position 188,734 of record NZ_JBEYXB010000006.1, on the reverse strand, counting down.
CTCGGTCTCGGCCTGCTCGTCCGTGGCCGTGCCGCCGTTCTGGCGGGCAGCGTGTGCGGCGCGTTCCTTGCCGCCCGGTGTCCGGCACGGCCGGCCTATGGCCGCACCGCAGTTCGGGCATTCGATGCCGAGCGGGCCGGGCCGCTTCACCGCAGCCACCTCGCCGGGCACCTCTCGACCGACGCTTTCGAGGAGTGCGGCGATCGGTCGCTTCTTCATCTCCAGGCCGTCGGCGGCTCGGGTGCGGAGCCCACGGAGGGCGGAGAGGTAGGCCTGCACGTCGTCCGGATCGGCATCCGGGATCTCGGCAGACAGGCCGGGCCCCTGGAAGCCATCGGCTCGCGCGTCGCGGATCTTGCGGATCTCGTCGATGATCTCGGCGGGGCTGACGAACGGCTGCTTGCGAGCCACGGCGGCAGCCGCGGCGCGGGCGTCGGCGAGGGCGAAGTCGGCGAGGACGTCGTGCCAGGCGTCGGGGGTGTACTCGTCGAACTTCTGGCCGGGGCACAGGGCCCGCACGTAGCGGGCGAGCACCACAACTTCGTCGGGGGTCATTGATCCTCCTGCATGCGGGACTTGGCGCGCTGCATGGCGCGGTCGAAGAGGTCGTTGGTTTCTTGCTGCTGACGGGAGGCGGGTCCGACCTGCCCGACGGCTGCGGGGAGGTAGGCGATGCCGTCCTGTTGTTCGGGGGCTTCGAGGGAGCGCCAGCCCTGGACCCAGGCGGAGGCTCCGGCGGGCTGGCCTTTGAGGCGGGCGGAGTTGACGGCGTAGGCGACCATCGCGGGGACGCCGACGCGGTCGATGGCTTGCCGGGTGTACTCCCAGCTGGACTCGCGGAGGTCCCAGGCGACTCCGGTGAGGCCGGCGGTTGCGATGCCGCGCTTCAGGTCTGCGAGGGGGTCGGGGAGGCCGGCCGATCGCTGCTCGCTTGCAGCACCAGTACTTCCGTAGGAAGTACTGGGGTATGGAGTGGCACCGGCATGGATACCCGTGACGGAAGCGTCACGCCGTGACTCACTGCTCTGACCTGCGGTAGCGTCTGAACTCTGCGATTTTTCCGAAGCACTTTCACTTTTTTTCGAGGACGAATCGAAGGTAAAGTCCCTCGTTTTCTCGGCGTTTTCTCCGCCGTTCTGGGCTCCGCGGGCTCCCTCGCGGTGCTTCGCCTGGCGGTCCCGGGCCTTCTTTTTCTCGGCCTCGTGGCGGGCTCGCGAGGTGTTGCGGCCGTCCTCGAGGAAGTCGTGGAACGCGTAGTCGCCGGGGGTCGGGTTCGGGCAGCCGGCGGGGCAGGCGTGGTCATGCTCGTGCCAGAGGCCGGCCTTGACGAGCTTGGCCGCTTGGGGCTTGGTGCCGTACAACTCGGCGACGACGCCGGGCACGATGCCGTCGGTGAGGTGCTGTGCGGCGTAGGCGCCGCAGCGCAGCCACAGACCGAGCGCAGCGTTCCCAGCCTTGATCAGCTTCGGGTGGGAGTGTGCCTTGTCGTCGATCCTGAACCAGGGCATCGGGACTTCTTTCCGAGGTGCGGAGGCGGTAGGTGGTCAGCTGCCGAGCTGGGCTTCGGCGCAGGTCTTGTGCGAGGGGCGGCCGTGGTCGTCGCGGAGGTTCGTGAGGCCGCCGCAGTAGCGGCAGGGCATCTCGAGCGGCGACCAGTGCGAGCCCTCGCGCCAGTTGAGGCAGGGGCCGCTGATGACCTCGATGCGTGGCCTCGCACGGCAGGTGGGGTCGCGGTCGGAGGAGCCGCTGGCTGGCTTCTGCGGCTTGGGGCCTTCCGGCCGGGTGGAGCGGCCGATCGTGTCCTCGTACCGCTCGAGCTCGACGGCTGTCGTCCAGAAGTGGAAGGTGATGCGGAACTCCTTCACCCCCGCCTGGACGACCTCGCCTGCTGCGACGCCGCGGACGAAGTCGTCGTAGGAGATCTGCCGCACCGAGGAGACGGGGTGCCACTTGTCGCACTTGCCGGTCTTCTTCGTCAGGCAGGGGCGGGCGCGGCGCTCGTCGCACTTCTCCATCTGCAGGTAGCGGTAGCCACCGCGGATGTTGAGGTGCTTTCCGTCCCGGATGGCGCGGGGCGGCAGGTTGCCGTCGGTGCGGGTCCAGGCGACCTCGTTGCGGTTGAACATCACCGCGTCGTCGGTGTGCCAGGCTGCGAGGATCCCGTGGTCGAACGACGTCTTGTTCCGGCGGCGGATCGCGCCCTCGGGTTCGAAAGAGCGCTGGATCTCGAAGCCGGTCGGCAGGTCAGTGGCGCCGTAGACAAGAACGTCGCTGCGGACCTTGCCGTCCTTGGTGCGCACCTCGGCTTCGGCGCGGTGGCCGGCTTCGGTGGCGACCCGGACGGTGCGCTCCTTGTATGCCTGGTGCTCAGGGCTTTCGTTGGAGACGTGCCGCCGTTCGGCCGTCTTCGCCTCGTGAGCTGCGACGCGTTGGCCCTGCCGCTCGTAGACGTACATCCACTCGACGTAGCCCTGCTTGCGGCAGACGTCGCCGCACTGCAACTGGCGCCGGGAGAGCGGGGTGCGCTTGTCGGCGAGCAGGAGGGCCCACAGGTCGGGGAGTTCGGGCCGACCGAGGTCGGGCTTACGGATGTCGAGCTCGCCGAGCTCGGTGTGCCAGAGCTTGTTGTTGACCACGGTCGGCTCCTCTCTTCCCTGGCTGTTGCGGATGGGATGCTGGTGTGCTGCTGGTCAGGGCCGGTCGCGCGCCCGGCGGCAGGCGGTCACGCGGCGAGGGCCTGTCCGGCCGCAGCGTGCGCTTCGCGGCAGGGCCGGCAGACGGGGACTTTGATCCGGTAGTGGATGGCACGGCCCTTGGGGGTACCGCAGTGCCCGGTCCAGTCCGGGTACGCGTTCGGGTCGTCGATCACGTCGTCGTCCCAGGCGCCAATGGGCGCCCAGCCGCGGGCCACCGCAATCTGCCGGGCAGCGGCTGCCCGAGAGGCCGGCACGCCTGCCCCGACGGGCTCGACACGCCATAGCTCGTCGTACAGAGCGCGCGTCGTCTTGAGCGTGCCTACTGCGACCAGGGTGCTGACGATGGTCTTGCCGAAGTTGGCGCGGTTCATCTGCATGCGCCGGGCCAGCTCGGACTGGGTCCAGCCTGCATAGACCAGGGCCTGAAGCCGGCGCCGGGTCCCCGTGCCGTCAATCGATGTCCGGTCTCCCAGGTTGTCGAGGGTCGGCTCGACCGCCAGCAGCTTCAGCGCTGTTTCGGGCCGCACCCGCTTGGATGGGGCGAGTCCGCGAGGCCGGTCCCCGTACAGCAGCTTCGACACGCCGCCGGTGGACACGCCGGCCAGCTTGGCGGCGCGGATCCAGCCGATGCCGAACTCTCCGAGCGCGCGAACGTGCTGACGGACGGGTCCGGCGTCGACGAAGGGCTGCCAGCGTCCGTAGGCGATGGCCCGGTACCGGTTGTTCTCGTAGTCGCGGGCGGCTTGGGTGCAGACCGGGCAGCGGCAGTGTTCCAAGTGGTATTTGGCGTTGCCGTGCGAACGGCCAGCGGAGGCGGTCACGCGGCGGCCCCTGCGGTGCGGTTGAGGGCGTGCCAGACGCGGCTGCCAACCCACTGGGCGACGTTGCAGCTGACGGCGTTTCCGGCCTGCATGGTCTGCTCGGGGCGGGTTCCGTGGACGACGTAGTCGCGCGGGAACCGCTGGGCGTACAGCTGCTCGCGCGGCTGGACCATCCGGTAGTGGCAGTCCTCGAGCTCCGGGGCGGGCCGCAGGAGTCCGGCGGAGTCCTTCGTCGCCACGGTGTGCAGCGGCTCGGCAGTCGTCTTGGTGGCCGCGTTGCGGTAGGGGATGACGAGGCCGTGGTGGTTGCCGCGGGCCGACAGTGTGGACAGCGGGTGCGCGACCGGGTCGGCTCCTCCGTTGCGCCGGTATCGGACGATGAATGCCGACTGAGCCGCGGCAGGCGGGGTAAGTACCGCGTCGCCGATCTTCACGGTGCGAGCGGGAAGCGGACGCAGGTCCGCGGGGAACGCGCGCCCGTCGTGGCCGCCGTGGTTGACGGTGAGGACCATGGCCTTCTCGCTGCCGAGCTGGTCGAGGCCTGCCTGGATCCGCTTGATGGTGTTCGCTGCGAGGGGGCGCAGCTTGTGGTCGGCGCGCTCGCCGATCTTCACGCCGAGGTTGGTCCAGTCGATGATCGAGGCGGCGGGCCGGATGTACGGCTCGACGATCGCGTGACGGCACTTGGTGTTGGGGCACCGGTAGTCGTACTGCTGCTTGTACTTGCCGATGCGGCGGCCGTTGCGCCACGACTGCATGGCGGGGACGTCGTGGCCGCACTCCGGGCACCAGGCGAGCGGGGTCGGCTTCAGGTCCGGCAGGGGGATGTCCTTGCGGGTGAAGACGATGTAGATGCGGTCCCGCCACTGCGGGGCGGGGTCGTTGTCGTCGCCGCCGATGTGGGCGGAGGACGCGGACACGATCTGGCTGTTGTAGCCGAGCATCTCCATGCCCTTGCGCCACCAGTCGAACAGCTCCCAGTCGACGGCGAACTCGACGACGTTCTCGCACAGGACAGCCTTGTAGCGGTGGACTTCGGTGGCGCGGATGACGTCGTAGGCGGTGGCCCTGGTCCGCTCCCAGGCGGCGGCGGGGACGCTGCCGAACTCCTCGAGTTCGAGGGCGATCTGGCCGCGGGTGCGGCGGCGTCCGCCAGCGGGGCTGATCTCGGTGCAGATCGGGGAGGCCCACAGGATGTCGGTCTTGGGTAGGCGCCGCATGTCGTAGTTGTTGATGTCGGCGCACAGGTGGTCTGCGTCGCGGTGGTTCGCGGCGTGGGTCTCAATGGCGCGGGCCCAGTGGTTCGCGGCCAGCTTCAGCTCGTATCCGGCGGCGACGAGCCCGGTGCTGGATCCGCCGGCACCGCAGAAGATGTCGGTGAAGGTGAGGCTCATCAGGCGGCTGCTTTCTCGGTTTCGGGGTGGCGGATGAGGGCTTGCTGGAGGTGTTGGCGGGTGACGCCGAGCCGTTCGGCGGCCTGCTCGACGGTGACGCTCAGGCGCATCAGCTCGCGGGCGTCTGCGGCGAGGTCGGCCTCGCGGGAGGTGGCCACAGCGCGGGCCCGGAACAACTCGCGGTTGCGGTCCTGCGGCGTCAGGTGGGCATGGTCGGCAAGCCACTGCTCGTGGGCGGCCTCGCAGCGGGCGCACATGGGCAGCTGCTGGTTGCGGTGCACCCAGTAGCCGCGGTCGGTGCCGCAGTAGCCGGTCCACTCGGATACGGCTGCCGGGTCGTCGATGTCGTCCCAAGCTCCAGGCGGGGCCCAGCCGTTGGCGATGGCGTGCTTCTTAGCCCGGGTGGCGCTCCGCCCGGCGGGGGCTGGGGTGCCGGCGAGCTCGATGTAGACGGCGCGGATCTTCGTTGCGACAACCCCGCGGACGGCGGGCTGGCCGTTGCAGATCCGCTCGATCACGGAATCCCCCGTGCCAGCCGCCGTGGCGAGGGCGTTGGCGGACCAGCCGATAGCGCGGAGGGCCTGGATGCGGCGGCGGGTACCGGTGGCGTCCAGGTACGTGCCCCACGTCGGGGCTTCCGGCTTGAGGCTCAGGATGCGATCGAGGGTGTCGCGGCGGATCTGGGTACGGGTGCCGTCGATGATCTGGCGGAGGTTGCAGTCGTCGCAGCCGGTGGCTGCTTTGATCTGCATCAGGCTCATGGTGCGCTGCAGCTGCTGCAGGCGTTCCCGGGCGGGTCGGGCGTCGATGAGACCCGGCCGGCCGCGTTCGCGGCTGACCCGGTACCGCTTCTTGGCGGTGAGGAGGGTGGCCCGGCACGTGTCGCAGGGGCAGGGCTTGCGGTAGCCGGGGCTTCCGTTGGCGCGGGCGTAGCTTCCGTGTGGCGGCAGGGGCTTGGCGGCGGTGGTCACGGCTGCGGCTTCTCCTTCCGGGGCTGGTGGAAGTCGTCGAGTACGGCGCGGGATCCGGGGTGGTCGACGTACTGCTGGAGGCGTCGGATGCCGCGGCGGGGGCGGCGGGCTTTGGTGCGGAACCAGAGGGCGAGGCGGTTCATCACCGCCTCCCGAGGACGGCGCGGACGGCCAGGTCGATGGCGGCGCACGCTCCCCCGCCGATGGCTCCGGCGGTGACGACGAGGAGGGCGAGGAACCAGGGCGGCATCTCGATCACGCGGGCCATCACGCGGCGGCCTTCCGGTAGGCGGCGGTGCCGATCCACTGCCGGCAGAGGCTGCGGTGCACGGTCGACCGGGCGGAAGCAACGACCCCTGCGTGCTCGATGACCCCGGCCCGGGCGGCGATCCCGAACTGGGGTCCCCACATAGCCGGGCGATCGGGCTCGTCGACGAGGCCCTCGCGGATGAGGTCGGCGGCCTGGAAGGGGAGGCCGCGGCGGGCCATCTCGCGTATGCCGTTCTGGCAGGCGGTCGCCCAGTCGATCGGCGTGGCCGCCTCAGCGCGGGCCATCCCGTCGGCCTTCGCCGCCTCGCCGGCTGCGGCGGACACCGTGCCCTGTACCGGCTCCATGGGGATCTGCAGCTGGGTCATGACACGGACTCCTCGTTGGCGATGGCCAGCAGCAGGTCGGCGTGGCAGGGCTGGTCGGCGGGGCACCAGCACATGAGGTCGCGGCCAGCGAGTTCGGCGCGCGCCGCCTGTGCCAGGTCGGGGCGCTGGTCGAGCCAGCGCCGGTACATGGCGACGGCCTGCTCGCGGGTGGCGTCCTGGACGAGGTGCCAGGTGACGGTCTTGTCGGGGTGGACGAAGGCGTGGCTCTGGCCGGAGGCCTTGCCGAGGCGGCCTTCGCGCTCCCACGCGGAGCCGTCGAGGGCGGGCATACGGACCTGGGTGCAGGGATTGCCCCAGCGGCTGCCGCGGCCGACGTAGACGACGCCTTCGGGCTTGCGCCAGCCCTTGATGCGGCGGCGCTGGATGCGGACGGGACTCATCGCGCCGCCTCCTCGAAGACGGCCTCGACCAACGCGTTGTTGGCGTCGGCGGCGGCGTTGTAGCAGTCCATGCAGAGGAACGTGACCGGGTGCTCGACGCCGGGCTCGTCCCACGGCTGGGCGGGCGGCTGCCAGCGGAACAGCCGCTTCTGCCGGGTGCAGTCGGGGCACTGGCCGTCGCGTGAGCTGCCGACGATCAGGGCCTCTTCCTGCTGGAGCAGTTCGGCCTGGTGCTCGTTGTAGGTGATGCCGCAGCCGACGCAGGGGCCGGGCCGGAAGATCGAGCCGTGCGGCGGCTGGCAGGGGAAACTGTGCTTGCAGAGCGAGACCTTCATGACGTGGTTTCCTTGTCGGGTGATGGGGCCGCCCGCACTGCCCGCGGGCGGCCTCCGCTGTTTGCTGGCTACTGCTCGGTGGGCTCGGGCTTGCTGTTCAGCCAGGCGAGGAGCGGGGCGGCGATGTCGCGGGCGCCGACGGGCCGCTTGATGACCTTGCGGTGGAGGTCAGGGCAGCGGGACTTGAGGACTTCGAGGGTGTTCTCCAGGTCCATCGCGACGGCGACGTCGAACTCGTACTCGATGCCCTTCCGCTGCTCGGGACGCATCCCGACCCGCTCGGGCTTGCCACCGTTCAGCACCCACTCGGTGTAGGAGCGCATCGAGCAGACGACGTGGCCGGGGTAGGCGAGGATCGCGGCGACCATGTCGTTCTGGATGGGGGTGCCGTCTTTCCAGCCGGCGAACTTGTTGCCGCCGTACCGGCTGCTGGCCTTCTCGACCTGGTCGAGGGTTCCGTCGGTGCCCTTCCAGAAGTGGGAGAGGCTGTCGACGAACACGGTGGGGTAGCCGGCCTGGGCGGCGGAGTCGAGGATGCGGACGAGGTCGCGCGGGTCGTAGCGGTCGATGGAGACTGCGTCGAACTGGATGCCGCCGATCCCGGCGTAGAGGCTGGCGGCGCCGCTCTCGGTGTCGATGACCGCGAACTTGCGGCCTTCGGACAGACCCTGGGCGATGCTGAGCCCGGTCCAGGTCTTGCCGGAACCGGACATGCCTTGGATGGACAGGCGCGCCTTGCGGCCGGCCTTGCTGGCGGGCCGGAACGCGAACTGGTCGGAGGCTGCGTCCTGCTGCTGGGGGGCGGGGCGGCCGGTGCGGACGGGCGGGGGAAGCTGGGTCACGAGGTCTCCTCGGCGTACTTGCGCTCCACCCACTTGGGGAGCGAGAGGTAGGTGACGCCTTCGCTGTAGGCGGGCCAGTAGCCGGTCTCCCGGCACATGGCGTAGGTGTAGAAGGCGCGGTCGTTGAGCTCGCCGCCGATGACGCGGGCGGGGAAGTCGAGTTCGACGACGGTCACCAGGTAGGGCGGCTGCTTCTCCTGGCAGATGAACTTGAACGAGCCGTTCGGCGGGATGAGCCCGAGGTGGATGGCACCGCGCCGGTAGAAGTCGTCTTGCTGGTGGTAGCCGTACTCGTTGACGGCTTTCTGCAGGTGGTCCGGGTGAACGGACCGGGCCGACTTGTAGTCGACGATCTCGTCGGGGCGGAGCCAGTCGATGCGGCTGCGGAGCCAGATGCCGCCCTCTTCCCAGAACATCGACTGCTCGGCGAGGCCACTGCCCGGGGTGAGCAGGTCGGAGGCTTCAGCGTGATTGGCGAGCACCTCGGCCATGTCGTCGATGCGCTGCCGGGCCTCCGGCTTGAGCGGCACGCCGCCGGCCGCCCGTATGGCGGCGACCCGAGCCTTGGTCTCGTTGGTGTCCCAGCGGGCCTCGTCGACGACGACGAGCTCCGGGCCATTGCCGAGGATCACGGTGTGGGCGGCGGTGCCGAACTCGAACTCGGGCTTGTAGGGCTCGGGGTGGTCGAGGAAGTACTTGAAGCGGGCGGGGCAGTCGGTGATGCGGCGGGCGCCGGTCGACGACAGGCTGCCGCCGGGGATCGGATCGGCGTGGTAGAGCTCGGCGGGGATGTCGTACAGGCCGGGCTCGACCTCGACCGGCGCCCCGCTCACGCGACGCCGTCCAGCGGCATCGGGCGGGCGCAGGGCTCGCACAGCTGCTCGTCGGTGAACGGGCCGTCCTCGCCCTGGCAGCGGGTGCAGCGGAGGGGCGCCGCCTTGATGCCGGCCGCCTCCTTCAGGCGGGTGATGCCGTCCCGGTAGGTGCAGGCGAGGACCATCGCGTCGACCAGCTCGGGGTAGACGACGCGGAGGCGGGCGGTGTGCACGACGTCTGCCGCGGCGACGGCCTCCATGAGGCGCTGCGTGAAGCTGCCGGGCTGGTAGCCGCCCTCGGCGCCGTAGTGCCACAGGACGTGGCGTGCGGTCTCGGCGGAGATGGTGGGACTCGTGAGGCTCATGAGGTCTCCAGATGGGTGTGCGAGGTGATGGCCGCCGCCCCGGGCAGGGGGGTTGCCGCGGGGCGGCGGCCTGGGTGGCGGCGCGGAGCGGGGGACTCGACGCACCGCCGGATTCGGTTGTCAGTAGCGGCCGACGTAGTAGGAAGGCCGCGTTGGTCTGTTCACCGGTCGCCCGTACCTGTCCGGCCGGGCGACCGGGAGTTCATGCGGCCGGGCCGGGTTCGGCCATCGGCGACTGGTGCAGCGGTACCGGGACGATGACCGAGTCGAGGTCGAGGTCGACGTGTCCCGCGGCGTGGCTGGCTCGGAAGTTGCGGCTCGTCTCGGTGGCTGCCTGGAGTTCGAAGTTGCGCCTCTGCTCGGCGACCAGTTGGGCCTCCAGGTAGGTGATCCGCTGCTGAAGGCGGCCGATCACGTCCTGCGGGTCGGAGGCGGTCACGAGGCCACCGCCTTTCCGGCGGCGCCGCGGAGTGCGGCCTGGATCTCGTCCTGCTGCCTCTCGGGCTTCCGCTCCCAGTCGCCGGGCCAGCCACCGAGGTGCGCGGCCAGCAGCTCCCAGGCGGCGAGGGTGGCGGCTTCGGCGTCCGGGGTGCCGCTGCCCGGCGTGTAGCCGGCGGCCCGGTCGATCGCTGTCAGCAGCGGGTTCAGGTACGGCTCCCACGGCTCCTCATCGAAGCCGTCAGCGGCGGCGTTCAGGACGTCGGCGACACGGGAGCGGGTCACGGACAAGGTCACCATCACGCCTCCTCGGGCGGGCACTTGCAGGTGTTGGGGTGGGTGCAGGCGAGGAGGTCGAAGACCCGCTCGTACCAGTCGGCCGGCTGCGGCACCTCGGTGTGCCCGGACGGCGGGTCGGCGAGCAGGGCCTGGAGACGGACGTCGTCCTGCACGACCGACAGCGGCACGTCCAGGCGGGACAGGTCGACGGTCATCGGGCCACCTCGGATCCCTCGGCCGTCTGGTCGGCGAGCTTCTCCAAGGTCTCGGCCGCGTCCTCAAGGGCGTCCGAGTAGCCGTCGCGGTAGGACTGCGAGTGTTCGGCACGCTCGTCCGCCGGGCGGATGTCCATCTCCTCGACTACCTTCGCCGCCTCGGAGAAGACGCTGGAGCGGAAGGCGCGCGGCTGAGCGAACGGGTCGTTTGCGTGCGGCATTGCCTGGTGGTACAGCCACTGGGCACCCAAGGCGTCGGCGCCCGGGTCGTCCGAGTCGAAGATGAAGGACGACAACGACCGGCCAGCCGCCGCCAACGCGCGCTCCAGCTCCCCGATCCGGGAGTGGGCGGCGACGAGCATCCCGCGCAGCTGCCTCACGTCCTGGGCGAGCTGGTCGACCGTGAGGCCCTTCGGGATCGGCGTGTTCCACGAGTAGGTGCAGCCGTCGACGACCGCGCGGTGGTTCCAGCCGTGGCCGTACCGCTCGGTGCAGCGGACGGTCGGGGAGTCGCCGATGGTGCTGACGAACTGGTCGTTGCAGAATCCGCCCGGCGGGGGGATCTCCAAGTCGTGCCACTCGCCGTGGTGCAGCTCCTCGGTGCGGTACACGCCCGAGCGCCGGTAGCGGAGACGGTTGCCGGTCTGCGGGTGCCAGGCCTCATGCCAGTTCTCGCGGTGAGAGCGCGGCAAGACGCACTGCACGGGCAGGTTCCAGTGGACGGAGATGCAGCGGGACTTGTCGGACAGGTCGGGGGTGATCTCAGGCATTGGAGGCGCCCCCGTTCTCGGTGTCGGTGGGGATGTGGGCGCCGCCGTCACGCCAGGCGTAGGCGGCCAGGGCGCCGACGGTGTACGGCTGGCGGACGATCGCCATCACGTCGTCGTCCCAGTCGCCGAGGAGGGCCTCCTCGATGTCGGCGATCAGCTCCGGGGGCAGGTCGGTCATCGGGCACCGCCCCTCGCCGTTGCGTCGATGGACCAGCCGGCCATTCCGGTGGGCCGGAAGTCCTCCGGAGCGTCGACGTCGCGCGGCATGTGGTCAGCGACGATCTGGTTCAGCCAGTCCGGCATCTCCGCGACCGGCGGCCACAGCTCGGCGGCGTTGCCGTACTCGACGGTGATGTCGACATGGGCGATGTCCCTGCGCAGGCCGTAGGTGATACGGAGGCCGACCGGCTTCCTCGTCCTGCCGATGATGTTCGTCAGTGCGGGAGCGTCTGTGAGGTCGATGCGGACCTCGTGGCGAATCTCGCGCACCGTGGCGATCACCGGCTGCGCAGTGGTCTGAGATGATGTAGGCATAGGTCTGCCCTTCTCTTCACGGATGGTGTGGGTGGATCTGGCCGTTCCCGTCTGCAGCGGGGGCGGCCTCTTTGCTGCCGTCAGGCGGCGGCGCGGGCCGGCTCGGGGGACCGGGAGTCGTAGATGACCTCGTCGTCCGGCGCCGGCCCGGTCTGGCTCAAGAGCCAGTTCTCGATGTCCGCGATGCGCCAGGCGGCCTTGCGCGCGCCGATCGTCACGGATCGCGGGCCGTGGCTGTGGCCGCTGCGCTTCTGCTCTTGACGGTCCTTGTAGAGCTGTTCGATGGAGCGACCCGTGAGCCGGGAGGCTTCGTCGGCCCAGACGTGTCCGGGCGGGGGCGGCTGGTTGAACGTGGGGGTCCGGGGCACTGATTCACTCCTTTTGAGTGGGGTCTGTAGTGGGGGTGACCTGTTTTGGTGTCGCTGGAGGCGCGAAAAGGACCAGGACGGCGACACCGCCGGCCTCCGCGATGGCGTGGGCGTCTTGCAGGTCTGCGGTCTTTTGGCGGCCGGTAAGCAAACCCCCTATGAGGGCGGGGCTGCATCCGGCCGCTTCGGCGAGACTTCGCACCGAGTAGGGGACGCCTCGGCCGGGGTGATCCATGACCCATCTGAGGATTTCTGGGTTGCGCAGGGCGTAGCGACGGCTCAATGGATCTCCAGTGGTACGGAGTGGCCTTGACTGGCTCCATGTAAGCACGGTGGAGTCACTCTGTCTACAGATTGGGTCGCCCGGGTGCTGAGTATCGGCAAAGATCATGGCGGGATAACATTGATCTGTAGACGATCCGTCTCCAAACCGGGATGGTTGTACGGACTGGCCTGCTATTTTTCCGGCATCCCGGCCCACCAACAGAGACAGTCGGTGACAGAGTGACGCGAGAGGACGAGGACATGACGGCGGCGGCCCCCACCTCCGACGCTGGCTCGACCGCGCCCACCACTCCCTTGGGCGCGCTGTCCCAGCTCGTCCAGGACGCACTCGACGCCGGCACCTCCCTTCGGCGCCTGGGCGAGCGGGCAGTCGATCCAGAGACCGGTGAGCCCATCTCGTGGCAGTACTTCCAGAAGCTCGTCAAGAACCCGCCCGCCAGCCCACCCGACCCCAGGCAGATGCGGGCCCTCGCCGCCGCGTTGAACAAGCCGTACCGGCGCATCCAGGAAGCCGCAGCCAAGCAGTGGCTGCAGTTCGAGGCAACGGAGTTTGCGGGTTACGGCGAGGACGTGAAGCTCATCGTTGCCCACCTCGCCGGGAAGTCGCCTACCGATGTCCGCCGCTGGCTACGAATGATCGAGGCGGAAGAGCGCGCGATTCGCGAGCTCGACGAGTAGAGCGGCCGTCAACCGCCTCCCGCCTCCAACCGCAAATGTCCGTAAGTAGACTTTTCCGCAACCGCTTGTTGACGACTTTCGGTAGACGTACTCTTCACCAACCGTGTACATCCGGCCGTTCTGGCTACATGTGCACCGTTGCAATGCGGGGAGGGTTCATGCTGCACGTCACCTACGAAGCCGTCAAAGACCTCCAGCCAGGAAGACTTGCACGGATAGACGAAGACCGCGGCAGGATCCGGGTCCTTCTCGACGAGAACGAGCCCCTCGCAGTCGTGATCCAGCAGCTCAACATAGAGATCGACAAGCTGCTGGCGAACCTCAACTGGTTTCAGCTGTGGGGTGATGAGATCATCTCCCGCGCCACCCCCAAGGCGCCCCTGCGGATCAAATACCTGCTCCAGCGGGAAGAGGAGGACGTCGCAGTCGTTGGCGAAGTCAAGGGCCTCGTACTGGTCTTCATCGACCCTGGCCTGACCACCGAGGAGTTCGCCGTGGCCATGAACCGGGCCACCAGGAAGTTCCTTGCGAGCGGACGCTGGTTCCAGCTGTACGGCGGTGAGATCGTCGACAATGGCCCGGAGAGCATGAGCAAGGTCTGAACGAACGGGGGCGTCGATGGCGGGCTACATCGAAGACCGCTGGTACAAGAAGGGCCCCGACGGCAAGCGCAACGTGCCGACTGAGCGTCACGGCCAGGGCAAGCGGTACAAGGTCGCCGGCATCCCCGGCGTGCGCGCGAGATCCTTCCCTGACAAGCAGCTCGCCGCGGCGAAGGCGTGGCTGGCGAAGGCGCAGACGGACAGCGGCCGGGGAGAGTTCTACGACCCGCGGGATGGCTCCATCACGCTCGACGACTACGTGCGCAACCACTGGTGGCCCACCACGCGGTATCCGCCGACCACGAAGGCCTCCGTGAAGTCGAAGGTGTTCAATCACATTCTTCCGCACATCGGCAGTCTCCCCCTGAACCGGATCGGCTTTGAAGAGGTCCGCTCCTGGCAGACGCGCGCCGAGCGGAACATCGACGCCAGCACCCTCGTCGTCACGTGGGCCCACTTCTCAACGATCATGCAGGCGGCGTACAAGGCCAAGCGCATCCCCGCGAACCCCTTCCGCGACGAAGACCTTAAGGCTCCGCGCCTGCCCAAGTCGAAGGCGCTGGCGTGGACGCAGGAGACTGTGCGTTCGGTGCGGCTGGCCCTGCCAGAGCGCTACCGCATCCTCGCCGACCTCGCCGTGGGGTCAGGGCTCAGGCAGGGCGAGGCCTTCGGCTTCTCCCCGGATGACATCAATGGCGAGGACATCAGCGTCGTCCGGCAGGTCATCAAGGTGAACGGGCGGTTCGGGTTCGCCCCTCCGAAGGGGAACAAGGAGCGCATCGCCCCGTGCCCCCCCGAGCTGGCTGAGGCCATCAAGGAGCACGCCAACCGATTCCCGACCCTGGACGTGACGCTGCCCTGGGTGGACCCGGACAGGCCCAACCTCGCGTGGGAGGACCGCCCCCGGAGGACCGTGCGTCTCCTCGTGACGACGCAGTTCACGAACGGCCTTCACGGCGGAGTCATCATCCGGGACTCATTCAACGACCGGCATTGGAAGCCGGCGTTGCTGGAAGCTGGGCTCATCTCACCGCCGGAGGTCACCCTCGTCGAGCCGAAGCGGGGGAAGAACCCGTGGCGCAAGGAGAAGTGGAACATGCCTCGAGAGTTCGGCTTCCACGTGCTGCGCCATACCTTCGCTAGCGTCGTCCTGGCCGAGGGTGAGACCATCACTCAGCTGGCTGCGTGGCTCGGGCACAGTGACCCGGCGTTCACGCTCAGGACTTACGTCCACTTCATGCCGAAGTCCGGCAGCCGCGGCCGGGCCGCTCTGGGACGGTTCATGGCCGGGGAGTTGGCCGAGACGGATGAGGCCCCCGAAGATGGCTCTCCAAGTGGATCTCCCCAGATTCTCCCCAACGCTGATTGATCATAGGTGAGGCGGCCGTTCCAGAGCGCTGGAAGGCCGCCTCTACCTGAACAGCCAAGAGGGCATCAATGCAGCTCAGGGGGTGTAGACGATAGGCCTCGGTGCCGTCGCCATCCCGTCGCCTATGAAGAAGCTCGGGTGGGGCGGTTGATTGTATGCGGTGTTCTGCCATGCGAGTGCCGTGCGGTACTGGGTGTCGTGCAGCAGCGTCGTGATGCGCGTGCCGGTCTCGTACGGCGTGGAGTAGATACGCAGCGCCGTGTTGTCGGTGGTGGGCCAGACGACCTCCTCGCGCCAGTCACCGAGGATGTCCCCGGACAGGGACGGGGTCGCCTTGGTGCTGTTGTTGGAGTGGACGCCGGATCCGGTCAGCAGCCGGGTGTCGGACGAGGTGCCGTACTTGTCGATGTGGGTGTCGTCGAGGAGTTCACGGACGGTGTCACCGTCCCACCAGCTCAGGAAGTTGGTGCTGCCCGGTTTGCGGCTCGTCACCACCGTGCCCTGCGGGTTGCGCACCCCGTCGGCGTGGGACGACCAGGACTCGGCGCCGGGGCTGCCCGCCCAGACGTCTCCCGAGACGCCCCTGCCGTTGTCGCCGTTCGCCGCCGTCGACCACAGGATCTGTCCGGTCTTCGCGTCCGCCATCCAGGACGCCGGCTTCGAGGAGTCCTCGTCGACCTTGAACTCCTCCAGGCCGGGCCGGGACGGGTCGAGGTCGCCGACGTGCATGGCGTCGCCGTGGCCGTTCTTCGTCGTCCACAGACCGTAGCCGTTGTCGTCGACGGCCATCGCCCCGTAGACGATCTCGTCCTTGCCGTCGCCGTCGACGTCCGCGACGGACAGCTGGTGGTTGCCCTGTCCGTCGTAGCCCTTGCCGCTGTTGGTGGAGGAGTTGGTGTCGAAGGTCCAGCGACGGGTGAAGGTGCCGCCCCGCCAGTCCCAGGCCGCGATCACGGTCCGGGTGTAGTAGCCGCGGGCCATGATGAGGGAGGGGCGGGAGCCGTCCAGGTAGGCGGTGCCCGCCAGGAAGCGGTCGACGCGGTTGCCGTAGGAGTCGCCCCAGGAGGAGACCGTGCCGCGTGCGGGGACGTAGTCTACGGTCTGCATCGCCTTGCCGCTCTGCCCGTTGAACATGGTCAGGTACTCGGGGCCGGAGAGGACGTATCCGCTGGAGTTGCGGTAGTCGGCCGCCGCGCTGCCGATGACGGTGCCGGTCCCGTCGACGGTGCCGTCGGCGGTCTTCATGGCGACCTCCGCCTTGCCGTCGCCGTCGTAGTCGTACACCTGGAACTGCGTGTAGTGGGCGCCGGAGCGGATGTTGCGGCCCAGGTCGATGCGCCACAGGCGGGTGCCGTCGAGCTTGATGCCGTCGAGGACGGTGTCGCCGGTGTATCCGGACTGCGAGTTGTCCTTGGCGTTGGTCGGCTGCCACTTCAGGACCAGGTCCAGCTGCCCGTCACCGTCGAGGTCGCCGACGGAGGCGTCGTTGGCCTCGTAGGTGTAGGCGACGCCGTCCGGTGTGGTGCCGCCGGCGGGCGGGGTGATGGGTACGTCCTTGTAGCCGGTGCGGAGTTGGAGGGCGTGCTCGGAGTCGGCCTGCTCCACGCCGTTCACGATGGCGCGGACCGTGTAGTCGGCGGAGGCGGGGGCGCCGGAGTGGAAGTAGTTCGTGGAGCCCGTGACCGGGCTGGAGTTGACCTTCGTGCCGGCCCGGTAGACGTTGAAGGAGATGGTGTCCGGGTCGGTGCCGAGCCAGCGCCAGCTGATCAGGTTGCCGCTGTCGGTGTGGACGCTGACCAGGCCGCGGTCCAGCTTCTCGACCTGCCGGGCGGTGGCGGCCTCGGCGCTGCCCGGGGTGAGGGCGGTCAGTCCGGCGCCGATCAGTGACGCCGCGGCCACCACGGCGGCGAGGACGGCACGGCGGCCACGCTGCCGGTGCCGTGTACGGGGGTGCGGGTGCTGCATGAGACGAACCTCCTGCGGAGAGGGACGGGTTCGCTTCTCAGTCGCCGCCGTGCGCCCGGGAGTTGCCGTACCGCTCGGCCAGCTCGGCCGCCGTCCGGGCGATCCGCTCGCGCAGTTCGGCGGGTTCGAGCACCTCGATGTCCGTGCCCAGGCGCAGAAACTCCCCGTGGGCGTGTTCGACGGACTCGATGGGGACGGTGGCCAGCGTCCAGCCGGACTCGTCCGTACGTCCGCCCGCGGCGACCGCCGCCGCGCCGGGTCCGGTGAGCCGGGCGCCGGGAGCGAGCCGGATGAGGGCCTCGGCCCGGTGCAGGCGGTCGTGGAAGTCGCGCTGGTACGCCGTCCAGTACGCGGCCAGGTCGAAGTCGTCGGGGCGGGTGAACTCCTCGTCACGGGCGGTGAGCCGGAGGATCTGGTCGACGCGGTAGGTGCGCGGGCCGGGGCCGGCGACGACGTACCAGCGGCCCGCCTTGAGGACGAGTCCGTACGGCTCCAGGCGGCGCTGCACGTCGGTGGGTTCCCGCCAACGTCGGTATACGACATCCAGTATGCGATTGTTCCATACGGCGTCGGCCACCATCGACAGGTACGGCGCCGGGTCGGCGTCCGCGTACCAGCCGGGCGTGTCGAGGTGGAAGCGGCCGCTGATCCGGTCGGCGTGGACGCGCAGTTCCGGCGGCAGGGCGGCGCGGACCTTGAGCTGGGCGGCGGCCAGGACCGGTCCGAGGCCGAGTTCGGCGGCGGGGCCGGGCGCCCCGGCGAGGAAGAGTGCCTCGGTCTCACCGGTGGTCAGGCCGGTGAGGCGGGTGCGGTAGCCGTCGAGGAGACGGTACCCGCCGGCGTGGCCCGCGTCCCCGTACAGCGGGACGCCCGCCGCGCTGAGCGCCTCGACGTCCCGGTAGACCGTGCGCACCGACACCTCCAGTTCCGCGGCGAGCTGGGCGGCGGTCATCCGGCCGCGGGTCTGGAGCAGCAGGACGATCGAGACGAGGCGGCTGGACTTCACTGACACAGGATGTCAGTGAAGCCGTCCTAGCGTCCGGTTATGGCCTTCACGGAGAAACTGCTGACCGTGCCGCCGCCGGTCGAGGTGGCCGGGCGGCGCGTCAAGCGCTACCACGTCACCGCCGACCCGGCGGGCATCGCGCCCGAGGTGGAGAAGGCGGCGTACGCGATCCTGCCGGAGCTGCTGCCCGAGCCGGACGGTACGCCGCCGGCGACGTTCGTCGTCCTCCACCGGGGAGGGGACGACGGCGCCTATCTGAACGCGTACAGCTGGGTGTGGGACAACGTGCTGCACTTCGGCGGCGCGGCGGCCGGCCAGCCGGTGCTCGGCTGTCCCGACGACGACCCGACGCACTTCGTCCGGCCCGGCATGCCGTGGATCGGCTGCGTCTGGGAACTGCCGCCCATCCTGCACGAACGCGACGCGTGGGTGCGCCACATGCTCGCACCCGAGCACCCGGACCTGGCCGCCTATCTGGCCGACACCCTGCCCCAAGGAACTACAGGAGACCGCTCATGAGCAGCCCGCACGACTTCGACTTCTTCCACGGCGAATGGACCGTCCTCCATCGCCGCCGCACGGACTTCCTCGATCCGGACAGCGGCTGGGAGGAGTTCCGGGCGACGAGCCGCTGCTGGCCCCTGTTCGGCGGGGCCGCCAACATCGACGAGATCGACATGCCGCACCTGGGCTCCAAGGGACTGACCCTGCGGCTGTTCGACCAGGAGAGCCGTCAGTGGTCGCTGAACTGGTCATCCAGCCGCAGCGGGAAGCTGTTCCCGCCGGTCGTCGGCCGGTTCGCGGACGGCCGGGGCGAGTTCCACGGAGACGACACGCACGACGGGAAGGACGTGCGGGTGCGGTTCGTGTGGTCGGGCACCTCCCCCGCCGCCGCCCGCTGGGAGCAGGCCTTCTCGGTGGACGGCGGGGAGACCTGGGTGACCAACTGGATCATGGAGTTCACCCGGCCGGAGGCTTCCGGAACGAGCGCACGCTGAAACAGGGGTCGGCCCGGGGCCGGTCCTGGTCCGGGAGGGCCGCCAGCCGCTCGGCGAACCGTTCGGTCAACGGATCGCCGGGCGGCAGTACCGTGAACCAGCCGCGGCGCAGGTCGGCGATGGTGCCGCGGGGGCTGCGGCCCTGTCCGAGGCCGCGGAAGGACGTCTGTCCGGCTGGGCGCAGACCGTGCCGGGCGGCATTCTCGGCGACCGCGCCGGCGGCGTCCCGGGCGGGGCGGCGCGGGCGCGGGGCGAGGACGGCGTCGACGTCGCTGCCGACGTCGTGCGCGGCCGCCTTGTCGACGGTGGTGACGTAGACGCCGCCGGGTCTGAGGACGCGGGCGCACTCCGCGACGACGCGGTCGGCGTCGGCGGGGTGATCCAGCAGGTGCAGCAGCCACACGCTGGTCACGGCGTCGAAGGTGCGGTCGGGGAAGGGCAGCCGGCGGCTGTCGGCCCGGACCACCGCGCCGGGCAGCCGGGCGGCGGCCATCCGGGTCATGCCCTGGGCCAGGTCCGCGCCGGTGACCCGCATGCCGGGCCGGGCCGCGGCCAGCCGGCGGGTGACCAGGCCCGTGCCGCAGGCGACGTCGAGGAGGCGGCGGGCGCCGTCGGGTATCAGCCCGAGGACGGCCTCGGCGGCCTCGGCGGCACGGGCCTCGCCGCCGCGCGTCGCGTCGTAGGCGTCGGCTTCTTTCTCGTAGTCGAGCACGTGGCTCAGTGTGCTTCGTGACCTGCGGCGAGTTCCTCGACCCGGCGGGCGAGTGCGAAGTCCTTCTCGGTGACGACGCCGCCCGCGCTGTGTGTGTTCACGGTGAGCGAGACCGTGTTGTATCCGAGGGTGAGGTCGGAGTGGTGGTCGAGTTCGTCCTGGACCTGGGCGATGTGCACGACCAGCGCCGTCGCCGCGAAGTGCGAGCCGAGCCGGTAGGAGCGGGCGAGGCGGTCGCCGTCGAGAGCCCAGCCGGGCAGTTCGGCCAGCTGGTCCTCGATCTCCTTCTGCGACAGCGGTTCGACGGCCATCCCTGGCTCCCTTCCTGGGTGTCGGGTACCTGTTCAGCCTGCCACAGGCGGGCCGTCGGGGCGCTGGTCAGGAAGGTGTTGCGGGGTGGCGTCGGAGTTCGGAGTGCTGATCGTCGACTGTGGACGATGATTGCAGACAATCATCGTCGACAATCGACCGTCATCGTCGACAATCGCCCGCCGAGGTCGACAGTCGACCGTCGGCGTCAGCCCCGTACACACTCCGCCGCCAGACCGTCCGCCAGCGCCGCGATCCGGTCCCGCCCCTCCACCTGCTCCACCCACGCGTGCGGCAGCCCGTGGTCGCCGTATCGGGCGCCCAGGATGTTCCCGCAGACGGAGCCGGTGGAGTCGCTGTCGCCCGAGTGGTTGACGGCGAGCAGCAGGGCGTCCTCGACGCGTGGTGCGGCGAGGGCGCTGTAGACGCCGATGGCGAGGGCCTCCTCGGCGATCCAGCCGGCGCCGAGTCTCTCCACTTTCTCGGGGGTGCCGTCCCCGTCGGCGGCCAGGTCGAGGGCCCGGGTCAGGGCGGCGGTGGTCTCCTCGTGGCCGGGGTGGCGGGCCAGCAGGCGCAGAGTGCGCAGGACGGCGCCCTCGACGGAGTCCCCGGCGACGATGTGGGACACGATCGCGGCGAGCGCGCCGGCCGCGTAGTAGCCGGTGGGGTGGCCGTGGGTCATCTGGGCGCAGCGGGCGGCGAGGCCGAAGGCGCTGCCGGCGTCGGCGCGGGTGAGGCCGAAGGGTGCCGAGCGCATGACGGCGCCGCAGCCCTTGGAGTCGGGGTTGACGGGTCCGGGCGGGCCGAGTTCCGCCCAGGGCTCGGGCACGAAGTCCTGGGCGAGTCCGGACAGGCAGGCGTTGCCGGGGGCGCGCCGGGCGTACAGCCAGGGTTCGGTGACGAGGCCGCCGCGGGAGCCGTCGTACGGGCCGCCGGGGCCGGGTTCGAGCTGGGTCTCCAGCCAGCGTGCGTAGGCGCGGCGCAGCAGGTGGGTCCAGCCGCCGCCGATGCCCTTGAGCCGTTCGCGTTCGACGGCCTGCCGGATGCCCTCGACGGTGAAGAGGGTCATCTGGGTGTCGTCGCTGATGCGGCCGGTGACGCCGTCGGTGTCGGGGAGGAGTCCGGTCACGCCGCGCGGGCCGTGTGCGGCGCGGATGGCGTTCAGGGAGCTGAACTCGACGGGGTAGCCGAGGGCGTCGCCGAGTGCTCCGCCGAGGAGGCAGCCGCGGACTCTGGCCCGGTACACCGCCGTGGCCTCCCAGGACAGCTTCCGGGGGTCGTTCATGCGCATGCTCGTCGACTACGGTCGTACGTATGACCATTGCGTCCTCGCGTCGTCCCACCGCCCCGGCCGGGCCCCCTGCCGTGTCCGGCACCGCGACCGCCGTGCTCCCCGCCGACAAGGGAGTTGGGCCGCTGCTGCGGGCCTGGCGGGAGCGGCGGCGGATCAGTCAGCTGGAGCTGGCGCTGCGTGCCGACTCCTCCGCCCGGCACATCAGCTTCGTGGAGACGGGCCGGTCGCGGCCGAGCGAGGAGATGGTGCTGCGGCTGGCCGAGCACCTGGACGTGCCGGTGCGGGAGCGCAACGCGCTGCTGCTGGCGGCCGGTTACGCCCCGCACTATCCCGAAACCCCTTTGAACGACCCGGGGTTGGACGCGCTGAGGGACGGAATGGAGCGGCTGATCACGGGTTATGAGCCGTATCCGGCGCTGGTGGTCGACGCGACGTACACGGTCGTCGCCGCCAACCGGGGCATCGCGATGCTGCTGGAGGGCGTACCGGAGTCGCTGCTGGTGCCGGCGCCGAACGCGATGCGGCTGACTCTGCATCCGGAGGGGCTGGCGCCGCGTATCCGTAACCTGAGGGAGTGGCGCGGGCATCTGCTGGCCCAGATGGAGCGGCAGATCGCGCTGCACCGCTCGGACGCGCTGCGCGCGCTGTACGAGGAGGTGGCCGCCTATCCGGTGCCCGAGGCGGGGCACGCGGACGAACCAGCCGAGCCGGTGGCGTACTTCGCGCTGCCGATGCGGATCGAGCACGAGGGCCGGGTCCTGTCCTTCGTGTCCTCGATCTCCACCTTCAACACACCGATGGACGTGACGGTCGCCGAGCTGGCGATCGAGACGTTCCTGCCGGCGGATCCGGCGACGGCCAAGTACTTGCACTCGCTGCTCGGTTGACCGGAGTTGTGAGGTCCCTTTCGGCGTCGACCAGGTGTGCGAGCCCGTCTCGCATGGCACACTGCTCGCGTACTTGGGCGCGTAGGGGAGGCGTGGCGTGAGTGAGCGGCGGGCTGCGCCCACCGTGGGCCAGGTGGTGCTCGGCAAGCGATTGCAGGAGCTGCGGGAGGCGGCCGGGCTGGGGCGTGACGAGGCGGCCCGGGTGCTGCGGGTGGCGTCGGCGACCGTGCGGCGGATGGAGATGGCCGAGGTCGCGCTGAAGATCCCGTACGTGCAGGTGCTGCTCGCGACGTACGGTGTGGCCGAGGAGGAGGCCACGGCGTTCGTGACGCTGGCCGAGGAGGCGAACCAGCCCGGCTGGTGGCAGCGGTTCCATGACGTGCTGCCGGACTGGTTCAGCATGTACGTGAGCCTGGAGGGTGCCGCCCAGGTCATCCGCTGCTACGAGCCGCACTTCGTGCCCGGTCTGGTGCAGACGGAGGCGTACGCGCGTGCGGTGATGGAGGCGGGCACGATCGGCCAGACGGGGCCGGAGACGATCGAGCGCCATGTGTCGCTGCGGATGGCCCGGCAGGGGTTGTTGGAGCGGGAGGATCCGCCGCACCTGTGGGTGATCATGGATGAGACGGTGCTGCGGCGGCCGGTGAGCGCGCACGCCGAGGTGATGCGGGACCAGTTGGACAAGCTGCTGGAGTACGCCGAGCGCGACCGCGTCACGATCCAGGTCGCCGAGTTCGCGAACGGGCCGCACCCGGGGACGTACGCGCCGTTCTCGCTGTTCCGTTTCGCCGAACCGGAGTTGCCGGACATGGTCTACACCGAGTATCTGACCGGCGCCCTGTACCTGGACTCCCGCAAGGAGGTCTCCGCGCACCTGGAGGTCCTCGACCACATGACGGCGCGCGCCGCATCGGTACAACGGACCCGGAAGATCCTTCAGGAGTGCCGTGCGACGTACTGATCCCGCATCCCGCATCCCGCATCACGCGTCCCGAATCCGGCCCCGTCACCGCGCACCGTCCGACCGATCCACACAGCCCCCTCCGGCTCAGCCGATTCAGCGGACTCAGCCGACTCACGCCGAGGAGCACACACCGCATGACCGGATCCGACGCCGCAGTCCCGCGCATCGACACCAGCCGGCCCCATCCGGCTCGTGTGTACGACTGGTGGCTGGGCGGCAAGGACAACTACCCGGTGGACGAGGAACTGGCGCGGAAGATCCTCGCCGTGGACGGCACCGTGGTGCGCGGGGCGCGCGCCAACCGCCGGTTCATGCAGCGGGCGACCCGTGCGGTGGCCGAGGCGGGGGTGCGGCAGTTCCTCGACATCGGTACCGGTATTCCCACGGAGCCGAACCTGCACCAGGTGGCCCAGCGAGTGGCTCCGGAGTCCAGGGTCGTGTACGCGGACAACGACCCGATCGTGCTGCGGCACGCCCAGGCGTTGCTGCGCGGCTCCGCCGAGGGCCGCACCGATTATGTGCACGCGGACGCTCGCGAGCCCGACACCATCCTGCGGCTGGCCGCCGAGTCCCTGGACTTCTCCCGGCCCGTCGCGCTGTCGCTGGTCGCGCTGACGCACTATCTGGGTGACGCGGTCGACGGGGACGACGTGCACGGTTTGCTCAAACGGTACGTCGACGCCCTCGCTCCCGGCAGCTACCTGATTCTGTCCCAGGTCACTCCGGATCTGAACCCGGCGGCCATCGAGAAGGCCGCCGGCTTGTTCCGCCGCAACGGCACCCCGTTCCACCCGCGCGCCCTCGCCGAGTTCTCCCGTTTCTTCGAGGGGCTGGAGCTGCTGGGCCCCGGGGTCATCCCGGTCACCGGCTGGCGGCCGGAGCCCGAGGACGTGGTGGCCCAGGCGGAGGGCATCGTGCCGGTGTACGCGGGGGTGGCCCGCAAGCCCTGAACCCGGCCCTGAGCCCAGTCCTCAGCCTAGGCCGCTCCGCCCTTGGTGTTCTTGTCGTCGTCGACGATCTCCGCGTCCACCACGCCGTCGTCGTCCTGGTGTGCGGTGTGCTGTTCGGCGGTGTCCGTGGGGGTCTGCTGGGCCTGGGCGTACATGGCCTGCCCCATCTTCTGGCTGACGGTGGCGAGTTTCTCGACGCCGGTGCGCAGGGCACCGGTTTCGGCGTTCTGTTCCAGCAGGCTTCTGACGTCCGCGCACGCCGACTCGACCTCGGGTTTGGTGTCGGCCGGGATCCTGTCGCCGTTGTCGCGCAGGAACTTCTCGGTCTGGTAGACGAGTTGTTCGGCCTGGTTGCGGGTCTCGGCGGCCTCGCGGCGCTTGCGGTCCTCCTCGGCGTACTGTTCGGCCTCGCGCATCATGCGGTCGATGTCGTCCTTGGGCAGGGCCGAGCCTCCGGTGACGGTCATCTTCTGTTCGCGGCCGGTGGCGAGGTCCTTGGCGGAGACGTGCATGATCCCGTTGGCGTCGATGTCGAAGGCGACCTCGATCTGGGGGACGCCGCGCGGGGCGGGCGGCAGGCCGCTGAGGTCGAAGACGCCGAGCTTCTTGTTGTAGGCGGCGATCTCGCGTTCGCCCTGGTAGACCTGGATGCCGACCGAGGGCTGGTTGTCGGTCGCGGTGGTGAAGATCTCCGAACGGCGGGTGGGGATCGTGGTGTTGCGTTCGATCAGTTTGGTCATGATGCCGCCCTTGGTCTCGATGCCCAGGGACAGCGGGGTGACGTCGAGGAGGAGTACGTCCTTGACGTCGCCGCGGATGACGCCCGCCTGGAGGGTGGCGCCGACGGCGACCACCTCGTCGGGGTTGACGCCCTTGTGCGGGTCCTTGCCGGTGAGTTCCTTGACGAGGTCGGTGACCGCGGGCATACGGGTGGAGCCGCCGACGAGGATGACGTGGTCGATCGCGGACAGTTGGACGCCGGCGTCCGTGACGGCCTGGTGGAAGGGGGTCCTGCACCGGTCGAGCAGGTCGGCGGTCAGCTCCTGGAACTGAGCCCGTGTCAGTTTCTCCTCCAGGTGCAACGGGCCCTCGGCGGAGGCGGTGATGTAGGGCAGGTTGATGCCGGTCTCGGAGGACGACGACAGTTCGATCTTGGCTTTCTCGGCGGCCTCGCGCAGTCGCTGCACGGCCATCTTGTCGCCGGTGAGGTCGATGCCGTACTGCCCCTTGAACCGCCCGGCGAGGTGTTCGACGATCCGCTGGTCCCAGTCGTCGCCGCCGAGGTGGGTGTCGCCGTTGGTGGCCTTCACCTCGATGACGCCGTCGCCGATCTCCAGGAGGGAGACGTCGAAGGTGCCGCCGCCGAGGTCGAAGACGAGGACGGTCTGCTCCTCGCCGCGGTCGAGGCCGTAGGCGAGGGCGGCGGCCGTCGGCTCGTTGATGATCCTGAGGACCTTCAGGCCGGCGATCTCCCCGGCCTCCTTGGTGGCCTGCCGCTGGGCGTCGTCGAAGTACGCCGGTACGGTGATCACCGCGTCGGTGACGTCCTCGCCGAGGTAGGCCTCCGCGTCCCGCTTGAGTTTCTGGAGCACCCGCGCCGACAGTTCCTGGGCGCGGTAGCGGGTGCCGTCGACGGAGCCCTGTTCGGGGAAGCGCCAGTCGGGGTCGCCCATGTGCCGTTTCACCGAGCGGGCGGTGCGTTCGACGTTGGTGACGGCCTGCCGTTTGGCGACCTCGCCGACGAGTACCTCGCCGTTCTTGGCGAAGGCGACGACCGACGGTGTGGTCCGCGCGCCCTCGGCGTTGGCGACGACGGTGGGCTCACCGCCTTCCAGGACGGCCACCACCGAGTTCGTGGTTCCGAGATCGATTCCCACCGCGCGTGCCATCTGCTCTCCCCTTCCGCCAGGGCGCCGGCTCGTTCCGCCTTCCCAGCACAGGATGCGAGTGGGCCGTTGTCAATGGCGGGTACCCCCGGGGGCGCGGACAAGACGGTGCCGCGCCCCGGTCGCGGGGCGCGGCACAGGTCCAGGGGCAGGAGTCAGGCGAGCTTCGCCGTCAGGGTGATGGTGGTGCCGGTGAGGGCCTGACTGACGGGGCAGTTCTTCTTGGCGTCCTCGGCGGCGGCGACGAACGCGTCGTTGTCGAGGCCGGGAACGGTGCCCTCGACGGTGAGGTGGATGCCGGTGATGCCCTCGCCCGGCTGGAAGGTGACGTCGGCGGAGGTGACGAGCTTGGTGGGCGGGGTGCCGGCGCCGGTCAGGCCGTGCGACAGCGCCATGGAGAAGCAGCTGGAGTGGGCGGCGGCGATCAGCTCCTCGGGGCTGGTCTTGCCGTTCGCCTGTTCGGCGCGCGACGGCCACGACACCGGCTGCTGGCCGATGCCGGAGGAGTCGAAGGTGACGACGCCGTTGCCCTCGAGCAGGTTGCCTTCCCAGACGGTGTGTGCGGTGCGCGTGGTTGCCACGGTGTGTCCTTTCGCGTGTGATCCCGGGTCCGGGATCCGTTGTCCGGGTGCGTCGCCCCCATCCGATCACATTCCGGCCCGTCGTACCCGCAGGACCCCGTTCACCCCGGGTGAACGGCGAGCGGTGCTCAGGCGGCCCTGCTGTTCCGCTCCGTCTGCGCTTCGGCGTCCGTGACCGGCACCTCGGGTCCGTTGGACTCGCGCAGCCAGCGGCGCAGGACGCGGTGCACCTGCTCGGCGCCGGTGATCCGCTCCCCGTCGTCGACGGGCGGGGACAGGGCGAGCGGGGACAGCAGGAACGGGCGGGCCTGGGTGCCGCCGAGGCCGCCGTGGGAGCCGATCTGCTCCTCGAAGGCGAGGACTTCGCCGTCGGCGGGGTCGTGGAAGGAGTTGACCATGATGTCGGCGGTGTGCGGGAAGGAGTGGGTGCGGCGGACGGCGTCGGCGGCGCCGGGGCCGAAGACGGCCAGCGGGCCGGGTTCGTCGTCGAGTCGCCCGAGGGGGATCTCCGCGCCGTACGCGCCGAGCACCACGCCGTCGTGTTCTGCGCTGCGGACCAGCAGGAAGCCGATGCCGGGATGGTTGGCGAGGGTGGCGAGCAGGGCGGGGTGGCGGGCGTCGATCTCCTCCTTGGTCATGCGGTGCGGGACGTCCGGGAAGGAGATCAGACCGAGGTTGCCGGAGGCCAGCACGATCGGCTCCGAGTGGCGGGCGGGGCGGTTGCGTTCGCCGCGGGTCTCGGCCGGGCGGCGCAGGGCGGCGCGGACGGCGGCGCGGGCCTCGGCGCCGCTGTGGGTGCGTTCGGCCTTGCGCGGGACGGGCAGGCCGCAGCCGGCGCGGACGAGGTCGGCGAGGGTGAGGCCGTAGCGGGCGCGGAAGGTTTCACCGGGGCTCTGTCCGTGGTCGGACAGGACGACGATCCGGTAGGGGCGGGGGGCGTGTTCGGCGACGTTCTCGATCAGGGCGAGGGAGCGGTCCAGCCGGGCCAGGACCTTCTCGGCGTCCCGGCTGCGCGGCCCGGAGTGGTGGGCGACCTCGTCGTAGGCGACGAGGTCGGCGTAGACGGCGGTGCGGCCGGCGAGCATGTCGCCCATGACGGCGGTGACGACGACGTCCCGTTCGACGACGGTGGCGAAGGCGCGCACGAACGGGTAGAGGCCGCCGCGGCCCACGCGCGGCCGCTGCTTGCGCATCCTGGCGTGGGTGGACTGGCCGATCTCGCGGGCGACCTCGGCGATGAAGGACAGGGCGGTGCGGACGGCGTTGGCGGGGTCGGAGAAGTACGCGAAGTAGCCGGCCCGCGAGCGGTTCTCACGGCCGCGGCGGCGGGTGGCGATGGACAGCACGAGGGCCTGTTCGTCGGCGCCGCCGCTGAAGAGGTTGCCGCGGCTGGCGCCGTCGACGGTGAGCAGTCCGCCGTCGCCTGTATGCGATGTCGCGCGGCGTTGCAGTTCGGCGGCACTCGTCGGTCGATTGCATACCATCACCTCGCCGCGGTCCTTCTCGTACCAGCGGAAGGCGGGGACGTCGTAGGTGCTGCCGTGCAGGATGCCGAGCTGGCTGGCGCCGGTCTGGCTGGACCAGTCGGTGTGCCAGGGGGTGAGCCGGTGGGTGGGCCGCGCGCCGTCGCCGGCGGCGAGCCAGCGGCCGACGGTGGGCATCACGCCCTTGGCGACGGCGTCGCAGAGGACGTCGTGGCCGACGCCGTCGAGCTGGACGAAGACGGTGCCGGGGCCGGCCGGGCAGGGCGGGCGGGTTCTTCGGCGGCGGTCGGCGAGCCGGTGGAGCCTGCGCCGGTAGGCCTCGTCGTCGCGGACGGTGAGGGCGGCGCCGGTCGCGGAGGCGACCGCGGACATCACGGCGGCGACGATGACGGCGGTCTCGGGTGCGGCCTCGCTGTCGCCGGAGGGGTTGATCCGCAGGGCGAGCAGCAGCAGCGAGCCGTTGAGGAAGAACACCAGCAGGCCGAGGACGAGCGCGGGCACGAGCAGCAGCAGCCGTACGAGGAGGGGCCAGACGACGGCCGACAGGACACCGAAGGCGCCGGCGCCGAACGCGGCGGTGACGGCGATACGGGTCGTGCTGTCGCCGTCGGTGGACTGGAGCTGGAAGTCGGGCAGCAGGCCGGCGAGAACGAGCATGGTGAAGGTGGAGACCGCCCACACCGCGATGCTCCGCCCGATCTGACCGGCGATCCGCCGCCACCGCCCGCCACGCACGCCCCGCACCCCTTTGACGTCCTCGGCCCGCGGCCGCCGCGGGCGTTCGGTCCCCCACCCTGTCATACGGGCCGGGCGACCGCCGCGCGCGGTTACCGGCCGTCGTAGCCGGCGGTCGGCATCGACAGCCGGCGGTGCACCTGTGCCTTCATCTGCGCGTCGTAGCGGGGTTCGGCCCGTCCGACGGTCTCCACGCGCACTCCGCGCCGGCTCGCTTCGGCGGTGAACTCCTCGACGGAGGACAGCGCGGACTCCAGGACGCGGCGGCTGGGGGCGACGAACAGGTCGAGTCCGGGGCGGACGCCGTCCCAGAGCGCCGCGTGGTCGTGGCGCAGCCGTCGTACGAGGAGTTCGCGGGCGACGACGTAGCCGTGCTCGGCGGCCCAGCGGGCGCACATCGCGTGCTGGCTGCGGGAGTCGACGAGGAAGGGGTCGATCTCCAGCTCCTCCAGGGGAGTCAGGCTGGCGATCGCGGTGACCCGTACCAGCGCGGCCCTGCCGGAGGCAACCCGTAGCTGTCCCATGGCGTCCCCCCTCACCTCCGGGTTTTCCCGCCGACCCTACTCCTGCCCGTAGGCTTCGGGGAGTCGCGCGAAGGAGGCAAAGCGGTGCCGGTGGAGATCACCTGGTGGGGCCATGCCACCTGCACGGTCGAGGACTCGGACACGCGCGTGCTCACCGATCCCCTGTTCGCCCGCCGGCTCGCGCATCTGCGCCGGCGCCGGGGTGCGCTGCCGCCGCCGGGGGCGTGGCACGCGGACGTGGTGCTGGTGTCGCATCTGCACGCCGACCATCTGCATGTGCCGTCGCTGGCGCGGCTCGCGCCGGGCACGCGCCTGCTCGTGCCCCGGGGCGCGCCCCATGCGGTGCCGGGGCTGCGCCGGCTCGAGGGGCTGCGGATCACCGAGGTGGTGCCCGGGGACCGGGTGGAAGTGGGTCCGCTGGTGGTGCGGGCGGTGTCCGCGCGGCACGACGGGCGGCGGCTGCCGGTGGGTCCGCATCGCTCCCCCGCGCTCGGGTATGTCGTCCAGGGTGAGGCGCGGACGTACTTCGCGGGGGACACGGGCCTGTTCGAGTCGATGGCCGAGGAGGTCGGGCCGGTGGACGTGGCACTGCTGCCGGTGGGCGGCTGGGGCCCGCATCTCGGTGAGGGGCACCTGGACGCGGGGCGGGCGGCGCGCGCGCTGGCCGGGCTGGCGCCGCGGGCCGCGGTGCCGGTGCACTACGGGACGTACTGGCCGATCGGCATGGACGCGGTGCGCCCGCACGAGTTCCACGCGCCGGGTGACGAGTTCGTGCGGCGGGCGGCCCTGCACGCGCCGGAGGTGATGGTGCACCGGCTCGGGCACGGGGAGAGCGTGCGCCTGGAGGTCGCCCGGTGATACGGCTCGCCGCCGTGGTCACGGTCGTGCCGGCCGAGTCGACCCAGCAGGCCGTCGGGTATCCGTCGTTGTTCCTGCTGGTGCTGATCGGGGCGCTGGTGCCCGTGGTGCCGACGGGGGCGCTGGTGAGTTCCGCCGCGGTGGTGGCGTTCCATCAGACGGCGCCGTTCTCGCTGGCGCTGGTGTTCGTGACGGCGTCGCTGGCGGCGTTCCTCGGGGACGCGGCGCTGTACTGGCTGGGGCGGCGCGGAATGGGGTCGAGGAACGGGTCGCGGTGGCTGGCGGCGATCCGGGCGCGGGCGCCGGAGGACCGGCTGACGCAGGCGCAGGAGAAGCTCGCCGAGCACAATGTGGCGGTGCTGGTGCTGTCCCGGCTGGTGCCGGCCGGGCGGATACCGGTGATGCTGGCCTGTCTGATGGCCGAGTGGCCGCTCGGACGGTTCGCACGGGGCAATCTGCCCGCGTGCCTGGCCTGGGCGGCGACGTACCAGGTGATCGGGATCCTCGGCGGGTCGCTGTTCCCCCGCCCGTGGGAGGGTGTGGTCGCGGCGGTCGCGCTGACCGTGCTGGTCGGCGCGACGCCGAGTGTGTGGCGCAGGGCCCGCCGGGCCGTCAAGGCCTGAGGGGCCGACGGGCGCTCACGGCCCGCGGGTTCGACGGGCCGTCACGGAAGGATCCGTGAGCCTCCCACCGGCAGGTCCCACAGGTCCTCCCGGTCCAGTCCCGCCTTCTCCCAGGCCGCGTGTACGCGCGTGAGCGGTTCCAGGACCGGCTCCGCCGACAGGACGAAGGTGCCCCAGTGCATGGGGGCCATGCGCCGCGCGCCCAGGTCCAGGGCGGCCTGCACCGCCTCCTCCGGGTCGCAGTGGACGTCGCTGAGCCACCAGCGCGGATCGTAGGCGCCGATGGGCAGCAGGGCGAGGTCTATGCCGGGGTAGCGGCGGCCTATGCGGGAGAACCAGTGGCCGTACCCGGTGTCGCCGGCGAAGTGGACGCGCTGTCCGTCGGCGGAGCTGAGGACCCAGCCGCCCCACAGGCTGTGGCAGGTGTCGGTGAGGGTGCGCTTGGACCAGTGGTGGGCGGGCACGAAGTCGAAGCGGACACCGGTCAGTTCGGCCGCCTCCCACCAGTCCAGTTCGGTGATGGCGGTGAACTTGCGGCGGCGGAACCAGCTGCCGAGGCCGGCGGGCACGAACACGGGCGTGTCGCGCGGGAGTCGGCGCAGGGTGGGGGCGTCCAGATGGTCGTAGTGGTTGTGGCTGATGACGACCGCGTCGATGCGCGGCAGTTCCTCCCAGGCGACGCCCACGGGCGTGATGCGGGCGGGGGTACCGAGGATGCGGCGGGACCAGACGGGGTCGGTCAGGACGGTCAGCCCGCCGATGGACACCACCCAACTGGCGTGGCCCGCCCAGGTGACGGCGACGGTGCGGGCGTCCACGCGCGGCGGCGGACCGGGGGCGTAGGGCAGCCGGGGGATGTCGGCGAGGCCCTCCTTGCCGGGGCGCACGGCACCTTCGCGGGCGAAGCGGGCGATGGCCTTGAGGCCGGGCAGCGGAGCGGTCAGCCGGTCGTGGAAGGTCCGCGGCCACACCCGGGTCTCGCCCAGGGGACGGGGCGCGGCGAGCGGGGGGCAGGGAGGTGTGAGGGGGGACGTGGCCGTCGGGTGGTCGGCTTCCGTGGTGGCGGTGGTGGCGGTGGGGACGGCGGTGGTGGTGGTCGACTCGGACTGCTGCGTCATCGAGGAGGCTCCCATCGCTGGGCGTCGTCGCGGAGATCGTCGAAGACCGACCTCAAGGAGATCAACGCGCGTTGCACGTGTGGCAGTTCCAACGGCGCGGGTGCCGTGAGGCATTCCGTGCGTTCCTCGTCCGTGCCGCCCAGCAGCGGCCCGGTGGCGAGGCGCACGCGCAGTGCCGCCAGGTCGTCGCCGAAGCGATGGCCGCCGGGAGCGGGCATGCCGAGCCGGGCGGTGAGGAAGTCCTCCAGTTCCTGCGCGTCGCCGACGCCTTGCGCGGCGAGCGCGGCGCGCAGCGGTTCGAGATCGGCGTACAGGTGCCGGCCGGCCTGGGGCGGCCGGGCCAGGGCGCCCGCGGCGGTGACGGCGGCGTGCGCGGCGGCGGCCACGCGCGCGTGCAGCCGTACGGCGGCGGCGCGGCGTTCGGTGACGGGCTCGGGTTCGTCCAGCGCGTACCCGGCGGCGGCCGCGACCGGCCCGGCGACGCTCGCGCCCAGCGCGGTGAGGACGTCGAGCACGCGCGCGTGGAGCCCCGCTCCGGTGTCCGAGGCGGGGAAGCGGGCGACGGCCGCGGGCCAGCCGGGCGGCAGCAGGGAGCCGGCGAGGTCGGTGACGACGCTGACGTGGTCGGGCAGCATCTCGGCCGGGCTGAGCAGCACGGTGTCGTGCGCGGCGTGCAGGGTGTCGCGCCAGGTCTCGTCGCTGACCAGGTGCAGTCCCTCACCGACGGCGGCCTCAAGGGTCTCGTGCAGCAGTTCGGGCGGTGCGACGGTGGCGGTGGGGTCGTCGGCGACGGAGAGCACGAGCAGCCGCGGGTCGCCGCCTTCGGCACGGACGCGGCGTACGGTCTCCAGCAGCGCGTACGGGTCGGGCACACCGCCGGACTCGGCGGGGGTGGCGACGTGGAAGGCGGGCCTGCCGAGCAGGCGCGCGTACGGTGCCCACCAGGCGGCGCAGGGCCGGGGCACGAGAACGTCGCCGCCCTGCGCGGCGGTCAGCGCGAGCAGCAGCGACGGCGCGCCGGGGCCGGCCGCCGCCTGGCCGGGCTGCGTGGGAAGGCCGCGCCGCGTCCAGTAGCCGCACGCCGCCTCCAGCAGTGCCGGGCCGCCGCCGGCCGGCTGGCCCTCGGCGCGGCCCGCGGCGGCGGCGAGCACGGCGGACAGTTCGGGCAGGACGGGCAGTCCGTCGCCGGGCAGGGCCGGGCCGTAGCGCACCGGGCCGTGGCCTTCGGGGGCGTGGCTTTCGGGGCTGCGGCCTTGGGGGCTGTGGCTTTGGGGGTTGTGGGCACCGGCGTTCCGGCCGCCGGTGCCCGGGTCGGAACGGACGGAGCCGTCGTCTTCCGGGTCCGTCCGCCGCATGTCCGCCTCCGCGCTGTCCGTGTGCCGTGTCCGGTCGTGTCCTGGCCCCGTCCCGGCCCCGTTACGGGCCATCGCTGTGTCGTGATGCTCCGGGGACTCTCCAGTGCCACGGGTACCCAGAGGTGAGCCCGCGCATCCGGTACACCGCACCCGCGCCCGCCGCCGCGATCAGCACCGCGCCGGCCACCAGCGCGGGCACGGACACGTCGAAGGTGCCGCCCGCGCCCGCGTGCGCGCCGTGCTGGACGGTGGGCGGGGCGCAGGAGGGGTCGTCTCGGGACTCGGCGCAGTCGTGGCCGGCGTCGTCCCGACCACCGGTGTCCGGTCCTGCGGTGTCCGAGTCTCCGGTGTCCTGTCCGCCGCCCTCCTGCCGATCGCCCTCGTGCCGATCGCCCTCCTGCCGACCGGCGCCCTGCCCACCGGCGTCCCACGCGCCGTCATCCCGGCCGCCCTCGTCCCGCCCGGTCCCGCAGGGCTTGGCGCTCGGACCGGTGGTATGCGGAGCGGCGCTGGTCGGACCGACGGCATCAGGCGCAACGGCATCAGGCCTGACGGCATCAGGTGCGACGGCATCAGGCCCGACCGCATCCGCACCGCCCCCGTCGGCGTCGCCGGAGTCTATTCGGGTGGTCCCGCGGTCGGCGGTCCCGGCCGACCGGCCGTCGGCGCCGGTGAGCGCGCCGCAGGACGCGGGGACGGGCTTCGCGTACGCGTCCGGCGCGACGGCGAACGCGGCCGCGGCCAGGGCGGCGACGGACAGGGCGCGTGCGGTGCGGCGCATGGTACGGGCTCCTCGGAACGACGGCTGCGACGGCGGCTGCGACGAGCGCGGCCTGCGCGTCCTTGCCTGCCATCACAGCCCGCCGCACCGCGCGCCGCGCGCGGCCGGAGCCCATTGGCGGGACGCCCGGGGGCCTTCCGGGTGATCCGGCTCCCCGGCTGGTTTCGGTCCGGCGGGTTTCACCGCAGGCCCGGCGCCGTCCTACGCCACGTCCCTCATCACCTGCTCGCGCAGCCGGTCGCAGCAGCGGCTGATCAGCCGGGAGACGTGCATCTGGGAGATGCCCATCTGCTCGGCGATCCGGCTCTGGGTCATGTCGCCGAAGAACCGCATGTACAGGATGGCCCGCTCGCGTTCGGGCAGGGCGGCCAGCCGGGGCTTGACGGCCTCGCGGTCGACGACGGTGTCGAGCGCGGGGTCGGCGGCGCCGAGGGCGTCGCTGAGGGAGTAGCCGTCGTCGCTGCCCGGCAGTTCGGCGTCCAGGGACAGCGCGGAGAAGCTCTCCAGTGCCTCCAGGCCGACCCGGACGTCCTCCTCGGTCATGTTGGCGTGCTGGGCGATCTCCGCGACGGTGGGACGGCGGCCGGGGATGGTCTGGGAGAGGTCCTGGGAGGCGAACCGGACCCGGTTGCGCAGGTCCTGGACCCGGCGGGGCACGTGCAGGGTCCACATGTGATCGCGGAAGTGCCGCTTGATCTCGCCGGTGACGGTGGGCACGGCGTAGCTCTCGAAGGCGTTGCCGCGTTCGGGGTCGTACCGGTCGACGGCCTTGACCAGGCCGAGGGCGGCGACCTGCCGCAGGTCCTCGTAGCTCTCGCCGCGGCTGCGGAACCGTCCCGCTATCCGTTCGGCCATGGGCAGCCAGGCCTCGACGATCTCCTCGCGCAGGGCGTCGCGTTCGACTCCGGGCGCGAGGCCGGTGAGGTGGCGGAAGGCGTCCGTGGTGTCGGGGGCGTCGTCGTGGGGGTGGTGCTTCGTGCTCGCTCGGTTCGGCATGGTGCGTCGCAACTCCCCTGGAGTGCTGGGTTCGACGGTCACCGTGGGAGCGCATCCGGTCCCGGACAGACGCACCCATGGCGACGCTTCGCCGCTCCCACGGGGGTGTGCCTCCTGTCCGAAGCACTGTGCTGCTGCGCCTGCCCCCGGCCCGAGGGGGCAAACACCCGTCCGACGACCCGCCGGCGAGGTTTTCCGCATGCCCGGGGGGTGACTCGGAAACCGCTGACCGGATCGTCCGCTTCCTCACCACCTGGAGGTTGTCTCCATGAGCACCAAGGTCTCCGACCACATCCTCGCGCGGCTGCGCGAGTGGGGTGTGGAGCAGGTCTTCGGCTATCCCGGCGACGGGATCAACGGCCTCCTCGCGGCCTGGGGACGGGCCGATGACCAGCCGCGGTTCATCCAGTCCCGGCACGAGGAGATGTCCGCCTTCCAGGCGGTCGGCTACGCCAAGTTCTCCGGGCGTCTCGGGGTGTGCGCGGCGACTTCGGGGCCGGGTGCCATCCATCTCCTGAACGGGCTGTACGACGCGAAGCTGGACCATGTGCCGGTGCTGGCGATCGTCGGTCAGACGCACCGGTCCGCGATGGGCGGCTCCTACCAGCAGGAGGTCGACCTGCACACGCTGTTCAAGGACGTGGCCTCCGACTTCCTGGAGACGGTGACCGTTCCCGAGCAGCTGCCGAACGTGCTGGACCGGGCGATCCGCACCGCGTACGCCCGGCGCTGCCCGACGGCCGTCATCATCCCGGGTGACGTGCAGGAACTGGACTACTCGGCGCCCACGCACGAGTTCAAGATGGTGCCCTCCAGCCTGGGCATGAGCGAGTCGACGGCGATCCCGACCGACGACGCGCTGCGCAGGGCCGCGGAGATCCTGAACGCCGGTGACAAGCCGGCCATCCTGATCGGCCAGGGCGCCGCCGGGGCGGTCGCGGAGGTGCAGCGGATCGCGGAGCTGCTCGGCGCGGGCGTCGCCAAGGCGCTGCTGGGCAAGGACGTGCTCAGCGACGAGCTGCCGTACGTCACCGGTTCGATCGGCCTGCTGGGCACGCGCCCGTCGTACGAGCTGATGCGGGACTGCGACACGCTGCTGACCATCGGCTCGTCGTTCCCGTACACGCAGTTCATGCCGGAGTTCGGCAAGGCTCGGGGCGTGCAGATCGATCTCGATCCGCACATGGTCGGGATGCGCTATCCGTACGAGGTGAATCTCGTCGGCGACGCGAGGGCGACCCTTCAGCGGCTGATCCCGCTGCTGGAGACCGACCGCGGGGGCCGGCCCGAGGACCGGGAGTGGTTCGACACGGTGTCCGCGAACGTGCGGCGCTGGCACGAGACGATGGAGCGGCGGGCGCATCTGTCGGCCGACCCGATCAACCCGGAGTACGTGGCGCGGGCGCTGGACCCGCTGCTGCCCCAGAACTCGATCATCACCTCGGACTCCGGTTCGGTGGCCAACTGGTACGCGCGGCACATCACCATGCGGCCGGGCATGCGGGGTTCGCTGTCCGGGACGCTGGCGACGATGGGCGCCGGGGTGCCGTACGCGATCGGCGCGAAGTTCGCGCATCCGGACCGGCCGGTGTTCGCGCTGGTCGGTGACGGTGCGATGCAGATGAACGGGCTGGCGGAGGTGATCACCGCGGCGAAGTACCGGGACCGGTGGACGGATCCGCGGCTGGTGTTCGCGGTGTGGAACAACCAGGACCTCAACCAGGTCACCTGGGAGATGCGCGCGATGGAGGGCGCTCCGTCCTTCCTGCCCTCGCAGGAGCTGCCGGACGTGCAGTACGCCGCGTTCGCGCGTTCTCTGGGGCTGACCGGGATCCGGGTGGAGAAGCCTCAGGACGTGGAGGCGGGCTGGCGCGCGGCGCTGGAGGCGGACGGGCCTTCGGTGGTGGAGTTCCTCACCGACCCCGCGGTGCCGCCGATTCCGCCGCACGCCTCCTGGGAGCAGATGGAGGCGACGGCCGAGTCGATCCTGAAGGGCGACGCGGACCGCGGGTCGATGATCAAGCAGGGTTTCATGGCGAAGGTGCAGGAGTTCCTGCCGGGGCACGACGGGAAGTAGCGGCGGCTGCGTTTCCGGCGCGTTTTCACCCCGTGGATCCCGTGTCGGTGTGCGGTCCCCGGGTACGCGGTGCGGACCCCCGAAGATCTGGAGGGAGACATGCAGCGAGGCAGTGACCGGCTGAGCGTCCACCGGGACGACGAGATGAAACACGAGCTCCAGGGCCTGCTCCGGTCCGGGCACCCGACGCGCACGGAGGAGTGGCACGACCCGGAGCCGACCGCCGAGGACGACCCGGAGGTGTGGGGCGGCCCGGTGGCGCCGGGACGTTCCGGGGCCACGTTGGAGACGGTCCGGTTCGAGCTGGCCCGGATTCTGGGGCGCAGCGCGTTCCCGGCGGGGCCGGCCGACCTGGCGCGGATCCTGCGTCGCAAGAACGCGCCGGACGCCATGATCGAGGCGGTGTCGCGGCTGCCGCGTCAGGGGCACTTCACCACTGTGCAGGAGCTGGCCGAGGCGTTGGTGGGCCGCGGATGAGCCGGGGCCAGGCGGCGGAGATCGCCGCCACGGGCGTCACCGTCGATGTCGGTGACGCCACCACCCGGTACCTGCTGTACGGGCTGCTGCCCGGCTGGTTCGTACCGGGTCTGGCCGACTGGGTGATGCACCGGCGCACCCGTATCGAGGACACGGCCGGGACGAAGGAGTCCCTGATCCATTCGCTGATGATGGCCGAGGTGGGTCTGCCGATCGCGCTGACGCTGCGCTACGAGGTCAACCCGCTGCTGCTGTCGGTGCAGCTCGGGGCGGCCGCCGTGCATGAGGCGACGGCGCTGTGGGACGTGCGGACGGCGGTGGACAGCGATCGTGAGGTCAAGCCGGTCGAGCAGCACATCCACAGTTTTCTGGAGGCGCTGCCGTTCGGTGCGCTGAGCGCCCTGATGTGCCTGCACGCCGACCAGGTGCGGTCGTTGCTGCGCGGCGGCCGGGGCGATCCGGGCGCGTGGCGTCCGGTGCGGCGCCGGCGGCCGCTGTCGCCCGGCTATCTGGCCGCCGTCGGCGTCGCGATCGGCGCGTGTGTGCTCCTGCCGTACGGCGAGGAGCTGCTGCGCTGCCGGCGGGCGGGCCGGACGAAGAAGAAGCACGTCGAGGACGACGCGGCCCGGTGGCATGCGGCCGACGAAAGCTGAGGCGTTGCAATCGCGTATACGGAAAGGAGGCCAGCCATGCGCATCGCGTTCCTGGTGGCTCCCGAGGGGGTCGAGCAGGTCGAGCTGACCGAGCCGTGGAAGGCGGCTTCGGAGGCCGGGCACGAACCGGTGCTGGTGTCGACGAAGTCCGGGAAGATTCAGGCATTCAATCATCTGGACAAGGGGGACACGTTCCCCGTGGACGAGGTGGTGGGCGAGACGTCGGCCGGTTCGTTCGGGGCGCTCGTCCTGCCCGGCGGGGTGGCCAATCCGGACTTCCTGAGGATGGACGAGAAGGCCGTCGCGTTCGTGAAGGACTTCTTCGACCAGAGCCGTCCGGTCGCCGCGATCTGCCACGCCCCGTGGACGCTGGTCGAGGCGGATGTCGTACGCGGCCGGACGCTCACCTCATGGCCGAGCCTGCGGACGGACATCCGGAACGCGGGCGGCACCTGGGTGGACGAGCAGGTGAAGATCTGCGACGCCGGCTCCAACCAGCTGATCACCAGCCGCAAGCCGGACGACCTGAAGGCGTTCTGCGACGCGTTCCTGCATGTGTTCGCCGGGGAGGCCGGCTGATGGGTACCCCTTCCGACGGCAAGCAGCGGCAGCGCGAGGCGTTCCACGCCGAGGATCCGGCGTCGGGTCCGCTCACCACCGACCAGGGCGTCGACGTCGACCACACCGACGACTCGCTGACGGTGGGCGAGCGCGGGCCGACCCTGATGGAGGACTTCCACTTCCGGGAGAAGCTCACCCACTTCGACCACGAGCGGATCCCGGAACGGGTGGTGCACGCGCGCGGTGCGGGCGCGTACGGGTATTTCGAACCGTACGAGTCCTGCGCTCAGTTCACGCGGGCGGCGTTCCTCCAGGACCCGTCCGTGCGGACGCCGGTGTTCGTGCGGTTCTCCACCGTGCAGGGCCCGAGGGGGTCGGCGGACACGGTGCGGGACGTGCGGGGCTTCGCCACGAAGTTCTATACGTCCGAGGGCAATTACGACCTGGTGGGGAACAACTTCCCGGTCTTCTTCATCCAGGACGGCATCAAGTTCCCGGACTTCGTGCACGCGGTGAAGCCGGAGCCGCACAACGACATCCCGACGGGCGCGTCGGCGCACGACACCCTGTGGGACTTCGTGTCGCTGCAGCCGGAGACGCTGCACGCGATCATGTGGCTGATGTCGGACCGGGCGATCCCGCGCAGCTTCCGGATGATGCAGGGCTTCGGCGTGCACACCTTCCGGTTCGTCGACGCCGAGGGGCGCGGGACGTTCGTGAAGTTCCACTGGAAACCGAAGCTGGGCGCGCATTCGCTGGTGTGGGACGAGGCGCAGGAGTGCCAGGGCCGCGATCCGGACTTCAACCGGCGGGACCTGTGGCTCGCGATCGAGGCGGGCGAGTACCCGGAGTGGGAGCTGGGTGTCCAACTGGTGCCGGAGGAGGACGAGTTCGCGTTCGACTTCGATCTGCTGGACGCGACGAAGGTCATTCCGGAGGAGCAGGTGCCGGTCCGGCCGATCGGCCGGATGGTGCTGGACCGCAATCCGGAGAACTTCTTCGCGGAGACCGAGCAGGTCGCCTTCCACACGGCGAACGTGGTGCCCGGCATCGACTTCACCAACGATCCGCTGCTCCAGGCGAGGAACTTCTCCTACCTGGACACGCAGCTGATCCGGCTGGGCGGCCCCAACTTCACGCAGATCCCGGTGAACCGGCCGGTGGCGCCGGTGCGCACCAACCACCGCGACGGCTACCACCAGGGCGCGATCCACCAGGGCACGAACTACTTCCCGAACTCCCTCGGCGGCGGCTGCCCCGCGCACGTCGGGGCCGGCGGGTCGGCGTTCACGCACTACACCGAGCGGGTGGACGGCGCGACGATCCGCCGGCGCAGCCCCAGTTTCCAGGACCACTACAGTCAGCCCGCGTTGTTCTGGCACAGCATGTCCGACTGGGAGAAGCAGCACATCGTCGCCGCGTTCCGGTTCGAGCTGGGCAAGGTCGACGCGCGCGCGGTGCGGGCGCGTACGGTCGAGCAGCTGGCCAGGGTGGACGGCGGATTGGCGGCGCAGGTGGCGCGCGGTATCGGGTTGCCCGAGCCGTCGGCCGAGGGGGCGGCGCAGGTCAAGCAGGTCTCGCCCGCGCTGAGCCTGGAGGCGCTGCGCGGCGACGGTTCGATCCGGACCCGGCAGGTGGCCGTGCTGGTCGCCGACGGTGTGGACGCCGGACAGCTGGGGTCGGTGCGCGAGGCGCTGGTGGCCGAGGGGGCGAACGTGGAGGCGCTGGCGGCGACGGAGGAACCGGTGACGGGGGCGGACGGGCGATCGTATACAGTCGACCGCTCATTGTCCACGGTCGCTTCCGTCCTGTATGACGCCGTCCTGCTCCCCGGCGGGCCCACCGGCACCCCCGCGGTCACCGGCGATCCGGACGCGGTGCGTTTCGTCCGCTCCGCCTACCGGCACGGCAAGCCGATCGGCGCGCTCGGGTCGGGCGTCGGGATCCTGTCGGCGCTCGAGCCGGAGGGTCTGAGGCTGTCGACGGAGTTCCACCACATGATCAGCGACCGGGGCGTGGTCACGGACACCGCTCCCGGTACCGCGCACACGGATTTCGTGAGGGCGTTCGTGGCCTCGATCGCGGCCCACCGGCACTGGGGCCGGCCTCCGCTGCGCTGCTGACGGCGGACCGGCGGAGCCGGCGCGGCGTACGGGCTGCGCCGTGGCCGTCAGACATCCTTTTGGGGCTCCCCGCGCGGGGAGCCCCTTCTTCAGGTGCCGGAGCCGTCGGGCGTCGCCGTCTCCGCGCAGCTGCGTTCCCGGGCGCCCTCCCGGGTGCGGCCCGCGGCGACCAGACGGCGCGGATTGCGGCGCAGATACTCGCCCTCGAGCTGGGCCATGCGTTCGTTGTGGGCCCGCAGCGCGTCGTTCGAGCCGTACAGCAGGGTGTCGTGGCGCGTGCGGTGGATCGTCTCCAGCTCCTTCATGAGCTGCTGATCGTCCAGGCGGCTGGGGTCGACTCCGGTCATCGTGATGTCCCGCTCGTCGTGTTCGTTCATGCGGTACGGGTACCCGCCCCGGACGCAGTACCCCCGAGCGGCATCCGGGAGGGAGCCATGGATCTCGCGTTTCTCAATCCACTGTACGAACAGTCCGGCCCCTGGGCCTCCGTGTACGTCGACACCTCCCGGCGCACGGAGGACACGCCGCACGAGCTGCGCCTGACCGCCCAGGCGATGGGGCGCGAGCTGAGGGAGCAGGGCTCGGACGACGCCACGTCCCGGGCGGTGGAGGAGGCGATCGAAGCGCTGGGCCACTCCCCCGATCCGCACGGCAGGGCCGTGTTCGCGCGGCGCGGCGAAGTGGCCCTCGACCCGGTGCTGGCGCACGCCCCGCCGGGCGACCGGGCGGTGTGGGCACCGCTGCCGCGGGTGGCCCCGCTGCTGGACCTGGCCGGGGAGGACCCGCTGGCGATCGTGTCGTACATCGACCGCCGCGGCGCCGACTTCGAACTGCGCAGCGCGCTGGGCCGGCGGAAGGCGGGCGCTGTCGTCGGCCGGCAGCATCCGATCCACCGCACGTCCAGCGCCGACTGGTCGGAGCGGCACTTCCAGCTGAAGGTGGAGAACACCTGGGAGCACAACGCGGCGGAGATCGCCGATGCGCTCGCCGTCTGCCAGGACGAGACAGGGGCTGACCTGCTGATCCTCGTCGGTGCCGAGCGGGAGCGGCGCGAGGTGCGCGAGCGGCTGCCGAAGCGGCTGCACGAGCATGTGGTGGAGTCCGAGCACGGCACCGGCAGCAGGCTGCTGGACGACGAGGTGGAGCGGGTGCGCACCGACCACGTGCACCACCGGATCGAGGCGGAGCTGGACCGGTTCCGTGCCGCGCGCGCCCCGGACGGCCAGGGCCGCGTCCGCGCCGCCGAGGGCGTGCCCGAGCTGGTGGAGGCCGCCCGCGAGCACCGTCTGGAGGAGCTGCTGATCCGGCCGGACGGGCCCGACGCCCACCGCGAGGTGTGGATCGGCGAGGACCCCGACCAGCTGGCGGTGCGCCGTACCGAGTTGCAGATCCTCGGCGAGCAGAACTCCTGGTCCGCGCGCGCCGACGACGCGCTGCTCCGCTCCGCCGTGACGACGGACGCCGCCGCGCTGTCCCTGGCGGCGGTGCTGGAGGGCACGGGGGACGACACTCCGGCGGGCGGCCTGGGCACGCTGCTGCGCTGGAGGTGACGGGCTACCGGGCCCGCTCCACCCTGCGCTCGTCCCACACCGGCTCGGGTGTCTCACGCACCCGGCCGTCGCTGCCGAAGACCAGGAAGCGGTCGAAGGAGCGGGCGAACCAGCGGTCGTGGGTGACCGCGAGGACGGTGCCGTCGAAAGCCTCCAGGCCCTCCTGGAGGGCTTCGGCGGACTCCAGGTCCAGGTTGTCGGTCGGCTCGTCCAGGAGCAGCGCGGTGACGCCGGCCAGTTCCAGCAGGAGGATCTGGAAGCGGGCCTGCTGGCCGCCGGAGAGCCGGTCGAAGGGCTGCTCGGCCTGCTGGGTGAGTTCGTAGCGGCGCAGCCGGGACATGGCCGCGCCCCGGTCCTGGGAGTGTTCCTTCCACAGGATGTCGAGCAGGGTGCGGCCTTCCAGCTCCGGGTGGGCGTGCGTCTGCGCGAAGTGTCCGGGGACGACCCGCGCCCCCAGCCTCCACTCCCCCGTGTGGGCGACGTCGTCGCCGGCGAGCAGGCGCAGGAAGTGCGACTTGCCGGAGCCGTTGGAGCCGAGGACGGCGACCCGTTCGCCGTAGAAGACCTCCAGGTCGAACGGTTTCATCAGGCCGGTC
Source organism: Streptomyces sp. NPDC046915 (assembly GCF_040644935.1). Taxonomy (NCBI): domain Bacteria; kingdom Bacillati; phylum Actinomycetota; class Actinomycetes; order Kitasatosporales; family Streptomycetaceae; genus Streptomyces; species Streptomyces sp. NPDC046915. The sequence goes on along the minus strand of NZ_JBEYXB010000006.1, from coordinate 145,857 downwards.
AGTTCGAGGTCCTCGCAGGTGACGGCCCGTACGCCGGTGCGGCCGCCCTTCAGGCGCATGCGGATGTCCTGCTCGCGCGGCGGCTCGGGCGGCGGCCCGGCCTCCTCGAACTTGCGCAGTCTGGTCTGCGCCGCCTGGTAGCGGGAGGCCAGCTCGTGGCTGATGGAGGCCGCCTGGCGGAGGTTGAGGACGAGCTTCTTCAGCTGGGCGTGCTTCTCGTCCCAGCGGCGGCGCAGCTCCTCGAAGCGGGCGAAACGTTCGCGGCGGGCCTCGTGGTAGGTGGCGAAGCCGCCGCCGTGCACCCAGGCGTCGGCGCCGGCCGGTCCGGGCTCCACGGAGACGATCTTCCCGGCGGCGCGGGCGAGCAGTTCACGGTCGTGGGAGACGAACAGGACCGTCTTGCGGGTCTCCTTCAGCCGTTCCTCCAGCCAGCGCTTGCCGGGTACGTCCAGGTAGTTGTCCGGCTCGTCCAGCAGCAGCACCTCGTCGGTGCCGCGCAGCAGCGCCTCCAGGACCAGCCGTTTCTGCTCGCCGCCGGACAGGGTCCGCACCTGCCGCCACTGCGCCCGCTCGTAGGGCATGCCGAGCGCGGCCGTGGTGCACATGTCCCACAGCGTCTCCGCCTCGTACCCGCGTGCTTCGGCCCAGTCGGCGAGGGCCTGCGCGTAGGCCAGCTGGGCGGCCTCGTCGTCGACGGTCATCACGGCGTGCTCGGCCCTGTCGACGGCCCGCGCGGCTTCCCGGATGCGGGGCGGGGCCACGGAGACCAGCAGGTCACGGACGGTCGTCTCGTCCCGTACGGAGCCCACGAACTGACGCATGACGCCCAGGCCGCCGCTGACGGTGACCGTGCCGCCGTGCGGCTTCAGCTCGCCGGCGATCAGCCGGAGCAGGGTGGTCTTGCCGGCGCCGTTGGGACCGACCAGGGCGACGGCGGCGCCTTCGCCGACCCGGAAGGACACGTCCCCGAGCAGGGTCCTCCCGTCGGGGAGGTGGTATTCGAGGTGCGCGGCTTCCAGGTGTCCCATGGGCAGGCATTCTGCGGGGCGCCCGCGACCTGGGGCAAACGCTTATCCGGCCGCGTCGAGGGGCTGTCCGGCCGGTCCGCTCTCCCCCGCCGGGGCCACGACCGCGCCCTGCCAGGTCAGTGCCTTCCAGCCGTCGGACGGGGAGCCCTCCAGCACCACCACGCCGGTGTTGTCCAGGGGACGGGCGGCGGCGAAGGGCACGTCGACGTTGTCCGCGCGGGCGGCGGTCCACATCCGGATGGCCGCGCCGTGGCTGACCAGGGCGACGGTGCCGGCACCGCTGTCCGCGGCCTCGGCGACGACGGCGTCGTACCGGGCCAGCGCCTCGGCGCCGCTCTCCCCGCCCGGTATGCGCGGCGCGGTGTCCCCGGCCGCCCACGCGAACACCGTGCGCATGTACAGCTCGCCCCGCTCCGAGTGGCCGGGCAGCATCTCCAGGTCGCCCGCGGACACCTCGCGGATGCCGTCCCGGACGATCACCTCGAGGCCGTGGGCGGCGGCCAGCGGGGCGGCCGTGAGCCGGGTGCGGACGAGGGTGGAGGCGTAGACGGCCTCGATGTCCTCGCCCGCGAGGGCCTCGGGGAGGGCGGCGGCCTGCCGCTCGCCGAGCTCGGTCAGCCCCGGGCCGGGTACGGCGGTGTCCAGCAGGAAACCGGCGTTGGACGGGGTCTGGCCGTGCCGGATGAGGAGCAGGCGCATACAGGGGTCCTTCCGCGTCGTGGCCCTTCCGCGTCGAGGTCCGTCCGCGTCGGGGTCCGTCCGCGTCGGACGGTCGCCGGCGCACCGTGGGCCGACAAGAAACGGCCACTTCAGGGTATCCGGACCCACATGAGCCCAGACGTCGACCTCACCGTTCCCCTGCCCGGCCGGCACGTCCTGCGCGACAAGCTGCTCGCGCTGGACTGCCGGCTGTTCGAGGTGGCCGCCGAGCGGCACTGGCCCGGCGCCGAGCGGGTGCTGCCGCGGCTGAGCCGCAGCGCCAACCACGGAGTGCTGTGGTTCGCGACCGCCGCCGCCATGGCCGCCGTCCGCACCCCGCGCGCCCGCCGGGCCGCCGCCCGGGGCCTGGCCTCCCTGAGCCTGGCCTCCCTGACCATCAACACCCTCGGCAAGCGCTCGGTGCGCCGCCCGCGGCCGGCACTGGACCCGGTGCCGCTGGTGCGGCAGCTGAAGCGGCAGCCGATCACCACGTCCTTCCCGTCGGGTCACTCCGCGTCGGCGGCCGCGTTCGCCACCGGGGTGGCACTGGAGTCGCCCGGCTGGGGCGCGGTGGTGGCGCCGCTGGCGTTCTCCGTCGCCATGTCCCGGGTCTACACCGGTGTCCACTTCCCGAGCGACGTCCTCGCCGGCGCCGCTCTCGGCGCGGGCGCCGCGTACGCGGTCCGGGGCCTGGTGCCGACCCGGGCGCAGAGCAGCCCGCCGGCCCGGCCCCGTGCCGAGGCGCCGGCCCTGGAAACGGGCGACGGTCTGGTGGTCGTCGCCAACAACGGCTCGGGCACCGCCGACCGGGCCCGCGCCCTGCGGGACGCCCTGCCCGGGGCGGAGGTCGTGGAGTGCGCACCGGGCGAGGTGCGGACCGAACTGGAGAAGGCGGCGGCGCGGGCCCGGGTGCTCGGGGTGTGCGGCGGCGACGGCACGGTGAACTCGGCCGCCGGGGTCGCCCTGCGGCACGGCCTGCCGCTCGCGGTGCTGCCGGGCGGCACGCTCAACCACTTCGCCTACGACCTCGGCGTGGAGGACGTACGGGACCTCGCCGGGGCCGTCCGGCAGGGCGAGGCGGTGCGGGTGGACGTCGGCCGGTTCCGCGCCCGCGACCGTGAGGGCGTCTTCCTCAACACCCTCAGCCTGGGCGTGTACCCGGAGCTGGTGCGCGAGCGGGAGCGCTGGTCGGGCCGGATCGGCGGCTGGTCGGCCGGGGTGCTCGGGGCGGCGCGTGTGCTGCGCGCCGACCGGCATCCGCTGGCGGTGGAGGTGGGCGGCAGGACCCGCCCGCTGTGGCTGCTGTTCGTCGGCAACGGCGTCTACCACCGCCGGGGCCTGGCGCCCGGCCGCCGTGCCGACCTGGCGGACGGGCTGCTGGACGTCCGGGTGGTGCACGGCAGCCGCAGGCCCGCGCTGCGCCTGCTCGCCGCCGCCGCGGCGGGTCCGCTGACCCGCTCCCCGGCGCATGCGGCGGTGCAGGTGGGCCGGCTGCGCCTGGCCGGGGTGGAACCGGGGACGCCGCTGGCGTACGACGGCGAAGTCACCGAGGTGTCGGGCGAGGTGACGCTGGAGAAGCTGCCGGAAGCACTGACGGTCTACCGTCCGCTGCCCCGGAATTGACGCCCTGTCAGTCCATATGCCAAAACGCGGGTCTCATGATGCGGCATGCGGGCGTACGGTGATCCCACCGACGACACAGGGGGTTCAGCGATGCCGAAACCGCAGGAGACCGCCGTATACACGCACGGGCACCACGAGTCGGTGCTGCGCTCGCACACCTGGCGGACCGCCGCCAACTCCGCGGCGTACCTGCTCGGTTCGCTCAAACCGCACATGCGGATCCTGGACATCGGCTGCGGCCCGGGGACCATCACCGCCGACCTGGCGGCGCTGGTCCCCGACGGGCACGTCACCGGCGTCGACCACGCGCCGGGCATCCTGGAGCAGGCCCGGGCCACGGCCGCCGGGCGGGGCCTGGCGAACGTCGATTTCGCCGTCGCCGACGTGCACGCCCTGGAATACCCGGACGACACGTTCTGCGTCGTCCACGCCCACCAGGTGCTGCAACACGTCGGCGACCCGGTGCAGGCGCTGCGCGAGATGCGCCGGGTCACGAAGCCCGGCGGCTTCATCGCCGTCCGCGACTCGGACTACTCGGCGATGACCTGGTATCCGGCGGAGCCCGGCCTGGACGACTGGCGCCGGCTGTACCTGCGGGTGGCCCGGGCGAACGGCGGCGAGCCGGACGCCGGACGCCGGCTGAAGTCCTGGGCGCTGGCCGCCGGGCTCAGGGACATCACGGCCACCTCCGCCACCTGGACCTTCGCCACGGCCGAGGAGCGGGCCTGGTGGAGCGGGCTGTGGGCGGACCGCACCGTCGCCTCCGCCTACGCCGACCGCGCCACCGCGGGCGGGCACGCCACCACCGAGCAGCTCACGGCGGTGGCACGGGCGTGGCGGGAGTGGGGCGAGCGGGAGGACGGCTGGTTCGCCGTACTGCACGGAGAGATTCTGTGCCGCAAATGAGCCTGATCCACGTATTCCGGGAAACCCGGAATACAGGAGGTTCACATTATGGTTCCCATCCTGCTGGTACTGCTTCTGATGCTTCTTCTTTTCGGCGCCGGATTCGCGGTGAAGTTGCTCTGGTGGCTCGCCCTGGCAGTTCTCGTCGTCTGGCTGCTGGGTTTCCTGGTTCGCGGAACCGCCGCGAGCGGCGGCAGGGGCCGCTGGTACAGGTGGTGAACTGACCCCGGGGGCGCCGTCATTCCCGGGGCAGCAGAGGTCCGAGCGGCCCGAGGTCCAGATTCAGGTCCTCGGGCCGCAGGCCGTAGCGGTCGCGCAGCTCGGCCATCCGGTCCTCCAGGAGCATCAGGGTGAGCCCGATCCGCTCCTCCTGCTCCTCGGTCAGATCGCCCACGTCGAAGCGGCGCAGCGCCTGCCGTTCCATCAGCTGCCGCAGCAGCTCCACGACGGTCAGGACGAGTTTCACCAGGTCGCGCTCGACCGTGTCGGGCTCGAGGTCCAGATGGTTGCGTGGTCGGCGCGCGGTCATGACGGCTCCTCGAACGGTGACGGCACCTGCGCGTTCACCGAGCTGATGAGAGCGTTCAGGTCGATGCGGACGAGGTCGACGTCCGCGATGCGCAGCGTGACGTCACCCGTGATCACCACCCCGCCGGCCAGCAGCCGGTCCAGCAGGTCCACCAGGGCGACCTCGCGGCGTTCTATGACGGTCACGCGCCTTCCCCACCCTCTTCCGGCGCCTCGGCCGGGTTGTCGCCGGTGAAGGAGTAGGGAGCCCAAGGGCCGGTGAGTTCCACACGCAGCCCGGGTGTCTCGTCCTTCGCACTGTCCACGATTTCCACGAATTCCTCGGAATCCGCACGCTGCACGAGATAGGCCGCGTTGAGCACGTTCCGCCCCGAGGCCCCGGAAAGCGCGGGATTCTGCGGGGCGTGCAGACGGGAATCCTCCGCCCATCCGGAAAGCGCACTGTGCAGGTGTTCCGCGAACGATTCCGCTTTCTGCCACGTGTCCTCGTGCGACCGGGTCTGCGCGCGTCGCTGCCGCAGATAGTCACGGCCCGAGGCGGGTTTGGAAGCGGGTTGTTCCGGCTGGGCCGGGGCGAGGTCGGCGTACACCTTCACCCCCCATTCCACCCGGCCCTCCAGCCGGTCGAGGGTGCGCAGGAACTCCGCCTCCCGGGCCTCCATCATCGTCCGTACTCCGCTGTCGTCCCGGAAGACGGTGGCCAGGCGCAGCGGCAGCGGGGTGGTGACGGTGGTGAGCGCGTCGACCACGCCCTGATGGGCGCGAGCGGTCGCGGTCAGCCAGTCCATGTCCTCCAGGCGGACGCGCAGGGCGCCCTCGGCGAAGTCGGCCTCGGGGACCGTACTGACGACCGCGACCAGTCCGTGGTGGTGCAGCAGCGCGGGCGGGGCGCCCCCGACGCCCGTCAACTGGGCCTGGAGTGGCGCGCCGAGAGGGCGGCAGACGGCGTACACGTACCGCAGTCCGGTCATGATTCCTCCCTGTGTGCGCGGCGGGGCTTGGCCTTGGGCCCGGGCTCCAGCTCCAGTTCCTCCAGACGCGTCAGCCGTTCGCGCAACTCGGCGTTCTCACGGGCGAGTTGGTCACGGCGGGCGCTGGTGGAGAGGGCTGGGTCACTCTCCCACCAGTCGATGCCCATCTCCTTCGCCTTGTCGACGGAGCAGACGATGAGCCGCAGTTTCACGGTGAGCAGTTCGATGTCGAGCAGGTTGATCTTGATGTCGCCCGCGATGACGACACCCTTGTCGAGCACACGCTCGAGGATGTCGGCGAGGTTGGCGCCCCCGCCCTGACCGTAGTAGGGCTCGGGGACCCGGCGGGGCGTCGTCATCGACGGCTCCCGCGCTCCGCGTACTCGGGCTCCTCTTCCTCTTCGTAGGCCTCCTCGTAGCCCTCTTCCTCGGGCTCCTCCTCGGGCTCCTCCTCGTACTCACCGTTCTCTTCCTCGGCGTACGGTGCCTCTTGCTCTTCGCCCTCTTCGCCCTCTTCGCCCTCGTACTCGTTCTCGTACTCCTCCTCGTCCTCCTCGGGCGCCTGCTGCTCTTCCTCCTCCTCGGCGACGGCGTCCTCGTGGCTGCGGACGACCTCGCCGTCGCGGATCTCGCCGCGCCAGCCGTCCTCCGCCTCGCCCTTGAGGGTGATGTAGCGGTCGAAGTTCTTGAAGTCGAGGCGGACCCGGCGGCCCTGCGCACGCCAGATGTTGGCGGTCTTCTCGAAGAAGCCGCTCGGGTAGTACTCCATGACCAGCAGGATGCGGGTGAGGTTGTCGTCGAGCCGGTGGAAGGTGACGACGCCCTTGTTGGTGCCCTTGGCACCCTCCGACGTCCACTGGATCTTGTAATCGGGGATCTGCTCGACCGTGTGGCCCTTCCAGCTCCGGTTCGACCACCAGATCTTTCCCTGCCAGTCGGAGTTCGTGTCGTCCGCACGGTTGGCGCTCTTCACGCCCTTGGCGAAGGTGCTGAAGTCGTGGTATTGGGTCCACTGGTCGTAGGCGGTGCGCACCGGCACGCCGACGTCGATGGACTCGACGATGACGGTGGGCTTGTTGCCGCCGCCCTTGCGCTTGCCCTTGCCACCGCCCAACAGGCCCTTCACCTTGCCCATGACGTTCTCCTTGATGCTGGAGCCGCCGAGCTCCAGCGCCGAGCGCAGCGGGCCCTTGCCCTCGGCGAGCTTGCGGCCGCCTTCGAGGGCCAGCTTGGCGAAGCCCGGGCTGTTGCCTTCGGCGATGTCGTTGAGCTTGACCGTGGTCTCGCCGAGCTTGCGGCCGATGCCGGCCAGCATGCGCTGGGCCTGAGCCTCCAGGTATTCCTGGACCTCCTCCTTGAGGCGGTCGGCGGCCTCGCTGTGGGCCAGGTCCGCCAGGGGGGTGTCCTTCGCCGCGCCGGTGGCTCCGCCCGCCGCCTTTCCCGCTGCGGACGTCGCGGATCCGAGGCTCTCGGTCATCCTTCATCGCCGCCCTTCGGCTGCCGGGACCGCGTGGCGTTGCCGGCCGCGGCCGTCTTCCTCGCGGCCGTCTTGCCGGCCGCCTGGGTCTTCTTCGCCGTCTTCTTGGCGGGGGCCTTCCTGGCCGGAGCGTTCTTGGCCGCCGCCTTCTTCGCGGCGGGGGCCGCCTTCTTCGCCGGCGCCTTCTTGGCCGCCCGCTTCCTCGGCGCCCGGGACTCGTTCCCGGCCGCCGCGTCCCGGTCCTCCGGCTCGTCCTGCTCCTCGTGCGCCTCCTCGGCGTCCTCCCCCGGCTCCTCGTCCCGGGAGTCCTCGGCGTCCTCGGAGCCGGTGTCCGGGACCACGCCCGAGAGCTGGTCGCGGACCTGGGCCGTGCGACCGTGCAGCCGGTCGGCGAGCGCGTTCATCTGCCGTTCGGCCATGGCGCCCGAGGCCGCCTTGCCGACGCCCCGCATGTCCTCGCGCAGCTGGTCGCCGATCTCCTTGAACTGCGGGTTGTTCCGCAGTTGCTGGTTCGCCAGGTCCGCGAGCGCCCGCGGGCCCAGGTTCAGCTTCTTGCCGGCCACCAGGGAGCCGACCGCGAGGGCCATCTTCATCTTCTTGGTACGTCCGAGGAGGTATCCGGCCCCTATCGCGAGGCCCAGTGCCGTTCGGTTCATAGTCCCGTCCCGTTGCCGGTCGTCTCGCCGGAGCCCATCCCGTGCTCCAGCCGGTCGAGGAGCTCGTCCTCGCGCAGGTCGAACTCCTCCTCGGTGATCTCGCCCGCCTCCAGCTGTTCCTCGAGGCGGGCGAGTTCGGCCCGTACGGTGGCGGGGTCGTAGTAGATCCGCTCCGCTTCATGGAGCACCTGTTCGATCACCCATGCGCTGCCGCGCACCGGCGCGAACGGCACCAGCAGCACTTCACCGATCAGTCCCATCCGCTACTCCCTCCGCTGCACGCGGGGTGCTATTCCATTCCCGCGTCCGTGCCGACCGTGGTGCCCGCGGGCTCGGCGGGGCCGGGCTCGACGAAGCTGTACGGCGGCAGCGGCCCGTTGACGCGCAGTTCGAGGTGGGCGAGGGACTTGCGGGTCCGCTCCACGGCGGTCACGAAGTCCTCCGCGGTGCCGCGGTCCACCAGGAACGACACGTTGACCAGCCAGCCCGTGGAATCGGGGCCCACGCTCACCGCGTCGGTGAACGGCGCCAGCAGCCGCTGCACCTCGGCGGCGTCCTCGGCCTCCTTGTCCTTGACCGCGGCGGCCACCAACTCGCCGAGACGGATCTTGTCGTCGTAACTGCCGCCGCCCGACGTACGGTTGGCCTCGGCGAGGGCGCGCAGCTCCGGGCTCTCGGCCATCACGCGGTGCAGGACGGCTTCCTCCACGTGCGTGGCCTTGACGTTGTACTCGACCTTGCCGTCCAGTGCCTGGAGTCGCTCGTTGTAGTGCGTGGCGCGTTCGGCGAGCACACCGGTGACCGTGCCGTCGTCCGGGGCGACGCTGCCGAACCGCATGGGCAGCACGCAGCCGGCCGCGCCCGCCTCGGCGAGCACGTTCTGGTGCGCGAGCAGGTCGCGGCGCTTGGGGCGCAGCCCCTCGGGGGCGTCGCTGACGATCGCGGCCAGGTCGCCCTCGTTCAGGATCCGCACCTGCTGCGGCGGCTCGCCCACGCCGCCCATGCCGTCGGGGAGCGACGGGTGAGAGCTCGCGGTGATGGCGTAGACGTATGTGCTCACTCCTGCTCCTCCTTCCTGCGGGCGGCCGTGCTCTTGCGGGGCCGCGGCCTGGGCTCGTGTTCCTCACCTTCGTCGCGCGCCTGCTTGAAGGCGTCCGAGATGGTCTCGGCGGCGCCGGACAGCGCCCCCTTGGACTTGCCTCGGGCACCGGACTCGGTGATCTCGCCGACCAGGTCGGGCAGCCCCGGGCTCTTGCGGGGGCCGGCCTCGAGGTCGAGCCGGTTGCACGCCTCGGCGAAGCGCAGGTACGTGTCGACGCTCGCGACGACAACCCGTACGTCGATCTTCAGGATCTCGATGCCGACCAGCGAGACCCGCACGAATGCGTCGATGACGAGCCCCCGGTCGAGGACGAGTTCCAGTACGTCGTAGAGGCCGCTGCTGCCGCCTCCGCCGCTGGACTGCTGTGCCGGGACTACGGTCATGCCGACCGCGCCTCCTTGTCTGTGTCATGGTCGTGACGGTCTTCGGGTGTGGTCGCGGGAGGGCGGTCTAACGGCCGCCGGGCCTGTGTGCGTCGGCCCGCCCACGCTCGTAGCGGCGCACGCGCCGGTATCCGGTGAGCTGTCCCCGCGGGTCGAGGTCGACCTGGTAGCTCGCCATCAGGCTCATCGTGTCGGGAACCCTGGCGATCTCCAGGACCTCCACCTCCAACACCCAGCCGTCCTCGGTCTGTTCGAAGGACGTGACCTGCTCGGGTGCGAGACCGGTGAGTTCCGCGAGCTGGGCGCGCGCCTGGCGCAGCACCTCCATCGGGCTCGGCCGGTTCTTGCCCGCCGTGTGCGGGTCCGCGTCCTCCTGCGGCTCCTGCGAGTTCTGGGATTCCTGAGAGTTCTGGGGGTTCTGGGGTTCCTGCGTTTTCCGCGTGTTCTGGCGTTCCTGCGATTCACGGCTTTTCTGTGAACCCTGCGAAGCCGGTGTGTTCTTTGTGTTCGACATGGCCACCTCTCCCCTCCGTGTGGCCGGAAGGACGTTGGCCAAACATTGATCAGGGCACGCGTCGCCGCCCGCGGGCCGTCGGGCCTGCGCAGGGGCGGTATGTGCATCAGCCACGCAGTGCGTCGAGCCGGCGCCGGGCCGGGCCCAGAGCGCGTCCGCGGCCGGGCAGGCCCGCCCAGGGGTCGGTGCGGGCCTGCCCGACGGCGTCCTCGATGGTCCAGCGGCGCGGGCCGAGGCCGGGGTCGTCGAGCCGGTCCCAGGAGACGGGGACGGCGACGGGGGCGCCGGGCCGCGCGCGGACGGTGAAGGGCACGACGGCGGTCTGGGCGTAGGCGTTGCGCTGTACGTCCAGGTAGAGCCGGTCGCCGCGGTCCTGCTTGCGGGCGGCGGTGGTGAGCCGGTCGGGGTGCTCGGCGGCCAGCAGCTCGGCGACGTCCCGGGCGAAGGCACGGACCTCGTCGAAGTCGTGCCGGCCGCTCAGGGGCACGACGACGTGCAGTCCGCGCGAGCCGGTGGTCATCAGCGCCGAGGGCAGCCGCAGGTGGTCCAGCAGGCCGCCGAGGAGGCGGGCCGCCTCCCGTACCGCCGCGAAGTCACCGGCCGTGTCGCCCGGGGGGTCGAGGTCGAGGACCATCCGGTCCGGGTGGCCGGCGCCGTGGCCGCGGTCGGTCCGGGACAGCCACCGGTGCAGGGTGAGGCAGGCCTGGTCGGCGAGGAAGACCAGGGTGGCGGTGTCGTCGCAGACCACGTGTGTGACGGTGCCGTCCTCCTTGGCGACCTCGGCCCGGGTGATCCAGTCCGGGTAGTGGTCCGGGGTGTTCTTCTGCATGAACCTCGGGCCGTCGAGGCCGTCCGGATACCGCTCCAGCATCAGCGGCCGGCCGCGCAGGTGCGGCAGCATGAACGGCGCGACGGAGCGGTAGTACTCGACGAGGTCACCCTTGGTGTACTCCTTCGCGCCGTCCCCGCCGGGGAAGAGCACCTTGTCGGAGCGGTGCACCTCGACCGTGCGGCGGCCCGCCCGTACCGTCCGCACGTCGTCGGTCATCGCACGACCGCCTCCCCCACCAGCAGCCGCCCGGCCGCGGCGATCGCCGTCGCGTCGATGCCCGCGGCGTTCAGCTGCTCGTCGGGCGCGGCCGAGCCCGGCATCGTGCGCACGGCGAGCCGGACCAGCCGGGGTACGGGCCTGCCGTCGGTGAAGGCGTCGAGGACGGCGTCACCGAGGCCGCCCTCCTCGTGATGGTCCTCGACGGTGAGCAGGCAGCCGGTCTCCTCCGCGGCCAGCCTGAGCGTCTCCCGGTCCACCGGCTTGACCGAGTACAGGTCGACGACCCGGATCCGGATGCCCTCCTCCTGGAGGGCGTCGGCGGCGGCCAGCGCCTCGGGCACGGTCACCCCGGCCGCGACGACGGTCAGCCGGTCCTCGCCGGAGGAGCGCAGCACCTTGCTGCCGCCGACGGGGAACCGCTCCTCGGGGCCGTAGATCACCGGGGTCTCGCCGCGGGAGGTGCGCAGGTAGCGGATGCCGTCCAGGTCGGCCATGGCCGCGACCAGCTGGGCGGTCTGGTTGGCGTCGCACGGGTACAGCACGGTCGAGCCGTACAGCGCCCGGAACATCGCCAGGTCCTCCAGGCCCATCTGCGAGGGCCCGTCCTGGCCGATCGCGACGCCCGCGTGGGATCCGACGAGGTTGATGCCCGCGCCGCTGATCGAGGCCATGCGCGCGAAGTCGTGAGCGCGGGTGAGGAAGGCGGCGAAGGTCGCGGCGTAGGGCACGTGGCCGCGTACGGCCATGCCGACGGCCGAGGCGACGAGCTGCTGTTCGGCGATGTAGCACTCGAAGAACCGGTCGGGGTGCTCCTTGGCGAACTGCTCGGTGCGGGTGGAGTCGCCGACCTCGCCGTCCAGGGCGACGACGTCACCGCGGGCGGTGCCGAGCGCCGCGAGGGCGGCACCGAAGGCGTTGCGGGTGGCCACCTTGTCGCCCTTGTCGTACGTGGGGAGTTCCCGGGAGCCGTCGGGTACGGCGTGCAGCAGGCGGGCGGCGGGCGGCTCCTGCACCCGGACGACGAGGTCGCGCGGACCGCCCAGTTCGGCGATCGCCTCCTCCGCGTCCGGCAGCGGCTTGCCGTGCAGGCCCTCGCGGTCCTCGACGGAGGCGACGCCCTTGCCCTTGAGGGTGCGGGCGAGGATCACGGTGGGCTGTCCGGTCGTCGAGGTCGCCTCGCCGAAGGCGCGGTCGATGGCGTCCACGTCGTGGCCGTCGGTCTCGATGGTGTGCCAGCCGAACGCCTGGAAGCGGCGGGCGTAGGCGTCGAGGTCGTGGCCGTGGCGGGTGGGGCCGCGCTGGCCGAGGCGGTTGACGTCGACGATCGCCGTCAGGTTGTCGAGGTGCTCGTACGCGGCGTGCTCGGCGGCCTCCCAGACGGAGCCCTCGGCGAGTTCGCTGTCGCCGCACAGCACCCACACCCGGTAGCCGGTGCGCTCCAGGCGCTTGCCGGCCAGCGCGATGCCGACGCCGACGGGCAGGCCCTGGCCGAGCGAGCCGGTGGCGGTCTCCACCCAGGGCAGCCGCCGCGGGGTGGGATGGCCCTCCAGCCTGCTGCCGAGCTTGCGGAAGGTCGCCAGTTCGCCGTCCTCGATCGCGCCGGCCGCCTTGTAGGCGGCGTACAGCAGGGGCGAGGCGTGCCCCTTGGAGAGTACGAAGCGGTCGTTGCCGGGATGGTCGGGGCGCTCGAAGTCGTAGCGGAGGTGGCGGGCGAGCAGCACCGCCATCAGGTCCGCGGCGGACATCGAGGACGTCGGATGCCCTGATCCCGCGGCCGCGGCGGCCCGCACGCTGTCCACGCGCAGCTGCTGCCCGAGTTCGACGAGTTCGGCGCTGTTCATGAGTCTCCTTCCGACGGGATGTCGGTGCGTTTGACGGGGCCCGGGGCCGGGTGATCGCCCGGGGGCCCGGAGCCGGGCCGGTCCTCGGCGGGTTCGCCGCCCGGCTGGTTCTTCGCGGGTTCTCCGCCGGGCCGGTCCTTGGCGGGTTCACCGCCGGGCTGGTTCTTGGCGGGCTCGCCGCCCGGCTGGTTCTTCGCGGGTTCCTCGCCGGTGTCCGCGGCCAGGGCCGCGCCCGGTCCGGTCCCGGCCGGCTGCTCGCGTCCGCCGGGTACCCGCGCCAGTTCCGGGGAGGCCGTGTCCAGCGGCACGGACCAGGAGCGTACGAGGCCCAACTGGACTCCCTGGCGCGGCAGTACGGCGTCCAGGAGCCAGTCGGCGGCGACCCGGACGCGGTTGCCGGGCATCGCGGCCAGGTGGTAGCCGCGGGTGACGGCACCGGCGAGCGGACCGGACAGCGCTACGCCGAGCGGGTTGGCGGCGGCCTTGACGCCGCCCAGGTCGACGACGAAGCCCAGGTCGCGGTGGCGGTAGGGGCGTCGCTCGCCGAGGCCGAGCGACGCGGCCACGTTGTGCGCGGCGGTCTTGCCGTGCCGCCAGGCGTGCTGGGCCGTCATCGGCGTGTACTTCCCGGGGGCGCCGAGGTCGGGTACGGCGGCCGCGTCCCCGCACGCGAACACCTCGGGCCTGCCCGGCACCTGAAGGTACGGGTCGACGAGGAGGCGTCCCCGTTCCAGGGGCTGTCCGGTGCTCTCCACGAGCGGATCGGGACGGACGCCGACGCACCAGACGAGGCTGCGGGTCTCGACGAACTCGCCGTCGGTGAGCAGGACGCCGTCGTGGGTGGCCTCCTTCACGGAGGTGCCCATGCGTACGTCGACACCGCGCTCACGCAGTACACGGTCGGCTGTATGCGATAGACGTTCGTCCATCTCCGGCATCACGCGCGGCGCGATGTCCAGCAGCATCCAGCGGGGCCGCATGCCCAGCCGCCGCGGCTGCCGGCGTGCCAGCCGGTCGGTGAACATCTGCATGTGCGCGGCCACTTCGGTGCCGGTGTACCCGGCACCGACCACCACGAAGGTGCACCGGGCGGCGCGGGCCTTGGGGTCGTCGGACGCGGCGGCGAGCTCCACCTGCCGGGTGACGTGGTCGCGCAGGTACAGCGCCTCGGGCAGCCCGCGGAAGCCGTGCGCGTGCTCGGCGACGCCGGGGATGGGCAGCAGCTTGTTGACGCTGCCGACGGCCAGGACGAGACGGTCGTAGGACAGCGTGCCGGTGCCGCCCTCGGGGTCGGTGTAGTGCACGGCGCGCTCGTCCAGGTCGACGCCGTCGGCCTCGCCGAGCACCGGCCGCACCCCGGGCAGGGTGCCGGAGAGGGAGACGGCGACCCGGCGGGGTTCCAGGATCCCGGCGGAGACCTGGGGCAGCAGGGGCAGGTAGAGGAAGTAGTCGGTCGGGTTCAGCAGGGTGATCTGGGCGCGGTGCCGGGTCAGCCGGGAGAGGGTGCGGGCGGCCCGGTATCCGGCGAAGCCGGCACCGACGATCACTATGCGGGGTCGACTCACGGTGCGCCTCCGGCGGTGTGGCTCGTCCGAGGCCTACCGCGTCCCCCTGGTCAGGGCCGCCAAACGCCGTGGCGGCGGAGCGTTTCGCCCCGACCGCGTCCGGTTACCCGGGGCGCGACCCCCACCCGACCCCGTCTCACCAGACACGACCGCCCGTGTCGCGGAGGTATCCCCCATGCCCGAATACGGCTATTTCCTGGCGACCGAGGAACACGGTCCCGCCGAGCTCGTGGAGCAGGCCCGCATGGCCGAACAGGCCGGGTTCCAGGCGCTGTGGATCTCGGACCACTACCACCCGTGGAACGGCGCGCAGGGCCAGAGTCCGTTCGTCTGGTCGGTGATCGGCGCGCTGTCGGAGGCGGTGTCGCTGCCGATCGAGACGGCGGTGACCTGCCCCACCGTGCGGATCCACCCGGCGGTGGTGGCGCAGGCCGCGGCGACCAGCGCGGTGATGACGGGCGGGCGGTTCCGGCTCGGCGTGGGCACCGGCGAGGCCCTCAACGAGCACATCCTCGGCGACGCCTGGCCGCCGCTGCACATCCGGCTGGAGATGCTGGAGGAGGCCGTCCAGGTCATGCGCCGGCTGTTCACCGGCGAGGAGGTCAACCACCACGGCACGCACTACACCGTGGAGAACGCCCGCCTCTACACCGTCCCCGACGAACCGGTCCCGATCGACATCTCCGGCTTTGGCCCCAAGGCCACCCAGCTCGCGGCCCGGGTGGGCGACGGCTACATCACGATGATGCCGGAGGAGGAGATGGTCACCCAGTTCCGCAAGGGCGGAGGGGGCACCGATCTTGTCAGCGGCGGTACGAAGGTCTGCTACGGCGCCGACCGGGACGAGGCCGTCCGCCGGGTGCGCGAACTGTGGGCCAACGAGTTGCTGCCCGGCGAGATGGGCCAGATCCTGCCCACCCCGCGCCACTTCGAGCAGTTGCAGCCGCTGATCACCGAGGACAGGGTCCGCGAGAGCCGGGTCTGCGGAGACGACGTCGAGGAACACGTCTCGGCCCTGGCCGCGTTCGCCGACGCCGGGTTCGACCGGGTGTACGTCAACCAGATCGGCCCCGACCAGCGCGGCTTCTTCGACTTCTACCGTACGAAGGTGCTGCCGCAGCTGACGGGGAGCTGACCGGGAACCGGCGGGAACGAAGAGTGGGCCGGGCCCGGCTGAGGGGCCCGGCCGACGGCCGGCGGGTGCCGGTCAGGCCCGGTGGTGCGGGCCCCCGGGGTCGATGTCGTCGGGGCGCGGGGGCTCCGGCTCACGCATGCCCGGTGCCGGCGCACCCGGTGCATTGGGCGGCATCGGCGGGTACGGCATGCCGAGGCCCCCGGGAGGTGCGACGGGCGGGGTGCCGCCGAGCGCGTGACCGGGAGCCGCCGCGTGGTCCCCGTGCTTCGGGCGGGCCGCGTCGCGCAGCACATACGCGACGACGCCCAGGATGGCGGCGGTGATCAGCGCGGCCGCCCAGCCGGGCAGGCCGATGGCGAGGGCCAGGCCCAGGGCCAGCGCGAGCGCACCGCCCGCGTACAGGGCGACGGCGCCGGACGCCGCGTACAGCATGGCCGTGCGACGCTGCTTGCGGCTCTGCTCGCGCAGCTCGTCGCGCACGGTTTCGCGCGCCACCTGCGCCAGCTCGTCGACCAGTTCCTTGTCCAGGTGCTCCAGATGATCCAAGCGGTCCATACCTCGCGGGTACCCGTACACACGTACGGATAACGCCGTCCGGGACACCACCGCACCGGCGCGTGAGCCCGCGACCGCCGGGTACCCGCCGGCCCGCACCCCTTGCCAGGTCCGTCAGGAGGAAGAGACGAGGATGACCGCCGAACGCACCGATGTCGTGGAGCTTCTCAAGGAGCAGCACGCTCAGATCCGGCACCTGTTCGACGAAGTGGCGCATACGAAGGGCGAGGAACGGAGGCAGAACTTGCATGACCTCGTCCGCCTCCTCGCGGTGCACGAGACCGCCGAGGAAGAGGTCGTCCATCCCTTCGCCCGCCGGCACGTCGACGGCGGCGAGCAGGTCGTCGAGGACCGGATCGCGGAGGAGGAGAAGGCCAAGCAGGCCCTCTCCGCCCTGGACGACATCGACCCCGACTCGCCGGAGTTCCTCGACCGGTTCGCGGCGCTGCGCCAGGACGTGCTGGCGCACGCCGAGAACGAGGAGCGGTACGAGTTCGCGCACTTCGACCGCGTCGCCGACCGCGGCAGGCTTCAGACCCTGGCCCGCGCGGTGCGGGCGGCCGAGGCACTCGCACCGACCCGGCCGCACCCGGGCACCGACACCACCCTGAAGAACGCGGTGGTGGGTCCCGTCGCGGCCGTGATCGACCGCACCCGGGACGTCGTGCGCGGGGCCATGGACTGATCCGGTACAACCCGGTACGCCGTTCCCGCCGCCAACTAGGCTCGTCCCATGGAGATTCAGGGCGCCGCGCTGCGCATCTACGTCGACGACATCGACACCGCGATTCCCTTCTACGAGCGCCTGACCGGCGGCGCGGCGATGCGTTTCGCCCGCGGCGGAGTGCAGGTCGCCGCCGTCGGCTCCTTCCTGCTGATGAGCGGTCCCGAGACGGAACTGGAGCTGCTGCGCAAGGTGACCGCGACCATCGCCGTGAAGGACGTCGAGGAGGCCCACCGGGTCCTCACCGGCCTCGGCGCCCGGATCATCGCGGGCCCGCTCGCGACACCGGTGGGCCACAATCTGATCGCGATGCATCCGGACGGAGCGGTGTTCGAGTACGTGGACCAGGCGGGCTGAGCCGCGCTCCGCGCTCGCCGGGACGAAATTCCGCGTGGGACGCGTCGCCTCCGGCATACAGTCGGCGTTCGGTGCGGATCGTATGCACAGATCGCATACACGCGATGCATACACGCGACACGTATACGAAGGGACACGACGGCGGATGAGCGAGCAGCACACCTACCGGGTCATCGTCCGGGGCACCTGGGACGGGCTGACCGAGGAGTCGCGGGCGCGGCTGCTGGCGGAGGCCGCCGAGCACGGGATGACGAGCATGCGGTTCACCGAGGAGGGCTCGCTGTCGTACGAGCCGTCGCCGCTCAAGCACTTCTCCATGCGGTACGTGGTGGTCTCGGACGCGGCGGACGGCGAGGAGATGGCGGCGGCGATCGCCGAGGACCGGGCGGAGACCGCGCTGCGCGGTCTCGGCCACGGCTTCACCGGGCTGCGGTCGACCGTCACGGACCTCGACACCATGAAGGTCAACTTCAAGCCCGCATCTCGGCGGTGATCGCCCACCGTTCGTGATCCCGCCAGGCCCCGTCGATGTAGATCATGTTCGGTGAGAAGCCCTCCAGGCGGAAGCCGGCGCCGCGGGCGAGGGCGATGGACGCGGTGTTGCCCGGCTGCGCGTTGATCTCCAGCCGGTGCAGCCGCATCGGCCCGAACGCGTGGCCCACCACCAGGTCGAGGCCCTCGCGCATCAGCCCGCGCCCGGCGGCGTGGGCGAAGACGCCGTAGCCGAGGGCGCCGCACTGGAAGCCGCCGCCGACGATGTTGTTGATGTTGATGAAGCCGGCGATGGCCCCGTCGTCCTTCTCGCAGACCAGGAATCCGGCCTTCGTCGGGTCCTCGATCAGCCGCCCCGCGTACGCCTCGTACGCCTCTTCGCTGCTCGGCGGGAACAGCCAGGGTTGGTGCAGGTCCTTGCTCTCCCGGGCGCGGGCGGAGAACTCCGGAGCGTCCTCGTAGGTGAAGTGCCGTATCCCCACGCGGGGGCCTTCGGCGAGATATCGGGACACGGCATGGGGCATCCCGTCAGCCTACGACGCCCTCGGCCCGGCGTCCCGTGGACACGGGGAACCCGCGCGCGGTCAGCGCAGCGCGGGTTCGTCGAGCGTCAACGTGCCTGCGTCCGCGTCGAGTTCGGCGACGAGTCCGAACGGGATCGTCAGCGCCCCCTCGCAGTGGCCGAAGCCGAACTCCTCCACGACGGGGACGCCACCGAGGGCGCCGAGCCGGTCGGCGAGCAGGGCGCGCACCCTCTCGGGGCTCTCGCACCGCTCCCAGGACCCGAGCAGCACCCCGTGCACCCCGTCGAGCCAGCCGGCACGCAGCAGCTGGGTGAGGTAGCGGTCGAGGCGGTACGTCTCCTCGCCCACGTCCTCCAGGCACAGCAGCCCGCCGCGCGCCGAGGGCCGGGCGTGCGGGGTGCCGCGCTCCGCGGCGAGCAGGCACAGGCAGCCGCCGAGGGTGACGCCCCGGGCCCGGCCGGGGACCAGGGCGCGGCCACCGGAGCGGATCGTGCGGACGGTCTCCGGGGCGAAGAGGGTGGCCTTCAGATGCTCCTGGGCCCGCGTGTTCTTGATGAAGTCGACGCCGGCCGCCATCGGGCCGTGCAGCGTGGCGAGCCCCAGCCGGGTGGCGAAGGCCTCGTGCAGTGCGGTGATGTCGCTGAAGCCGACGAACACCTTCGGTCCGGCCGCCCGCATCGCCTCCCAGTCGAGCAGGTCGGCGATCCGCTGGACCCCGTATCCGCCCCGGGCGCACAGCACCGCGTCGACGGCCGGGTCGCACCAGGCGTTCTGGAGGTCGGCGGCGCGGTCCGCGTCCGTGCCCGCCAGGTAGCCGAGCTCCGGGTGCCGGTCGAGGACGTGCGGCGCGAGAACCGGGTCGAGGTCCCAGCCGCGCAGCACGTCCAGCCCGGCCTGGAGCCGTTCCTCGGGCACCGGGCCGCTGGGGGCGACGACGGCCACCCGCGCCCCGGGGGCGAGGCGTGCGGGACGGGCCAGCTGCTTCATGTGACGAGCTCCAGGGTCGGGACACCGGCCGGGTGCAGGCCGAACACCTGAGCGTACAGAGACAGCTCCGCCTCCAGCGCCCTGACCAGCGTCTGAGCCCGCCGGAAGCCGTGCCCCTCGCCCTCGAAGGCGAGGTAGGCGTGGGGCACGCCGCGTCCCCGGATCCGGGCGAGGAGGCGTTCGCACTGGGCGGGCGGGCAGATGACGTCGTCCAGGCCCTGGAGCAGCAGGAAGGGAGCGGTGATCTTGTCGGCGTGCTCGGCCGGTGACCGTTCGGCGTACCGTGCGGGCACCTCGGCGAGCGGTCCGACCAGGGTCTCCAGGTAGCGCGACTCGAAGTCGTGAGTCTCCCCCGATGCCCAGGTCGTGAGGTCGAGGACGGGGTAGACGATGGTGCCGCAGGCGTAGACGCCGGTGGTGGTCAGCGAGGCGGCGGCGGTCCAGCCGCCGGCGCTGCCGCCGCGGATCGCGAGCCGGTCGCGGTCGGCGGTGCCCTCGTCGGCGAGGGCGAGGGCGACGGCCGCGCAGTCCTCGACGTCGACCACGCCCCACTGCTCGCGCAGCCGGTCCCGGTACGCGCGGCCGTATCCGGTCGAGCCGCCGTAGTCGACCTCGGCGACGCCGATGCCGCGCGAGGTGAAGTAGGCGATGCCCAGGTCGAGCACGAGCGGTGCCCGGCTCGTGGGGCCGCCGTGCGCCCACACGATGTACGGCGGCAGTTCGCCGCCGGGGGCGACGCAGCCGGGGTGGTGGGGCGGGTAGATGTGGGCGTGCACCTCGCGGCCGTCGGGGCCGGTGAAGGTGCGGATCTGCGGTTCGGGGTAGTGGGCGGGGTCCACGCAGTCGCTGTGCGGGGCGCCGATCACCCGGGCGTGGCCCGTCCGGGCGTCCAGTTCGACGACTTCGTAGGCGCTGCGCGGGCTGGCTCCGACGGCCGTCACCCGGTCCCCGCGGACCGCGAGGGTGGGCGCGAACTCGGTCCAGGGGCCGGCCGCGTCGACGACCTCACCGGTCTCGGGATCCAGTATCCCGAGTGCGGTCGACCCGCGGCCGTGGACGACGGCGATCAGCCCGCTCGCCAGCGGCGCGAACCAGCGCTGCCCCAGTTTCCACAGCGGGCCGGCGAACTCCTCCTCGCGGGGGCACAGCGGGTCACCGTCGCGGTACAGGTTCCACCAGCCGCTGCGGTCGCTCGCATACAGCAGACCGCCGTCCGTCGACCATTCGCACTGCGCGACGGACTCCTCCGGCCCACCGGCCACCGTGCGTACGGTGTGCAGCGTGCCGTCGGTACCGACCTCGGCGCGCAGCAGCTCCGTACCGTCCCACGGCATCCGCGGATGGTCCCAGGCCAGCCAGGCGGCATGCCGTCCGTCGGGCGACAGCCGCGGCCCGGTCACGAACCGGTGCCGTTCGCCGGTGAGTTCACGGACCGCGTCCCGGTCCTCGGCGGCGGAACCGTCGAGCGGCACGGCGGCCGGCACGCGGCGCACGTCGCCGGATCCCTCCCCGGTGAACTCCTCCAGGACGCACCAGACTTCGCCCCGCTCCGGCAGCAACTGGGGATCGGCCCAGCGCAGTCCGCCGCCCAACGGCGACACCGGGGTCAGCGGGCGGGGCTCGGCGCCGGGTTCGTACCGGTAGAGGCGCTGGTCGGCGAAGTGGGTGAACACCACGAGGGGTTGTCCGTCGTCGAGCGCTCCGGCCCACGGCTGTCCACCGTATTCGATCACCCGGCTGCGCACGTTCCACGGTGCGGGCAGCACCGACTCCTCACGGCCGTCCGCCCGCCGTCTCATCAGCGTGCGGCGGCCGCCTTCGCCGGGCCGGGGCTCCGTCCACCAGGTCTCGTCGCCGACACAGCCGACCCAGTCGGGCTGCCCGTCGTGGGCGGCGGCCAGTGCCGCGTCGATGGGCGAGGGCCAGGAACCGTAGGCGAGCGTCCGCACACCGTCCCCCATCACCTAGGCCGACCGCAGGAAGCGGTCGAGGACGCGGACGCCGAAGTGGAGGGCTTCGACGGGGACCCGCTCGTCGACGCCGTGGAACAGCGCCTGGTAGTCGAGGCCCTCGGGGAGCTTCAGCGGCGCGAATCCGTAGCCGGTGATGCCCAGCCGTGAGAACTGCTTGGCGTCCGTGCCGCCGGACATGCAGTACGGCACCACGTGCCCGTCGGGCGCGAACTCCTCGACGGCGGCCCGCATCCGGGCGTAGGTCGGGGAGTCCACCGGCGCCTGGAGGGCGACTTCGCGATGGTGGAACTCCCAGTCCACGTCCGGCCCGGTCAGCCGGTCGAGGGTGGCGCGGAACTCGTCCTCGCCGCCGAACAGATAGCGGCCGTCGACGTAGGCGACCGCCTCGCCCGGAATCACGTTGACCTTGTAACCGGCCTCCAGGACCGTCGGGTTGGCGCTGTTGCGGACGGTGGCCTCCACGAGCTTCGCGGCCGTGCCGAGCTTCTCCAGCAGCAGGTCCACGTCGTCCAGGCCCGCGTCGAGGCCGTACAGGGCGGCGAGTTCGGTGAGGGCGGCGCGTACGGTCGGGGTCATCCGCAGCGGCCACTCGTGCTCGCCGATCCGGGTGACGGCGGCGGCGAGCCGGGTCACCGCGTTCTCCTCGTTGACCTTGGAGCCGTGTCCGGCGCGTCCCCGGGCGGTGAGTTTCAGCCAGGCGGTGCCGCGCTCGCCGGCGGCGATGGGGTAC
Source organism: Streptomyces sp. NPDC046915 (assembly GCF_040644935.1). Classification (NCBI taxonomy): domain Bacteria; kingdom Bacillati; phylum Actinomycetota; class Actinomycetes; order Kitasatosporales; family Streptomycetaceae; genus Streptomyces; species Streptomyces sp. NPDC046915. The sequence goes on along the minus strand of NZ_JBEYXB010000006.1, from coordinate 124,036 downwards.
AACTGCCGTCCGCCGCCGTCGTGGAAGGTGAACGCACCCGACTCGCCGACTGCCTCCGTACAGCCCTCGAACAGCCCGGGGTGCCGGTCGGCGAGGAACCCGGCGCCGTCCTCGGCGCTGGCCTCCTCGTCGGCGGTGAAGGCCACCACGAGGTCCCGCCGGGGCCGTACGCCCTCCCGGGCCCAGGAGCGCAGCACGGCGAGGATCATCGCGTCCATGTTCTTCATGTCGACGGCCCCGCGTCCCCACACGACACCGTCGCCGACCTCGCCGGAGAAGGGGTGGACGCGCCAGTCGCGGGCCTCGGCGGGCACCACGTCCAGGTGACCGTGGACGAGCAGCGCGTCGGCGGACGGGTCGGTGCCCTCGATCCGGGCGACGACGTTCGTCCGCCCAGGGGTCCGTTCCAGCAGCACCGGCTCCAGCCCCGCCCCGGCCAGTTGCTCGGCCGCGTACTCGGCGGCCGGGCGTTCCCGGCAGTCGCCGCCGCCCCGGTTGGTGGTGTCGATCCGGATCAGGTCGGAGGTGAACCGGACGACCTCGTCCAGTGCCTGTTCGTCAGCCATACTGCTCCTCCACCGCGGCCGAGACGATCGTGGTGACCGCCTTGAAGGTACGGATCCCCTCGTACATGGTGTCGCTGGTGTACGCCACCTTCCGCTCCCCGATCCGGTCCACGCCCGGTACGACGGTCGCGGCGGGGGCGAGGTGCTCGGCGTCGAACTCCAGGGTGATGGTGAACGGGCCGCCGTGCACGGGTTTCCGACGGACCGCCAGGGAGGCTGCCTCTTTCGCGGCGGCGCGGATGTCCGCGGCGGTCCTGGCGGGTGTGCGGCACACGGCCGCGTACCGCGACACATGGTCCTTGACGGCGACCTTGAGCGCCTCGGGCGCGTACCCGAGCGCGTCCTCGCAGGCCACGTCGTCGCCGGTGACGAGGACGACGGGTACCCCGAACTCGGCGACGACGTGCGCGTTGAGCAGGCCCTCGCTGGCCCGCTCGCCGTTCAGCCACACCCCGGTGACGGAGTTGGCCAGGTAGGTGTGGGCGAGGACGCCCTCCATGCCGGCGCCCGCGTGGTAGCCGACGAACGCGATGCCGTCGACGTCACCGTGCTGCACGCCCTCGACCATGGACAGCGACTTGTGCCGCCCGGTGAGCATCTCCACCCGCTCGTCGAGCTGTTCGAGGAGCAGGTTGCGCATGGTCCAGTGGGCCTCGTTGACGAGTACGTGCTCCGCGCCGCCGTCGAAGAAGCCGAGCGCGGCGGCGGCCACGTCCGAGGTGAACATCGCGCGGCAGCGTTCCCACTGCGGTGTCCCCGGCAGGACGTCGGCCGGCCAGGTGACCCCCGTGGCGCCTTCCATGTCGGCACTGATGAGGATCTTCATACGACGTCACGCTACGCGTCGCGGAACCCCCGGGCCAGGACCGGACACGCCTTGGTGCGCGGCTCCGGCGTGCGGCGCTCAGCCGGCCGTGCCCTCGCGGGCGAGGACGAACCAGCGTGCGGGGAGATCGATGAGGGTGCCGTCCGCCATGCACTCGGTCTGCGGCAGGGTCGTTTCGCCGTCGGCGAGGATCTTCAGTCCCGCCGCGGTCAGCAGCTTCGGGATCTCCTCGTCGTCGGCGTCGGCGGGCTTGAGCCCGTGCTGGAAGACCCTGCGCAGTTTGGGCGGCGGGCCGTCCGGGTCGGCGGAGGCGCGGCGCAGGACCTGCCGGGAGCCGGAGGTGAGTTCGACGACGAACGCCCGCCCCTGGGAGCCGATGATCTCGGCGACCGCGGCGGCCACCGAGGCGCGGGCTTCCGGTTCGCTCTGGTGGATGACGGCGCGCATGTAGACGTGGCTGTCGCCGAGACGGGTGTGCAGGGCGCGGACGGCCTCGGTGTCGGTCAGGTCGAGTTGCTGGAACTCGGCGGTGTCGCCGTCCTCGGCGCGGCGGGCGTGTTCGATGGCGGCGTGCGAGAGGTCGACGCCCACGGCGCGGGCGAACCGGGTGGCGAGGTAGCGCGTCTGGGTGCCGTTGCCGCAGCCGAGGTCGACGATGGTGCGTGTGGTGTCCGCGTACGGCAGGAGCAGCTCGCTGTGCGGTGCGGCGCTCTGTGACGGATCGGCGTCCCAGATGGCCGCGCCCCGTCCGTCGGACGTTTCCCGCCAGTAACTCTCCCAGTTGTCGCGGTAGTTCTCCGAGACCTTCATGCGAGCTCCCCAGGTCGGTTCCGTGATCGGAGTATCGCGGTCACGGGGTACCGGGCAAGGGGCGGGGGTCACCTTTCACCAGATGTTCGAGCCGGCGCACACCGGGGGTACGCGCGGGCGAATCGTGCGCCCCTGGCGTCGCGTCAGCCTCGGCGGCGGGGTGGTGTCAGTGCCTGTTCGAACCACACCGTCTTGCGGTGCCCGGCGGCGCTGGCACCCCATTCGCGGGCCAGGCGGCTGACCACGCGCAGGCCGCGGCCGGACTCGTCGTGGGTGCCGGCGCCGAGCAGGGTGGGAAGGGCCGGTTCGTCGTCGGTGACCTCGCACAGCAGCGCGTCGGTGCGGACCATTCGCAGGCCGATCCGGTCACCGTCCCCGTGTTGCACGGCGTTGGTGACGACCTCGCTGACCAGCAGTTCCGCGGTGTCCGCCGCGTCGGCGAGACCCCATTCGAGCAGCCGGCCGCGGATGAGCCTGCGGGCGCGGGCCACCTCGCGCGGGTCGCGGGCCAGGTGCCATTCGGCGACGTGGCCGGCGGGGACGCCGTTCAGGCGGGCCATGAGCAGCGCGACGTCGTCCTTGCGTCCGCCGCGTGTGTTGAGGGCGCGGATGATGGTGTCGCAGGCGTCGTCCATGGAGGCCGCGGGGTGCGCGGCGGACTCGCAGAGCGCGGCGAGGCCGTCGCCGATGTCGGCTCCGCGTACCTCGACCAGGCCGTCCGTGCACAGCACCAGCCGGTCGCCGGGCGAGACCCGGACGACGGTGGACTCGAAGGGGACGCCGCCCACGCCGATGGGGGCACCGGTCGGCAGGTCGAGCAGTTCGCTGCGGCCGTCCTCGGCGCGCACCAGGACGGGCGGGATGTGCCCGGCGTTGGCGAGGTGCACCTCGCCGCGGATCGGGTCGTACACGGCGTACAGGCAGGTGGCGAGGTAGTTCTCGCCGAGCCGGCGGGCCAGGTCGTCGAGGTTGCGCAGGAGTTGGGCGGGCGGGGTCTCCATGGTGGCCATGGTCTGTACGGCCGTGCGCAACTGGCCCATCATGGCGGCCGAGTTCAGTCCGTGTCCCATGACGTCGCCGACGACGAGGGCGGTGCGTGAGCCGGGCAGCTTGATGGTGTCGAACCAGTCGCCGCCGATCCGGCCGAGCCGGGTGCCGGGCAGATAGCGGGTGGCGACGTCGCAGCCGGCCATGCGCGGGGCGACCTGGGGCAGCATGCTGTCCTGGAGGGTGTCGGCGACGTTCTCCTGGTAGGTGTACATGCGGGCGTTGTCGAGTACGAGGCCTGCGCGGGCGGCGAGTTCGGCGCCCGTGGTGCGGTCCATGTCGTCGAAGGCCGGGCGGTCGGGGCGGCGCATCAGCACCATGAAGCCGAGGACGACGTTGCGTGCCTTGAGCGGCACGATCAGCAGGGAGCGGGCGGTGATGAGCGGCCGGAGGTCGCGTTTCTCGAACTCGCCGGAGATACGGCCCGAGAGTTCCTCGGTGACCCTGGGGATCAGGACCGGTTCGCCCGTGACCATGCACTTGTAGAACGGGGTGTGCTCGGGGAAGGCGAAGGTCTCGCCGACCGGCACGGTGTCGTCCCAGCGGCCGGGTTCGTCGTTGTGCTCGACCCAGACGCGGTGCATCACGGTGTGCGCGTCCGGCGGGCCGTCCGGGAAGCCCTCGCCCGCGAGGACGGCGGCGCGCAGGTGGGTGCCGGCGAAGTCGGCGAAGCGCGGCACGGCGGCGCTGGTGACCTCCCGGATGGTCTCGCCGAGGTCGAGCGAGGAGCCGATGCCGGAGCTGACCTCGTTGAGGAATTCCAGCCGTTCGCGGACGGCCGCGTACTCCAGCTCGTGCTCGGCGCCGACGGGGACGGGGACGACGGCCACCGGCCGTCCCTGCGGGGTGGTCCCGGTCTCGACCGGGCGGCGTCCCGCGCGGCGCGGCACTCCCCAGTCGGGGGTCACGGGCACCCGGTCGTACTGGCTGAACTCCAGCACCGGATAGCCCAGTTCGAGGACCTGGGAGACGATGCGGCCGCTGAGGCCGGGGCCCATGTTGGGCAGGATCTCGGGCAGCCGCCGGGCCAGTTCGCCGGAGGCGGGGAGTTCGGTGTGGCGGGTGAAGCCGGGCGCGATGCGTTCGGCGGTCTCGTCGTCGTAGCCGCGCTCCAGGTGCAGCCGGGTGGCGTCGGCGGCGAGCACCAGGAGGCGGGCGGGGCCGGGGCCGACGAGTGGGTAGGCCCACCACAGGATGTCGAGGCGTTCTCCGCCGGCTTCCGGCCGCGCGGGCCGGTCGGGGTGGTGTCCGGAGAGCCGGGCGCGGCCCGCAGTCGGGTAGGCGGTCCGGCCGCCGAGCGAGGCTTCGAGGTCGGGGCCCAGCCCGTCGTACGCCTCGTAGGGGCCGTAGTCGTCCAGCGGTGGTTCGGTCTCGGGGCCGTCGGGCAGGGCGCCGGAGACGGGCAGCAGGTCGGGGGCGGGCCGGCCGACGGCGTCCTCCCGTTCCACGCCGAACAGCCGCCGGGCGCCCATGCTCCAGTGCGACACCAGTCCGTCGCGGTCGACGACGACCACGGCGAGCGGAATCCGGCCGGCCCCGGCAGGCCACTGCGCGGCGCCGTCCCCGGAGTCTGCGCCCACTTCCGTGCCACGGTCCATCGCCCCGACCCTCTCTCCCCCTGGACTGCGCGGGCTCCCCGTCGGCACCGCACGATCCACGTCATGATCTGTGCCGCCTACTCCACGGTACGGCCGCCGCACGACGCGTGTGCGGCAATTGGTGAATTGCCGTGCGCGACGCCCCGGCGCACGCTATGCACCGGTACGGGCAGTCGGAGATGTCAGTCCTCGTGGCCCAGTTGGAGGTCCCGTTCCGTCCTGCCGCCGCCCGCCACCTGGAGCACGGTGGCCACGGGCGGGTATCCGGCCGCGATGACGGTGTACTCGCCGGAGGAGAGGTCGACGAACCGGAACGCTCCGTCTCCGCCCGTGGTGAGCGTGTCGACGACGTTGCCGGCGGCGTCGAGCAGGGTGACGCGGGCGTCCTCGACAGGGCGTCCGCCGCCGGCCCGGACGGTGCCGCGCAGCAGGGCGCCGCCGGCGAGTTCGACGTCCTGGCGGGTCTCCCGGGAGGCCTGGACGGTGACGGGGAGCGCGGCGGGCCGGAAGGCGGGCGCGCTGGCGGCGAGGGTGTACTCGCCGGCCACGAGTTCGGTGATGTCGTAGCCGCCCTCGCGCCCGCTGCGGGTGCTCGCGACGACCTCGCCGTGCACGTTGGTGAGGGTGACGGTGGCGTCCCGTACGGGGCTGCCGTCGGCGGTGAGCACCGCGCCGGCGAGGCGTCCGGCGCCGCCGAGGACGACGTCGAGTTCGACGGGGCGTTCGCCGACGGTGAGGGAGACGGCCTGGGGCTGGTGGCCGCCCGCGGCGGCGATCAGTACGTACGAGCCCGAGCCGGGCGTGGCCAGCGCGTACCGTCCGTCCTCACCGCTGGCGCCCCGGCCGACCTGCTGTCCGGCGACGTCGATCAGGGTGAGTGCCGCGCGGGGCACCACGGTCCCGTCGAGGTGCTGCACCGTGCCGCAGACCGGGATCGAGGCGGTGTACGGCGAACGGGCGTGCGGGATCGGGGCGGTCACCGGCGCGGTCTCCTGGTCGGTGGCGGAGGCGTTGTGGGACACCAGTGGTTTCTCCTTGAGGAAGAAGGCGAGCAGCAGGCCGAGGACGAGCACCGGGACCAGGTAGAGGAAGATCCGGGGCATCGCGTCGGCGTAGGCGGCGACGCAGGCGTCGCGCAGCGCGGGCGGCAGCGCGTGCACGAGCCGCGGGGTGAGCGACTCCGGGTCGGGGAGGCGGGCACCCGCGCGCGGGGGGAGGCGCCGGTGCAGGGCGCCGGTGAGCCGGTCGGTGAGGAGGGTGCCGAAGACGGCGGCGCCGACGCAGCCGCCGATCTGCCGGAAGTAGTTGTTGGCGCTGGTGGCGGTACCGAGGTCGGCGGGGCGCGCCGAGTTCTGCACGGCGAGGACGAGGACGGGCATCACCATGCCGACGCCCGCGCCGAGGACGGCCATCCAGATGCTGTAGTGCAGCCGGGGCGTGTCGGTCTGGAGCCGGGACAGCAGCCACATGCCGGCCACGGAGAGGGCGCCGCCGAGCACGGGGTAGACCTTGTAGCGGCCGGTGCGGCTGATGAGCTGCCCGGCGACGACGGAGGCGCCGACGATGCCGCCCATCATGGGCAGCATGAGCAGGCCGGACTCGGTGGCGGAGGCGCCGTAGACCATCTGGAGGAAGGTCGGCAGGTAGCTGGCGGCGCCGAACAGTGCGACGCCGACGACCAGTCCGATCAGGCCGGTGACGGTGAAGACGGAGTCGCGGAACAGCCGCGGCGGGATGAGGGGTTCGGCCGCGCGGTGCTCGGCGAGGACGAAGAGGGCGGTGGCCGCCGCCGCGCCGGCGCCGAGACCGAGGACGACGCGTGACTCCCAGGCGTACTCGGTGCCGCCCCAGCTGGTCAGCAGCACCAGGCAGGTGGAGGCCGCCGTGAGCAGCAGTGTGCCGAGCAGGTCGAAACGGCCCCGGGCGGGCGGCTTGGGCAGTTTGAGGACGGCGGTGACGACGGCCAGGGTGAGCAGGCCGAAGGGCACGTTGACGTAGAAGCACCAGCGCCAGGAGAGGTGGTCGGTGAAGTAGCCGCCGAGCAGGGGTCCGGCGACGGAGGCGAGGCCGAAGGCGGCGCCGATCAGGCCGAGGAAGCGGCCGCGCCGGCGGGGCGGCACGATGTCCGCGATGATCGCCTGCACGCCGGTCATGAGTCCGCCGGCGCCGACGCCCTGCACGGCGCGGAAGGCGATCAGCTGGTCCATGGTCTGCGCCCGCCCGGCGAGGGCGGAGCCGACGACGAAGACGAGGATCGCGCACTGGAAGACGCCCTTGCGGCCGAGGAGGTCGCCGAGCTTGCCGTAGACGGGCAGGCCCACGGTGGAGGTGAGCAGATAGGCGGTGATCGCCCAGGACATGCGGTCCAGGCCGTGCAGTTCGCCGACGATCCTCGGCAGCGCGGTGGCGACGATCATCTGCTCCAGGGCGGCGAGGAGCAGGGCGAGCATCAGCCCGGCGAAGATCAGCCGCACCCGGCGGGGGCTGAGTCCGGTGGCCGGTGCGGACGGTGGGGCGGATGGCCGGTCGGGTGCCACGGCCGGCTCGTCCTGCACCAGAATCGTCCCGCCCACGTGCCGCTCCCCTCGTCGCGCTGCCGCACGATTCCCCGCGTAACCACTCATCGGGGACAACTACGAGCAAGCGCGACGAGTTACGGCACCGCACCGGGCCGCGTGGACATCCACTCGAACCGGTGAGTCAGGCTCGGGTCACTTCTCGACCTCGGCGGCGAGCTTGGCGAGGACGGCGTCGTAGATGCGGCCGAGACCCTTGGGGGCGAAGGTCTTCTCGAAGAAGCCGCCGATGCCGCCGGCGCCCTGCCAGGTGGTGGTGACGACGACCCGGGACTTCCCCTCTCCGGCGGGGGTGACGCGCCAGGTGGTGACCATGGAGGAGTTGCGGTCCTTCTCGACCAGCTCGCCGTCGGTGGGCTCGCCGACCTCGAGGAGGCAGTCGCGGACGCGCTTGCTGGTGGCCTGGAGCTTCCAGTGGACGAGGGTGCCCTCGCCGTCGCCGCCCTCGCGCACCTCGTACTCGCTGAAGTGCTCGGACAGCAGCCTCTCGCGCGTGCCGGTGTAGTCGGCGAGGGCGTCGAACACCTTCTCCGCGTCCGCTGCGACGACCCGCTCCGTGGTGGCCTCGACCTGCGCCATTGCGTTCCTCCAGGACCTGCTGTGCTCGGGGTTGCTCAGGGTTGGGGCAAGCCAACCACCCCGGTCCCCGGCCGCCCAAATCGGGGTGCCCACGGCTGTCCGATGCGGTTGCCATGCGGTCTTCGCGCGGTCGGAAACCACCCTTGCACGATCACGGGAACAGGTGTTCTATTCTGTGTTCAGCGCTACCGAGGAGGCCTGATGCGCTGGGAGAACCTCACAGCCGAGTCCGACCACGGCCGGGCCGACACCGCACTGTTCGATGCCGACGCGGTCACCACACGGACGATCGACACGCCGGAGTTCGCCGGGATCACCTTCCACGAGGTCCGGGCCCGCTCCATCCTCAACCGGGTGCCGGGCGCCTCTCGCATGCCCTTCGAGTGGACGGTGAACCCCTACCGGGGCTGCACGCACGCGTGCGTGTACTGCTTCGCCCGCAAGACGCACGGCTACCTGGACCTCGACACGGGCATCGGCTTCGACACCCAGATCGTGGTCAAGGTGAACGCGCCCGAGCTGCTGCGCCACCAGCTGGCCTCGCCCCGCTGGCAGGGCGAGCACGTCGCGATGGGCACGAACGTCGACTGCTACCAGCGCGCCGAGGGCCGCTACCGCCTGATGCCGGGGATCATCTCCGCCCTCACCGAGCGCGCGAACCCCTTCTCGATCCTGACCAAGGGCACGCTGATCCTGCGCGACCTCGACCTGCTCACCCGGGCCGCGCGGGCCACGGACGTCGGCATCTCGGTCTCCGTCGGCTTCACCGACCAGGACCTGTGGCGGACCGTGGAACCGGGCACGCCCGCGCCCGAGCGCCGCCTGGACGTCGTACGGACCCTCGGCGAGCACGGCATCGGCTGCGGGGTGCTGATGGCGCCGGTGATCCCGTTCCTCGGCGACCACCCCGACCAGCTGCGGGCCACCGTGCGGTCCATCGCGGCGGCCGGGGCCACCTCCGTCACCCCGCTGGTGCTGCACCTGCGGCCCGGGGCCCGCGAGTGGTTCATGTCCTGGCTGGCCGCCCACCACCCGCACCTGGTGCGCCGTTACGAGCGGCTGTACGCGGAGGGCGCCTACGCGCCGAAGTGGTACCAGCGCCGGATCACCCGTCAGGTCCACGAACTGGCCGAGGAGTACGGCATCGGCCCCACGCGCGCGGGCACGCACCGCAGGATCCGCCCGCCCGATGCGGACGAACCTCTTCCCACCGGGTCCGGCACCCGGGAACCGACGCAACTCACCCTGATCTGAGAGCGTTCGAGGGCATCCCACGGCCCAATCGGGTCAAGTATCCGCACAACACGTTCTCACCGGTGCGCTTGTCGGGACGATCCGGCAAGGACCGTGACCCTCGCGGTCCTTGCCCGCCGCCGTCCCGGGAGGACCCATGAGAACACGCGCAGCCGTGCTGTGGGCTGCCGTCGCCGTCCTCGCCGGGTCGGTCACGGCCGTCCCCGCGGACGCGAGCACACACGCGAGCACGGAACGGACCGCGCGGCCCGCGCCCGCCGCCCCGCCCGCCGAGCCCGCCTGGAAGAAGTGCGGCACCACCGACTATCCGACGCTCCAGTGCGCGTCCCTGAAGGTGCCGCTCGACCACGCCCACCCGGCCGGAGCGCAGATCACGCTCGCCCTCTCCCGCGTACCGCACACCGCCAAGACCTACCAGGGCCCGCTGCTGGTCAACCCCGGCGGCCCCGGCGGCAGCGGTCTGACACTCGCCGGCTTCGTCGCCTCGGCGCTGCCGAGGCAGGTGGCCGGCCAGTACGACGTGATCGGGTTCGACCCGCGCGGCGTCGGCAGGAGCACCCCCGCGCTGGACTGCGCGTCCGGCTCCTTCCGTCCCGTACGCCCCGACACCGTCCCCGCCACGCCCGCGCTGGAGAAAGCGGGCGTCACGCGCGCGAAGGCCTTCGCCGCCGCCTGCGGCAAGAAGTACGCGAGTGTACTGCCGTACATGGACACCGTCAGCGCCGCCCGGGACCTGGACACCGTCCGGCACGCCCTCGGCGCCGAGAAGGTCAGCTACTTCGGCTACTCCTACGGCACCTACCTCGGGGCCGTCTACGCCAAGCTCTACCCGCGACGGGTGCACCGGCTGGTCCTGGACTCCGTCGTGGACCCGACCGGCGTCTGGTACGACGACAACCTCGGCCAGGACTACGCCTTCGACGACCGCCACCGCGCCCTGATGGCGTGGATCGCCACGTACGACTCGACCTACCGGCTCGGCACCGACCCCGCGAAGGTCGAGGCCGCGTGGTACGCGATGCGGGCGGCGCTCGCGAAGAAACCCGCGGGCGGCAGGGTCGGCGCCGCCGAACTGGAGGACACCTTCATCCCCGGCGGCTACTACAACGGCTACTGGCCCTACCTCGCCGAGGCGTTCGCGGCCTACGCCCACGACAAGGACACCGGCCCGCTCCTCGAGGTGTACGACAAGCTGGCCGCGGTCGACGCCTCGGGCGACAACGGCTACAGCGTCTACTCCGCGGTGCAGTGCCGTGACGTCTCCTGGCCGCGCGACTTCGGCCAGTGGCGCAAGGACACCTGGGCGGTGTACGACCGGGCGCCCTTCATGGCCTGGAACAACGCCTGGTACAACGCGCCGTGCGCGTTCTGGCCGACGGACTCCCTGCGCCCGGTGGACGTGACCAACCGCGAACTGCCGCCCGCCCTGCTGTTCCAGGCGACGCACGACGCGGCCACCACCTACCAGGGCGGCGTGACGGTCCACCGCCTCCTCGCCGGCTCCAGCCTGGTCGTCGAGCAGGGCGGCGGCAACCACGGCATCACGCTGAGCGGCAACACCTGCCTGGACACCTATCTGGCCGCCTACCTCGCCGACGGTGAGGTCCCGCACGGCGGCGGCGAGGCCGACGCGCTGTGCCGGACCCTGCCCGACCCCAAACCGCTCGCCGCCAGAACGGCGTCCACCTCCTCCCGCGGCGCGCGCCTGCACCGGCTGCTCGGCTTCGGACGCTGAGGCGGGCTCACCGCTGCTTGGGGATCCGCGCCAGCGCATGCACCGCGGCCTCGGCGAGCGCCGGGTGCGCCAGGGACTCGTTCAGTACCCGCCTGGCCCGGTCGTCGCCCAGCTCGCCGAGCCCCTCCACGCAGGCGAGGGCCACCCGGCGGTAGGGGTCGTGCGGGCGCAGCCGCCGCTCCAGGGTGGTGATCAGCGCGGGCACGGACTCCGGCGCGCGCAGCTGAACCAGGAGCCGTACCGGGTGCAGGGCGTAGGCGACGCGCAGTTCGTTGGTGGCCAGCGCCGCGGCGGCGCGGGCGGTCCGCGGGTCGCCCAGGCGGGCCAGGGCGTGGGCGGCGGAGGCGCAGCGCGGCGGGTCGCGGTGGTTGAGCAGCAGCACGAGGGACTCGAAGGCGCGCCGGTCGCCCGCCAGCCCCAGCCTGAAGGCGGCCAGTTCCCTGGCCCACAGCGGCTGTCCGGGCGCGGTGAGCACTTCCCCCAGTTCGTCGGGGTCGCCGGTCGCCGCCAGGCGCTCGTACGCCGCCGAACCGCCGGACTCCCGCCGTAGACGCTCCGTGAGCGATCGCAACTCTTCGTCCACGAAGCCCAGCGTAGGGGTGTTGCGCGACGAGAGGGACCTACATCACAAACTCAGGGGGCTGGCGTGCTCGTTACCGGCGAGTTAAGCTCAGACGAGCGAGTTACCCACTCGCACTTCCGCTCGCGACGGTTTGGTGACGCGGCCGTCGTGAGCGCTGGTCGGTTCGGTACACCGTGTTTTCGGTGCACCGTGTTTCGGTACGTCGTGTACCGCAGTACGACTCGGCTTCGGGACAGAGCCGGTCGGATCCGCCGTTCCCGCGGGCGTTCGCGCCCGCCGCGACGGCACCGGGCGTGTGCGCTTGGCAGCCCGGCGAACACCCGCATTCACGCAGCTCTGTACGCCCCGGTGTGCGCCCCTCGGCGCACCCGGCGCGTTCTCGTCGTCACCCTCATTCCTGGAGTCCGCGATGGCCACTCCCCTGTCCGACACCCCTCTGTCCCAGCTCAAGACCGTTGCCGTCGTCGGCCTCGGCACCATGGGCACCGGCATCGCCGAGGTCCTCGCCAAGGCCGGCCGCGAGGTGATCGGCATCGACATCAGCGAGGCCCAGGCCGCGAGGTCCGTCGCCGCGCTGGAGACCTCCACCGCCCGCGCCGTGCGGCGCGGAAAGCTCACCGAGCAGGAGCGCGCCGAACTCCTCGGCCGGGTGCGCACCGCGACCGACCTCACGGCCGCCGCCGACGCCGACCTGGTCATCGAGGTGGCCCCGGAGTCGTACGAGGTCAAGCACCAGATATTCCGTGAACTCGACGGCGTCGTGCGGCCGGAGACGATCCTGGCGACCGGCACCAACGCCCTGTCGGTGACCCGCCTGGCGGCCGACTCCGCCCGCCCCGAGCGCGTGCTGGGCCTGCACTTCTTCAACCCGGCCCCGGCGATGAGGCTGGTCGAGGTCGTCTCCTCCGTGCTGACCGCGCCGGCGGCCGTCACCGCGGTCACGAATCTCGCCCTCGACCTGGGCAAGGAGCCCGTCGCGGTCGGTGACCGCCCCGGCTTCGTCGCGGACGGCCTGCTGTTCGGCTACCTCAACCAGGCCGCCGCGATGTACGAGGCGAAGTACGCCTCCCGCGAGGACATCGACGCCGCGATGCGGCTCGGCTGCGGCCTGCCGATGGGCCCCCTCGCCCTGCTGGACCTGATCGGCGTCGACACCGCACGGACCGTCCTGGACGCCATGTACGCCGAGTCCCGCGACCGGCTGCACGCCCCCGCCCCGATCCTGAAGCAGCTCAGCGAGGCGGGCCTGACCGGCCGCAAGTCGGGGCGCGGCTTCTACACGTACGAGGCGCCGGGCAGCGCGACCGTCGTGCCGGACGCCCTGACGCCCGGTTCCGCCGGCTCCGGGTCCTCCGGCCGTCCGGTCCGCTCCGTGGGTGTCGCGGGCTCCGGCACCATGGCCTCCGGCATCGCCGAGGTCTTCGCCAAGGCCGGGTACGACGTCGTCCTGGCCGCCCGCAGCGAGGAGAAGGCACAGACCGCGAAGGCCCGTATCGGCAAGTCGCTGTCCCGCTCCGTCGACAAGGGCCGGCTGACCGCCGAGGCCGCCGCCGAGACCCTGGACCGGATCACCCCGGCGGGCTCCTACGAGGCCTTCGCGGACGTGGACCTGGCCGTCGAGGCGGTCGCCGAGGACCTGGAGGTCAAGCGGCAGCTGTTCGCGACGCTGGACAAGGTCTGCAAGCCGGGCGCGGTCCTGGCGACCACGACCTCCTCGCTGCCGGTCGTCGCCTGCGCCCGCGCCACCTCGCGTCCGCAGGACGTGATCGGCATGCACTTCTTCAACCCGGCGCCGGCGATGAAGCTGGTCGAGGTGGTCCGTACGGTGCTGACGGCCGAGGACGTCCACGCCACGGTCCGCGAGGTGTGCGCCACGATCAGGAAGCACGCGGTGGACTGCGGTGACCGCGCCGGCTTCATCGTGAACGCGCTGCTGTTCCCGTACCTGAACAACGCGGTCAAGATGGTGCAGGAGCACTACGCGTCCCTGGACGACATCGACGCGGCGATGAAGCTGGGCGGCGGCTACCCGATGGGCCCCTTCGAACTCCTGGACGTGGTCGGGCTCGACGTCTCCCTGGCGATCGAGAAGGTGCTGCACCGCGAGTTCCGCGACCCGGGGCTGGCCCCGGCACCGCTCCTGGAGCACCTGGTGGCCGCGGGCTGCCTCGGCCGCAAGACCGGCCGCGGCTTCCGCGAATATGCCCGCCGCTGACCGTCCCGGCGACTGGGGCGGACTGCTCGACTCGGCTGCTTCTCCCCCGCCCACCCGACCCGGCGGCCCCCCGCCCCCGGAGGGCGGGGGAAACCCCGGACCTGCGCATCGAGCTGCGCACATGCAGTACGTTCGGGTCATGTCCCAGCCCGCCAAGTCCTCCCGTACACCAGCTACGCCCGACGCGCCGGAAAGTGCCGCAGGCGGCCGTGCCGCCGCCCAGCGGCTCAAGATGCGCCGAGAACTGGCGGCAGCCGCGATGGAGTTGTTCGCGACCAAGGGGTACGAGGCGACCACCGTCGACGAGATCGCGGCCGCGGCCGGGGTCGCGCGCCGCACCTTCTTCCGCCACTTCCGCTCCAAGGAAGAGGCGATCTTCCCCGACCACGACGACACGCTGATCCGCGCCGAGGCGGTCCTCAACGCCGCCCCCGCGCACGAGCACCCGCTCGACACCGTGTGCCGCGGCATCAAGGAAGTCATGAAGATGTACGCGGGCCGGCCGGAGATCTCGGTCGCCCGCTACAAGCTGACCCGCGAGGTGCCCACCCTGCGTGAGGCGGAGATCGCGTCGGTGGCCCGCTACGAGCGTCTGTTCACCCGCTATCTCCTCGGCCACTTCGACGAGCACGCGCACGACGACGACGCCAACGACGACCCGCTGCTGGCGGAGGTCGCCGCGTCCGCCGTGGTCACCGCCCACAACCACGTCCTGCGCCGCTGGCTCAGGGCCGGCGGGCAGGGCGACGTCGAGACCCAGCTCGACCACGCCTTCGCGATCGTGCGGAAGACCTTCGGCACCGGCATCGGTGCCGGGCGCGACACCGCCCCCAGGCAGGCCCCCTCCCCTGCGGCGGTCGCCGCGCACGGCGAGGTGCTGGTGACGGTCGCGCGCACCGACGCCCCGCTGGACGAGGTCATGCGGACCATCGAGGAGGCCCTCAAGGACCGCTGAGTGCGCCCTCCGCACCCTTCGCCACTGTGATGACGGCCACCCCACCGGGTGGCCGTTTTGGCATGTCAGAGCACCTTTTCGCGCGGATTTCAGAGACCGTTCGATCGATCATCGCTCATTTGTTACGTAAAGATTTCAGGTGAGAGGAAGTTCTGGCACTCAGTGCCTTGCGACATGACACGGGGTGTCATACGTTGAAGGAGTCCGGGCGGCCGGCGCGCAGCGACCTTTCGCGCGTCGGCTGTCCCCGCAAGCCGGACGGCCTGCGCGCCCGGACGCCTGCGTCACAGGCAACCTCCCGCGCCACAAAGCGCTGCCGAAGCACCACCGCCGAACCGACGGCAATCCTCACCCACCCCTCAGCAGCACTCATCGCAGCACCGACGAACCCTCAGCGCCCCTCCCTCAGGGCGCTCACCGCCGGAGGCAACACCGTGACCGTGAAGGACATCCTGGACGCGATCCAGTCGAAGGACGCCACGTCCGCCGACTTCGCCGCTCTGCCGCTCCCCGAGTCGTACCGCGCGATCACCGTGCACAAGGACGAGACGGAGATGTTCGCGGGCCTCACGACCCGCGACAAGGACCCGCGCAAGTCGATCCACCTCGACGAGGTGCCGCTGCCCGAGCTCGGCCCGGGCGAGGCCCTGGTGGCCGTCATGGCCTCCTCGGTCAACTACAACTCCGTGTGGACGTCGATCTTCGAGCCGCTGTCCACGTTCGGCTTCCTGGAGCGCTACGGCCGCACCAACGAGCTGGCCAAGCGCCACGACCTGCCGTACCACATCATCGGCTCCGACCTCGCGGGCGTCGTCCTGCGCACCGGCCCCGGCGTCAACGCCTGGAAGCCCGGTGACGAGGTCGTCGCGCACTGCCTGAGCGTGGAGCTGGAGTCGAGCGACGGCCACAACGACACCATGCTCGACCCCGAGCAGCGCATCTGGGGCTTCGAGACCAACTTCGGCGGCCTGGCAGAGATCGCACTTGTCAAGTCCAACCAGCTGATGCCGAAGCCGGACCACCTCAGCTGGGAGGAGGCCGCCGCGCCCGGCCTGGTCAACTCCACCGCCTACCGCCAGCTGGTCTCCCGCAACGGCGCCGGCATGAAGCAGGGCGACAACGTGCTCATCTGGGGCGCGAGCGGCGGCCTCGGCTCGTACGCCACGCAGTTCGCGCTGGCCGGCGGCGCCAACCCCATCTGTGTCGTCTCCAGCCCGCAGAAGGCGGAGATCTGCCGCTCGATGGGCGCCGAGGCGATCATCGACCGCACCGCCGAGGACTACAAGTTCTGGAAGGACGAGCACACCCAGGACCCGAAGGAGTGGAAGCGCTTCGGCAAGCGCATCCGCGAGCTCACCGGCGGCGAGGACATCGACATCGTCTTCGAGCACCCCGGCCGCGAGACCTTCGGCGCCTCCGTGTTCGTCACCCGCAAGGGCGGCACCATCACCACCTGCGCCTCGACCTCGGGCTACATGCACGAGTACGACAACCGCTACCTGTGGATGTCCCTGAAGCGGATCATCGGCTCCCACTTCGCCAACTACCGCGAGGCCTGGGAGGCCAACCGCCTCATCGCCAAGGGCAAGATCCACCCGACGCTGTCGAAGGTGTACGCCCTCGGGGAGACCGGCCAGGCCGCCTACGACGTGCACCGCAACCTCCACCAGGGCAAGGTCGGCGTCCTGTGCCTGTCCCCCGAGGAGGGGCTGGGCGTGCGCGACGAGGTCAAGCGCGCCCAGCACATCGACGCCATCAACCGCTTCCGGAACATCTGAGGACCGCGGAGGCCATAGATGACTGAGCGTCAGAAGGACCGGCCGTGGCTCATGCGCACGTACGCCGGTCACTCCACCGCCGAGGCGTCCAACGAGCTGTACCGGCGCAACCTCGCCAAGGGCCAGACCGGCCTGTCGGTCGCGTTCGACCTGCCGACGCAGACCGGCTACGACTCCGACCACATCCTCGCCCGCGGCGAGGTCGGCCGGGTCGGCGTGCCGGTCGCGCACCTCGGTGACATGCGCCGGCTGTTCCAGGACATCCCCCTGGAACAGATGAACACCTCGATGACGATCAACGCCACGGCCATGTGGCTCCTGGCGCTCTACCAGGTCGTCGCCGAGGAGCAGGGCGCGGACATCACCAAGCTCCAGGGCACGACCCAGAACGACATCGTCAAGGAGTACCTGTCCCGGGGCACCCATGTGTTCCCGCCGGGACCGTCGCTCCGGCTGACGACCGACATGATCGCGTACACGGTCTCCCACATACCGAAGTGGAACCCGATCAACATCTGCAGCTACCACCTGCAGGAGGCGGGCGCCACGCCGGTCCAGGAGATCGCGTACGCGATGTCCACCGCGATCGCCGTCCTCGACGCCGTGCGCGACTCCGGGCAGGTGCCGCAGGAGCGCATGGGCGATGTCGTCGGCCGTATCTCCTTCTTCGTGAACGCGGGCGTCCGCTTCGTCGAGGAGATGTGCAAGATGCGCGCCTTCGGCCGGATCTGGGACCGGATCACGCGCGAGCGCTACGGCATCCAGGACCCCAAGCACCGCCGCTTCCGCTACGGCGTCCAGGTCAACTCCCTCGGCCTGACCGAGGCGCAGCCCGAGAACAACGTCCAGCGGATCGTGCTCGAGATGCTGGCCGTGACCCTCTCCAAGGACGCACGCGCCCGTGCCGTGCAGCTGCCCGCCTGGAACGAGGCCCTGGGCCTGCCCCGGCCCTGGGACCAGCAGTGGAGCCTGCGCATCCAGCAGGTGCTCGCGCACGAGAGCGACCTGCTGGAGTACGAGGACATCTTCGCGGGCTCGACGGTGATCGAGGCGAAGGTGGGCGAGCTCGTCGAGGAGTCCCTCGCGGAGATCGAGCGGATCCAGGAGATGGGCGGCGCGATGGCCGCCGTCGAGTCCGGCTACCTCAAGTCGCAGCTGGTCGCCTCGCACGCCGAGCGCCGGGCCCGGATCGAGTCCGGCGAGGAGAAGATCATCGGTGTCAACGCCTTCGAGGGCACCGAGCCGAACCCGCTGACGGCCGACCTGGACACCGCGATCATGACGGTCGACCCGGCGGTCGAGGCCCGCGTCATCGCCTCGCTCCAGCACTGGCGCGACACGCGGTACCAGCCGCCCTTCAACCACCCGCGCCCGTGCAAGGCGCTGGAGCGGCTGAAGGAGGCCGCCAAGGGCACCGACAACCTGATGGAGGCCACCCTGGAGTGCGCCCGCGCCGGCGTCACGACCGGTGAGTGGGCGGGCGCGCTGCGCGAGGTGTTCGGGGAGTTCCGGGCACCCACCGGGGTGTCGTCCGCGCCGGTGGCGGTCGCCGCCGAACCGGGCTCCGCGCTCGCCGACGTCCGCGCCAAGGTGGACGCCACCGCCCGTGAGCTGGGCGTGGGCAAGCTGCGCTTCCTGGTCGGCAAGCCCGGTCTGGACGGGCACTCCAACGGCGCCGAGCAGATCGCCGTACGGGCCCGTGACGCCGGCTTCGAGGTGGTCTACCAGGGCATCCGGCTCACGCCCGAGCAGATCGTGGACGCGGCCCTCGCCGAGGACGTGCACGCGGTCGGCCTGTCGATCCTCTCCGGTTCGCACGCCCAGTTGGTCCCGGACGTGCTCGAACGGCTGCGTGTGGCCGGTGCCACAGATATACCGGTGATCGCCGGTGGCATCATCCCCAACGGTGATGCCGAGCAGCTCAGGGCCGCCGGAGTGGCCGCGGTCTTCACCCCGAAGGACTTCGACATCACCGGAATCATCGGCCGCATCGTCGACGAGATCCGGAAAGCGAACAAGCTCGACCCCCTGGAGGTCCCCGCATGACCACGCCCGTCAACCGTCTGCGTCCGCGACGCTCCTGCCTCGCGGTCCCCGGAAGCAATCCCCGCTTCCTGGAGAAGGCGCAGGGCCTCCCCGCCGACCAGGTCTTCCTGGACCTGGAGGACGCGTGCGCGCCGCTCGCCAAGCCCGAGGCGCGGCACACCATCGTCAAGTTCCTCAACGAGGGCGACTGGACGGGCAAGACGCGGGTCGTGCGCGTCAACGACTGGACGACCGAGTGGACGTACCGCGATGTCGTCACGGTGGTCGAGGGCGCCGGCCAGAACCTCGACTGCATCATGCTGCCGAAGGTGCAGACGGCCCAGCAGGTCGTGGCGCTGGACCTGCTGCTGACGCAGATCGAGAAGACGATGGGCTTCGAGGTCGGCAAGATCGGCATCGAGGCGCAGATCGAGAACGCGCAGGGCCTCAACAACGTCAACGAGATCGCGCAGGCCTCCCCGCGCGTCGAGACGATCATCTTCGGCCCGGCCGACTTCATGGCGTCGATCAACATGAAGTCGCTGGTCGTGGGCGAGCAGCCGCCCGGCTACCCGGCGGACGCCTACCACTACATCCTGATGAAGATCCTGATGGCCGCCCGCGCCAACAACCTCCAGGCGATCGACGGCCCCTACCTCCAGATCCGCAACATCGACGGCTACCGCGCGGTCGCCCAGCGTGCCGCGGCACTCGGCTTCGACGGCAAGTGGGTGCTGCACCCGGGCCAGGTCGAGGCGTCCAACGAGATCTTCTCGCCCTCCCAGGAGGACTACGACCACGCCGAGCTGATCCTGGACGCGTACGACTACTACACGTCCGAGGCGGGCGGCAAGAAGGGCTCCGCGATGCTCGGCGACGAGATGATCGACGAGGCCAGCCGCAAGATGGCCCTGGTCATCTCCGGCAAGGGCCGCGCCGCCGGCATGCAGCGCACCAGCAAGTTCGAGATCCCGGAGGCCTGAGGACCATGCAGTTCGGGCGCACCTACGAGGAGTTCGAGGTCGGGGCGACGTACAAGCACTGGCCGGGCAAGACGGTCACCGAGTACGACGACCACCTGTTCTGCCTCCTCACCATGAACCACCACCCGCTCCACATGGACGTCAACTACGCCGAGAAGACCACGGACTTCGGCAAGAACGTCGTCGTGGGCAACTACATCTACTCCCTCCTGCTCGGCATGTCCGTCCCGGACGTCTCCGGGAAGGCGATCGCCAACCTGGAGATCGAGTCGCTCAAGCACGTGGCGCCGACCTTCCACGGCGACACGCTCTACGGCGAGACGACCGTCCTCGACAAGTGGCCGTCGAAGTCGAAGAACGACCGCGGGATCGTCTACGTCGAGACCAAGGGCTACAAGCAGGACGGCACCCTCGTGTGCGTCTTCCGCCGCAAGGTGATGGTGCCGACCGAGACGTACATCAAGGAGCGCGGCGGCGAGCAGCCGGGCCGCCCCGAGCTGAACGCACCTTCAGAAAAGACGGAGAAGTAATGGCGCGCCTCGCCCAGACCGCCGGTCTGACCGACGTCCAGCGGGAGATCCTCTCCACCGTTCGGGACTTTGTCGACAAGGAGATCATTCCGGTCGCCACCGAGCTGGAGCACCGCGACGAGTACCCGCAAGCGATCGTGGACGGCCTGAAGGAACTCGGCCTCTTCGGTCTGATGATCCCCGAGGAGTACGGGGGCCTGGGCGAGTCGCTCCTCACCTACGCCCTGTGCGTGGAGGAGATCGCCCGCGGCTGGATGTCGGTCTCCGGCATCATCAACACGCACTTCATCGTGGCGTACATGCTCAAGCAGCACGGCACGCAGGAGCAGAAGGACCACTTCCTCCCCCGGATGGCGGCCGGTGACATCCGGGGCGCGTTCTCGATGTCCGAGCCGGGCCTCGGCTCCGATGTGTCGGCGATCACGTCGAAGGCGGTCAAGGACGGCGACGAGTACGTCCTGAACGGCCAGAAGATGTGGCTGACGAACGGCGGTACCTCGTCGCTCGTGGCCGTCCTGGTCCGCAGTGACGAAGGACACCCTGAGGGTACGGCGCCCCACAAGTCGATGACGACCTTCCTGGTGGAGAAGGAGCCCGGCTTCGGCGAGGTCCGCCCCGGCCTCACCATCCCGGGCAAGATCGACAAAATGGGCTACAAGGGGGTGGACACCACCGAACTGATCATGGACGGGCTACGGATTCCGGCCAATCGGGTGCTCGGTGGCGTCACCGGCCGAGGTTTTTACCAAATGATGGACGGCGTGGAGGTCGGCCGCGTCAATGTGGCGGCCCGTGGCTGCGGCGTCGCACAGCGTGCGTTCGAACTGGGCGTCCAGTACGCCCAGCAGCGGCACACCTTCGGCAAGCCGATCGCCCAGCACCAGGCGATCCAGTTCAAGCTCGCGGAGATGGCTACCAAGGTCGAGGCCGCGCATGCCATGATGGTCAACGCGGCCCGCAAAAAGGACTCCGGTGAGCGAAACGACCTCGAGGCAGGGATGGCGAAATACCTCGCCTCCGAGTACTGCAAGGAGGTCGTGGAGGACTCTTTCCGGATCCACGGCGGCTACGGCTTCTCCAAGGAGTACGAGATCGAGCGCCTCTACCGCGAGGCTCCGATGCTGCTCATCGGTGAAGGCACCGCCGAGATCCAGAAAATGATCATCGGTCGCAGATTGCTCGAAGAGTATCGGTTCCAAGGCTGATTGTCCGGATGCGGGGTGTTTTCTTCGAGAAGAAGATCACACCCCGTCAACGCTCTTCGGCCGCCGACTCGGCTTCCTGGCTTGCCCAGTTGCGGCCCGCGACCGGTACGATCCCGGGAAAGCCGCCGTCCCCCGTTCCAGCGCGGCATCATCCGCTACGAAGGTCATCCATGCCCCACAGCCAAACCTCTGCACCTCGCGACAGCCGAGCCGGCGTACGCCTTGCGCGCGGAGCATCGCCGTGGCTTCTCCCGACCGTCGCCACCGCAGCCCTCAGCCTGGCCCGCGCACGCCGCTCCGGCGCCGCCAAGGCCGTTGCCGTGCCCGCCACCGCGCTCGCGGCGGGCATGCTGTGGTTCTTCCGCGACCCCGAGCGCGAGATCGCCCCGGGCCTGGTCATCTCGCCCGCCGACGGTGTGGTGCAGAGCATCATGCCGTGGAAGGACGGGCGTACCCGCGTCGCGATCTTCATGAGTCCGCTCAACGTCCACGTCAACCGCGCGCCCCTGTCGGGCACGGTGACGTCGGTCGAACACATCCCCGGTGGCTTCGTTCCCGCCTTCAACAAGGAGAGCGAGAACAACGAGCGCGTAGTCTGGCATTTCGACACCGAACTCGGCGACATCGAGATGATCCAGATCGCCGGCGCGGTGGCCCGCCGCATCGTGCCTTACATCCCCCAGGGGACGAAGGTCGAGCAGGGCGACCGTATCGGTCTGATCCGCTTCGGCTCGCGTGTCGACCTCTACCTGCCCGAGGGCGTGGAGGTCGCGGTCGAGGTCGGCCAGAAGACCGTGGCTGGGGTGACTCGCATTGACCGTGATTGATCCGGAGACACAGGCGGGCTGGGTGCCTGAGGCCGACGAGGTGGACGAAGAGGAGGAGATGCCGCTCTCTCTCCGCCTCTCGATAGCGGACACCCTCACCCTCGGCAACGCCACGTGCGGGTTCATGGCGGTGTACTTCACCACCACCGGCATCCTGATCCCGCACCTCACGGGTGACCAGGAGACCGGCATGGCCCGCCACAGCGCGGCCACGGCGGTCATCCTGATGCTCTGCGCGGCGGTCTTCGACCTGTTCGACGGCCTGGTGGCGCGGAAGCTGCGCTCCTCCCCGATGGGGGCGGAGCTGGACAACCTCTCCGACCTGATCAGCTTCGGGCTGGCGCCGGCGTACTTCGTGCTGGTCTACGGCATGGTCGCGGACGACGCGCACCAGAGAGTGGCGGCGCTCGGGGCAATCGTGGTGCTCCTGGCCGTCGTGCTCCGCCTGGCCCGCTTCTCGTGCGTGACACCGGCGAACGGCATGTTCCAGGGCATGCCATCCCCGTTCGGCGCGCTGACAGTGGTGTCGATCGTCCTGCTGGAGCTCCCCTTCGTGGCGACGCTCCTCGCCATCCTCGGCACGGCGTGGCTGATGGTGAGCCGTGTGGAGTACCCCAAGCCTCGGGGGCGCCTCGCCGCGGCGATGCTCTCCTGGATCGTCCTCTCGATGGGCCTCCTGGCCGCCTGGGCCTTCGACGCCCCCAGCGGCCAGCTCCTCCTCCAGACGGGCTGCGCCCTTCAGCTCGTCATGGGCGCGGTGATCCCGCTGTTCGCCACGGCCCGCCGGGTGAACAACTTCCGCGACAACCGGCGAGAGGCACGAGCGGCCCAACTGCCGTAACGCCCACCCTGACGTCGGCCCCGGACCTCCCCGGTCCGGGGCCTTCCGTCTTTCCACCCCCAGGCACGACCCCACCACCCGCTGAGGCTCCGCCCCAGCCCCCTCCGGAGGGGCCGACCCCGGCCGAGCACCCCCACGAGGGCCGCACGGGCGGGTTCCCCACAGGGCCCGGGACGCAGTCCCCGCCCGGAGGCCCGGGGGGGGGGCGGAGCCTCCGGTGGGGTTGGAGGGGCTGAGCCCCTGGGGTGGGAATGGGTAGGGGTGGCGGGGGCGAGAGTCGTGGTCAGGTCAGGAAGTCGCGGGCGATGGACTCGGCCACCCGCTCCAGGATCGGGCCCGCGTCCGCGATGCACGCGGCGACGTCCGGCTCGATGCCGGTCAGCGGGTAGGCCCGCCGGATCCCGGCCCGCCCGAGCGCCTCCGGCGGCAGGGCGAGCCGGCCGCACACCGCGACGACCTCCTTGCCCGCGGCCCGCGCCGCGGCGGCCACCCCCGCGGGCGCCTTCCCGTGCAGGGTCTGCTCGTCCAGGGAGCCCTCACCGGTGATCACCAGCTCCGCCCACGCCAGCGCCGGCGCGAAGCCGAGCACGTCGAGCATCACCTCGATGCCGGGGCGGAACACCGCACCGAGGAGCAGAGCACCGTATCCGATACCGCCCGCGGCACCCGCCCCCGCGGACGCCGCGTACTCCGCCGCCTCCGGCCCGACCGCGGCCTCCAGCACCTTCGCGTAGTGCGCCAGCGCCGCGTCCAGCGCCGCCACGTCGTCCGGCGAGGCCCCCTTCTGCGGCCCGTACACCGCGGGCGCCCCCTTCGGCCCGGTCAGCGGATTGTCCACGTCGCTGGCCAGCACGAACTCCACCGAGGACAGCCGCGGGTCCAGACCCGACAGGTCCGCGCGCGCGAGATCGGCCAGCCCGCCCCCGCCCGGCGGCACCGGCTCCCCCTCCTCGTCCAGGAACCGCGCCCCCAGCGCCGTCAGCATCCCGGCCCCGCCGTCCGTCGTCGCGCTGCCGCCGACACCGAACACGATGGTCCGCGCCCCCGCGTCCAGCGCGGCCCGCAGCAGCTCCCCGGAGCCGTACGTGGAGGCCGTGAGCGGCGCGAAGACCCCGGCCGGCAGCCGCTGTAGCCCGCTCGCCTCGGCCATCTCCACCACCGCGGTGCCGCCGCGCAGCGCGAACGCGGCGGTCACGTCCTGTCCCAGCGGCCCCGCGACCCGGACCTCCCGCCGCTCGAACCCGGCGGCCACCGCGGCGGCCACCGTCCCGTCACCCCCGTCGGCGACGGGCAGCGCCTCCACCTCGACGTCCGGCACGACCCGGCGCAGACCGGCCGTCACCCGCTCGGCGACCTGCACGGCCGTCAGCGAGCCCTTGAACTTGTCCGCGGCGACGAGCACCCGTCGGGTCCCGTCCACTGCACCGTCCGCCACCTTGTACCCCTTGCTCTCGGGGCCCGTCGCACGTCAGGGCCAGTCGCGCCGCTGTGACCTTAACCGGCGAAGCCCCCCGCCGTCATGCCCCGCCGGAACCCTGGGAACCTCCTGGCATCCGGCTGTGCGCGCCCCGTAAACCGGGTACATCTCAGCCATGACAGCTGTGGGAACCGAGCCGGAACTCGCCGACCGCATCCTGGGCGGCTGGCTGGGGCGGATCGCCGGGAACATGCTCGGCAAACCCGTCGAACAGGGCGAGGTGTGGACGCGCGACCGCATCGACCGCTATCTGCGGCTGGCCGCCGCCCTGCCGCTCACCGACTACCTCCCGGAACCGGCCGACGACACCGACGCCCTCGAACTGCGCCCCGAGTGGCGCCAGTGCGTGCGCGGCCGTATCCACGGCAGCTGCCGCGACGACGACGTCGACTACGCGATCCTCGGCCTGCACCTGCTGGAGACCCACGGCTTCGACTTCAGCACCGAGCAGGTCGGCGATCTGTGGCTGCTGCGGCTGCCGTACCTCCAGACGTTCACGGCGGAGCGGGCCGCGTACCGCAATCTCGCCAACGGGCTCAAGCCGCCGCTGACGGCCACGTACGACAACCCGTACCAGGAGTGGATCGGCGCCCTGATCCGCGCCGACGTCTACGGCTGGACCTGTCCGGGCGCCCCGCGCCGCGCCGCCGATCTGGCCCGCCGGGACGCGGTGCTGTCCCACACCGGCAACGGCGTGTACGGGGCGATGTTCGCGGCGGCGCTGATCTCGGCCGCGTTCACCGCTCCGACCGTGCGCCACGCCCTCGACACCGCGCTCACCGTCGTCCCGGCGAGCAGCCGCCTGGCCCGTACCGTACGGCGGGTCGCCGCCCTGCACGGGACCCGGATGACGTGGCAGGACACCCTCGCCACGGTGTCCGAGGAGACGGCCGGGCTCGGCTGGATCCACACCGTCCCGAACGCGGCCGTGCTCACCGCCGGCCTGCTGTACGGCGACGGCGACTTCACCCGCACCATCGCCCTCACCGTCCGCGGGGGCCTGGACACCGACTCCAACGGCGCCACGGCCGGCTCGGTGGCCGGGGTCCTGAACGGTGCGGCGGCCATCCCGGCCCAGTGGAAGGACCCGCTGGAGGACACCGTCCGCAGCGCGGTGTTCGGCTTCGACGGCGTACGAATCAGCGCGCTGGCGGAACGCACCCTGCGCCTGGCCACGGCGGACGGCCGGTAGGCGGCGTCCGGATACCCTCCCTGGATGACCACCACGCCAGACTTCGCCACGTACATCGCCGGCCTGCCGCGGGTCCTCGCCGGTGCCGCCGCCCTCTTCCGGGACGCCGAGGGGCGGGTACTGCTCGTCGAGCCGAACTACCGTGAGGGCTGGGCCCTGCCGGGCGGCACCGTCGAGTCGGACGACGGGGAGACACCGCGCCAGGGCGCGCGCCGAGAGACGCTGGAGGAGATCGGGCTCGACGTGGAGCTCGGCCGGCTGCTGGCGGTGGACTGGGTGCACGGGACGGGACGGCCGCCGCTGGTGGCGTACCTCTACGACGGCGGAGTGCTCACCGAGGACGACTTCAAGGCGATCCGCCTCCAGGAGGAGGAGCTCCTGTCCTGGCGCCTCGTCCCCCGCGAGGAACTCACCGCCCGCCTGCCCGGCTCCTCGGGCCGCCGCGTCCTCGCCGCCCTGGACGTGCTGGCGGAGGGTGCGGGGACGGTGGAGCTGGAGAACGGCCACCGCGTCGCCTGACCATTCCTCCGATATATCCTATTTGTCGGCCAAGGGCGGTTTAAGGGCGGCCCACGCAGGGACTCGGGCCGCCAGGCGCGCGTACGGACGCAGGCGCGCACATGGACGCATTGGAGGAGGACGATCCCATGAGCACCCCGCATCCCGGAGACGACGCACAGGTCGACGCGACCGCCGCAGCCGAGGACACCCAGGCCGCGCTGATCGATCTCGCGAACAGCGTCGCCCTCGTCCCGCAGGCGCTGCCTCCCGAAGGGGAGCAGCCACCCGAAGGCGCTCTCGCCCTGCCGGTGATCGAGCAGGACGGCAACCGGTACGTCCCCGTCTTCACGTCGGACGACTCGCTGGCGGCCGCCGGGGCCGACCCGGCCACGGCGATCAGGATCCCGGTCGTCGAGCTGGCCGTGAACTGGCCCGACGACGACCTGTGGCTCGCGGTCGACCCGTCCACCGAGGACGGCATCGCCCTCCCCTCCGACCTGGTACGGGCACTGCCCCGGTACACCGGGCTCACCTGACCGCCGGCCCCCGATAACCGTTCGCCGCGCCGAGTCCCCCCGCCCTACCCTCGGTCCCATGACCAAGCCCCTCGTCGCCCTCCTCAGCGGCGCCGGTATCTCGACCGACTCCGGCATCCCGGACTACCGCGGCCCGAACGGGCTGTGGCGGCGGGATCCGGAGGCCGAGAAGCTCGTGACCTACGAGTACTACATGGGCGATCCGGAGATCCGGCGGCGGTCGTGGCAGATGCGGCGGAAGAACCGGACGCTGGAGGTGGAGCCGAACGCCGCGCACCGGGCGGTGGCGGAACTGGAGCGGGCCGGGTTCCCGGTGCGGGTGATCACGCAGAACGTGGACGGGCTGCACCAGCTCGCCGGGCTGTCCGCCCGCAAGGTGCTGGAGCTGCACGGGACGGCACGGAGCGTGGTGTGCACCGAGTGCCGTGCCCGGGGGCCGATGGAGGACGCCCTCGCCCGGGTCGAGGCCGGTGAGGAGGATCCGTCGTGCCGGGAGTGCGGCGGGATTCTGAAGTCGGCGACCGTGATGTTCGGGGAACGGCTCGACCCGGTGGTGCTGGGCGACGCCCTGGCGATCGCCAAGGCCTGCCAGGTGTTCATCGCCGTCGGCAGCAGCCTTCAGGTGCAGCCGGCCGCCGGGCTGGTCGGCGTCGCCGCCGACCACGGTGCCCGGCTGATCATCGTCAACGCCGAGCCGACGCCGTACGACGACCTCGCCGAGGAGGTCGTACGGGAACCGATCGGCACGGCGCTGCCGCGGCTGCTGTCCGCGATGACGGAGGAGTACGGCGAGGGTTAGAACAGTGCCGTTCCCCGCTCGAAGTCCAGCAGGCGCTTCTTTCGGTCGAGGCCGCCGCCGTAACCGGTGAGGGAGCCGCCCGCGCCGATCACCCGGTGGCAGGGGACGATGATGCCGATCGGGTTCTTGCCGTTGGCCAGGCCGACGGCCCGGGAGGCGCCGGGGTTGCCGAGGGCGTCGGCGAGCTCGCCGTACGAGCGGGTCTCGCCGTAGGGGATGCGGCGCAGCTGGTCCCAGACGCTGCGCTGGAACGGGGTGCCGTTCAGGCGCATTTCGACGCTGAAGTCCTTCAACTCCCCGGCGAAGTAGGCCTTGAGCTGCTCCTGCGCCTCGGCGAAGGGCGTGTCGTCGCGGTCGCCGAAGGTCTCCTCGGGTGGGCGGTGGCGCTGGTCGGTCATGTAGAGGCCGCACAGGACGCCGTCGTCTTCGGCGACGAGGGTGAGCGGGCCGTAGGGGCTGTCGATGACGGTGTGCTGCTTCATCAGAGGTCCTTGGTGGTCCTTGCGTGGGATCGTACTGGCTTGTACGGGCTTATACAGGGAGGAAGTTGATCGGGTGACTGTCCGTCGCCCACAGGTACTGGACGGCGTACGCCCGCCAGGGCCGCCAGGCCGCCGCACGGGCGGTGAGGGCGGCCGGGGTGGAGGGCAGGCCCAACTCCTGGGCGGCGCGCCGGATTCCGAGGTCGGTCGGGAGGAAGGCGTCGGGGTCGCCGAGGGCGCGCATCGCGATGACGTCGACTGTCCACGGGCCGAAGCCGGGGAGGGAGAGCAGCCGGGCGCGTGCTTCGGCCCAGTCGCTCTCCAGGCCCAGGTGAAGTGATCCGTCGGCGAGTTGGCGGATCAGGTTGGTGAAGGTGGTGCGCCGGGTGCGGGGCATCGCCAGTGCCTCCGGGTCGAGGGCCGCGAGGGCCTCCGGCGGCGGGAACAGGTGGGTGAGGCCGCCTTCGGGGTCGTCGACGGGCTTGCCGTGCGCGATGACCAGGCGGGCGGCGTGGGTGCGGGCGGCGGCCGTGGAGACCTGCTGGCCCAGCACGGCCCGCATGGCGAACTCCGCCTCGTCGACGGTCCGTGGCACGCGCCGGCCCGGGGCCTTGTCGACCAGGGGCGCGAGCAGCGGGTCGCTGCGCAGCTGGTCGTCGACGGCCACCGGGTCGGCGTCCAGGTCGAGCAGCCGGCGGCAGCGGCTGATGGCGACGGTCAGGTCGCGCAGGTCGCTGAGGGTGAGGCGGCAGGCGATGTGGTCCGGCGCGGGGGTCAGCGCGACGATGCCGTGGCCGTACGGCAGCCGGAGCGTGCGCCGGTAGGCGCCGTCCCGCCACTCCTCCACGCCGGGTACGGCGGTGGCCGCGAGGTGCCCGAAGAGGTTGTCGGGGTTGAGCGGGGCGCGGAAGGGCAGCCGCAGCGAGAGGGTGCCCGGTGTGCCGGGGGTGTTCCGCTTCGGTACCCGGGCACGCAGCTCGCTGGGCGCGAGGGCGAAGACCTCACGGACGGTGTCGTTGAAGGTGCGGATCGAGGAGAATCCGGCCGCGAAGGCGATCTCCGCCATGGGCAGCGGGGTGGTCTCGATGAGCAGGCGGGCGGTCTGGGCGCGCTGGGCGCGGGCGAGCGCGAGCGGGCCGGCGCCCAGCTCGGCGAGGAGCTGGCGCTCGACCTGCCGGGTGCTGTAGCCGAGGCGGGCGGCGAGGCCGGGTACGCCGTCGCGGTCCACGACCCCGTCGGCGATCAGCCGCATGGCGCGGGCCACCAGGTCGGCGCGCTGGTTCCACTCGGGGGAGCCGGGGCTGGTGTCGGGGCGGCAGCGCTTGCAGGCCCGGAAACCGGCCTGCTGGCAGGCCGCCGCGCTCGGGTAGAAGGTCATGTTCTCGGGCTTGGGCGGCACGACCGGGCAGCTGGGCCGGCAGTAGATACGGGTGGTCAGGACGGCGGTGAAGAACCAGCCGTCGAAGCGGGCGTCCTTCGACTGCACGGCGCGCACACAGCGCTCCCGGTCGGCGTGCATCCCTGTCTGCATGCGTCCAGGATCGCGCACCCACCCCGGGCCGGGCTGGCGGGAATCCGACATCAACCTCGTGTGTGCTGCGTCTGCCCGGATCGGATCGTCCAGGTGCCGATGGTCGCACGGATGACGCGGGCGGGCGGCCCGGGATGCCGGGCCGCCGCCGCGCACACGGCGTCGTCGCCGTCGTCGAGGAGCCGTACCGCCGAGGCGGCCGACAGCCGGGGGTCGGTCGCGGCCCGGTACCGTACCTCGGGGCCGGCGTCCGTGCCGAGCCGTTCGACCAGGGCGGTCGTCGACTCCGGGTCGTCCAGCGCCAGGCGGCGCAGCCTCGGGCTGGGGTCGTCGGCGTACCGCCGGTCCACCACCGCCACACCCCCAGGAACATGTCGGCGGGCGCGGGCGACGCTGCGCCGGACCAGGGGGCGGACGCGGCCGGACGGCGCATGCGTCGGGGTCGTCGTGGAGCGCCACGACCCAGTCGAGCGGGTGGCACATGAGGCCCGGGTCTCGAAGGCGTGCCGGACGCGGGCCCGCTGGTCCTCGGTGAGGTCGGGGCGCACGGCCACCTCGCCCCGGACGTCGTCGTCGGGGTCCTCGGCGAGTTCGGCGGCGCGGCCGGGCCGGTCCACCCGTGCGACGGCGGCCGGCTCGTGCGCCCTGGACGTCAGGTGGTGCCGAGCGGCCTGGGGCGCGAGCAGGTTGCCGCTCTCCCATGGCTGACCGCGCCCGTCTGGTGGAAGCTCCTTCCCGGTGAACGTGACGCGGTCATCGCGTTCGACGTCGACTCCTGGGGCAGGGCGATCGCCGCTCTGTTCGCGGGGCTCCGGTTGGCCGTCGTGGCGATGGCGATCACCTCGCTGCTGGCCCGCGCGCACGGCGCCGTCGCACGCCGGCTGCTGACCGCGCGGCCGAAGGTCCGACTGGCCGAGCGCGTCCGTGAGCTGGCGGTCACCCGGGCCGAGGCGCTGGACGCCCACGACGCCGAACTGCGGCGCATCGAGCGCGATCTGCACGACGGCGCCCAGGCTGGGATGGTCGCCGTGTCGCTGCGGCTCGGCATGATCAAGCGGGCACTCGCCCAACGGCCGGAGCAGGCACCGGAGATGGTGGACGCGGCTCAGCAACTGGCCGAGCAGGCCCTTCAGTCGCTGCGCCGGCTGGTCCGCGGCATCTATCCGCCCGTGCTCGCCGACCGCGGTCTGGTCGACGCGGTGCGGGCGGTGGCGGGACTGTGCGAGGTCCCGACGAAGATCGACGTCGATGACGCGGACGGCCCACCGGCCCGGGCGCCGGCGGCGGTGGAGGCGGCCGCCTACTTCGTGGTGTCCGAGGCCCTGACCAATGTCGCCAAGCACAGTGGCGCGCGGACCGCCCTGGTATGGCTGCGCGTCACCGACAGCACGATCTCCATCAGGGTGGAGGACGACGGCCGGGGTGGCGCGTCGGAGGACGCCGGGGGCGGCCTCCTCGGTCTCAGGCGCCGGGTGGCCGCGTTCGACGGCAGCACCGAGCTGTTCAGTCCGCCCGGTGGGCCGACCGTACTGAAAGTGGAGATTCCATGCGGATCCTGATCGCCGAAGACAACGCCCTCCTGCGGGAGGGGCTGGTGCTGCTCCTCGCCGGTGAGGGGCACGACGTGTGCGCGACGGTCGACAACGCGGACGACCTGCCGGCCGCTCTGCTGGAGCACCGCCCCGATGTGGCCGTGGTGGACGTGCGCCTCCCCCCGGACTTCCGGGACGGCGGTCTGCGGGGGGTGGTGGAGGCCCGTAGACACCTGCCGGACCTGCCGGTCCTGGTGCTCTCCCAGTACGTCGAGCGGGCCTACGCCGCCGAGTTGCTCGCGCAGAGCGCCTCGGGCGTCGGCTACCTCCTCAAGGACCGGGTGGGCCGCACCGACGAGTTCCTGGACACCCTGGAGCGCGTCGCCGAGGGCGGGACCGTGATGGATCCCGAGGTCATCTCCCAGTTGATGATCCAGAAGGTGGGCGACGATCCGCTCTCCTCGCTGACGGGGCGGGAGCGCGAGGTGCTGGCCCTGATGGCGGAGGGGCACAACAACAGCACCATCGGCCGGATGCTGTTCATCCACGGAGAGTTCCGTGAACAAGCACATCGGGAACATCTTCGCCAAGCTCGGCATGCCCACGCCGGAGAGCGGTCACCGCCGGGTGCTGGCGGTGCTGGCCTGTCTGCGGGCATGACGGCGCGGTGTGCCGCGCCACGAGGTGCAGAGAACTGCACCTGGAGAGGCGCAGCCGGCCCCACTGTGATGCGCGCGTGCGCGGTCCACGATGGAGGCGGCGCACAGACGCCGCACCTGCGGGACGAGCCCGCCGTCACTCGGCAAGCGAGGAGCAACCGTGCCAGATTCGACCGGATGGAAGCCGCCCACGGAGCGTCCCATGTGGCCCTGGGTGGGTCCTGGCGGCGGTCGCGATCGGCGTCGTCATCAACGTCCTTCTCACCGTCTGAGGGTCTCCGCGGTTCTGGCCCTCACCCATTCAAAAACCCTCGGCCGACAGCTGCGTCACCCGTCCGCAGCCTCCTGGGACGGAATGCCTGGCGCATACCGTCCCAGCCGCGACGCTCGTCGCCCGCGGGATCGTCGACCACGCGGATCTTCTCCGAGATCAGTGCCG
The DNA here is from genome assembly GCF_040644935.1 of Streptomyces sp. NPDC046915. Taxonomy (NCBI): domain Bacteria; kingdom Bacillati; phylum Actinomycetota; class Actinomycetes; order Kitasatosporales; family Streptomycetaceae; genus Streptomyces; species Streptomyces sp. NPDC046915. The sequence continues at coordinate 91,955 of NZ_JBEYXB010000006.1, read as the reverse complement.
TGGGGCGGCGGGTCGTGTCGTAGGGCTCCCAGCCGGGCGTGCCCTCCCGGGCGAAGGACACCCACGCCTCGTGTGCTGTGGCGGCTGCCGTCGGCGAGGGGGCGTCCCCCGTGAGCGCCCGTACGCTGTCATGGCCCTCGGTCCGGAAGACGAACGGCACCTCCGACGCGTGGCAGGCGCCGAAGCCGTTGTTGTCGGTCGGCTCCAGATGGTCGAAGCGGTACACCCAGGTGGGCCCGGCGCCCCCGGCGATGCGGGCCTCGGCGTACCGGAGGGCCGGCACGGCGTAGGACCAGTCGGTACTGACCGCCGCGAGCGGATCGCCGGGGGTCGCGCCGGGTCGCGCGGCGCGGTAGATCTCCACCGCTTCCGGTCCGAGCCCGTAAGCCCGCGCCGCGTCGAGCAGGGCGGGCTCGTCCATCGCGTCGAGCATGTTCGCGGCCACGAGGAACAAGCGGTCCTCGTCGCGGTTCCAGCCCGTGAGCAGCGGAACCGGGGCGCTCATCCCGGTGCGGGCGGCGTCCAGCGGATGGACCGGCAGGACGGTGCCGTCGCAAGGGTCAGTCGAGCAGTGCAGTCGCTTCGACTTCTACGAGCACATCCGGCTCGAAGAGGTGGTCGACACCGATCAGGGAGGCCGGCGGCATGGGGAGCTGGAGCCCGATCTCGTCGGCGACGGCCTCCACACCGGCCATGAAGTCGCCGATCTTCTCCGGGCTCCACCGGGTCACGTAGAACGTCAGGCGCAGCACGTCCGCGAACGACGCGCCCGCGCCCGCCAGCCCGACGGAGGTGTTGCGCAGTGCCTGGGCGACCTGTCCGGCCAGGTCGCCGGGTGCGACCGAGGTCCCGTCGGCCCGGCGGGCGATCTGCCCGCTGACGTGGATGTGTGTGGCGCCGGTGCCTACGGCCACGTGGTGATACGGAACCGGTTGCAGCATGCCTTCCGGGGTGAAGTGCTGGACAGCCATCAGTGTTCTCCCTCTGATCTAGGTATTCGTAAGATACTTAGTGCAAGAAGGACACTTCAACGAGACCAGGTTTCTCCATGGACACCATCCCCCTCACCCCTCCGCATCGCGAGCTGCTCGACCAGGTCCTCGACAAGTGGTCGCTGAGCGTTCTCAGTGAACTGTGCGAACGCCCGTGTCGCTTCAACGAGTTGCGCCGAGCCATTCCGCAGGTCACGCAGAAGTCGCTGACCGCGACACTTAGGCGACTCGAGCGAAACGGTGTGATCGAGCGCGAGGTCGTATCCACCCGCCCGGTGGCGATCAGGTATCGGATCACGCCACTCGGCAAGACCCTGCGGCCTCCCATCGACGTGTTGCTCACGTGGGCCTCGGAGAACATGCCCGCCATCACACGCGCCCGTGAAGCCTTCGACACGCGGGAGGAAGCAAGCCTCTGAAGGCGGTCGAAATCGTCGGTGTACCGCGAGGTCGTCGGACAGCCGCAGTTCGCAGCGCGCGGCACTTGAACCGGCATACATGCAGGATCATGACGAAGCGACCGCCGAGGACCAGGCCGAGCGGCGGGGCTCAGCCGTCGCGGCCTCATCGGACTCGCCGGCGGTTCCGCCCTGCTGCTCGGGGGGTTCGGTCTGACGGCGAACGCCGTTTCCGGCCCGCGCAGTGGCGGGGCCGAGCGTCGAATCCGCACGGCCCGTGCCGACCCGAAGGGCGCACTGGGCGCGAACTTCAACGAGGAGCCCCGTGGCATGACCACCACGGTCCTGGACGACCTGCGCACCAGCTGGGTGCGCGGCTTCGTCGCGATGCCCGGACTCGACAGCACGCAGGCTCCCGAACAGCCCACCACGCGGTCGCCGCGCATGTGATCGCCGAGCGCGGCAAACTCTGCGCACGCGGCTGCCGTACGCGCTTGTACATGGGCGCCCTGAACCACCTGGAGGACCCGGCCCGGCGCACCCCCGCCGCCGACGACTGGCTGGCCCATGTGAAGGCCACACCCGAGATCGAGGGCGTGGACATCCACCCGCACGTCGCAGCCGTCGAGGACACCGAGGCGTACACGGACTTCGTGCTGAAGCGCATGCGTCCCGAACAGCGTTTCCTGGCCACCGAGTTCTCCTTGGTGCACTGGTGGAAGCAGCACTGGAGCGACCCAGTGCCCGCCGCCTACGCCGACCGCTACGACGTGCCGGCCGGCACGGTCGTGTGGGAGGCGGTACGGGACGCCGCCGCGCACCCGGTCCCCCAGCAACGGTGGCACGACCTGCTGATGAAGAGCTCCTGGTTCGCCTCGCACCGGAACTGTCCGACCCGTCAGGTACGGCAGTTGCGTGCGACGGGCCGGCTGGCGGTCGCGACCTACGGCACGCTCCAGCAGCCCGCCATGGTCCGCGACATCAGGCCGGCGAAGACGCCGTGGCTGCTGAACAGTCTGTACACCAATCTCGTCGCCCGGTCTTCGGCGAACGGCGACATGGCGCACAACCCCGCATTCTTCGACGACTTCCGTGCCCTCCAGGACTCTGCCCAGGGGTCCTGAGCGGCCCGGGGGCCTGGCCGACCGTACTTCCTGCGATCCGTCCCGCTCGACCTGCAACCCCCAGGGCCTTTGAACGTCTGTCGGGGTGGATGCGCCTCCAGCACGGGGCCGCCGGGAGGGAAGCCACCCCTGACGGACGGCCGGCAGATCGAAACCGATGATTCGAGGACCGAAGATGTCAGTACGTCACACCCTTGTCCGCCGCCTCCGTGCGGGTCGAGTTCGCGCCGCTGTGGGCGCCACCACGGTGGGCGTCGCACTGGCCCTCGGCGGAGCCTTCACCGCCCACGCCACCTCCACCGCCCCGGCTGCTCCCGCCGTATCCGGGTCGGAGCAGCCGGGTGCGAGCTCGGAGACGGACGTTCCGGCGGACGCCAAGCCCGCGCAGACCGCCCCGTCCTGCCCCGGAGGGGCCGACGTCTGCGACACGGTGGAAATCACGGCTCCGGCCAAGTGAGGCTCTTCGGCATTCCGGCCCGCTGACCGACTACAGGTCGTTCGGCGACACCCCGTGAATGCATGCCGCACGGCTCAGACCCTGCGGTACCGGTCAGCCCGCCCGGAGCACCGGGCGGGCGGACCGGTACCGCGACGTCCAGGAGACATGTGAGAACAGCGACCATCCCTGCCGCCGCGCCGTCGGCTCCCCGGTGGCGGAACAGGCGCAGGCCGGTGCCCCTCTTGTTCCACGGCGGCGTGGACCTGCTGCGCCGAGTGCGGGAGGGACTCGGCCGGCACTCATCGGCGAGCCGGCGGGACGGTGGGAGACGGCTGTCCGAAGCCGTCTCCCCCGGTGCCGCGCCGGCAGGAGACGCGTACAGCTTTCATGAGCTCTACCACCATCGTCGGCTGGCACTGGTGCGGATGGCATTGCTCCTCGTGGACGACCTCCCGACAGCGGAGGACGTGGTGCAGGACGCCTTCACCGCGCTTCTGCGCCGCCACGGCCGTCGGCTCGCGGGCCTGGACGACCCCGAGGCGTACCTGCGCACCAGTGTGGTCAACACGGCCCGCTCGGTTCTGCGCCGACGCCGTACGGCACGCGCCCACGTTCCTGAGCGTGAACGCCATGTCCCGTCCGCCGACAGCAGCGTGCTCCTTGCCGAGACCCATCAGGAAGTGATCGACGCGTTGCAGCGCCTCACCCGCCGGCAGCGCGAGGTCCTGGTCCTGCGTTACTGGTCGGAGCTCACCGAGGCCCAGATCGCCGACACCCTCGGCATCTCGCGCGGGACGGTCAAATCAACCGCCAGCCGGGCCCTGGACGCTCTCGGCAGACAACTGGAGGTCCCTCGATGACCGAGCACCCCCCGAAGCCGCGCCCCTGTCCTTGCCACAGCCGGCGGTCCGCGGAGATCCGGTGGTGAGCCGCGGCCACGCCGACCACGAGGCGATCGAACAACGCTTGCGCGACGCCTTGTCGGTCCGGGCCGACAGCGTCGAGCTGAGACACCTGCGGCCCCCCGCCCTCCCGGCCGTACCCAGCCGGTCCCTCCTTCCGTCCCGTCCGACCGTCATGGTGCTGCTCGGCCTGGCCGCAGCCGCTCTGTGCGTACTGCTCGCCGTCATGGAAGGCGGTTCCGGCACCCCGGTCCAGCCCTCCGACACACCCTCGTTCTCACCGACCCCGTCCACCTCCCCCTACCCTGCCCCGGCCTCCCCCGTCGTCCCGGCGCCGTCCTGAACCGCTCCGGAGTGCGTCCGGCGCGCGCTCACGTCGCCGAGCCGGTCGAGCAGATCCAGTTCCGTGGTCGTGACGCGGTGCGAGCCGCGCCAGCCCACGAGCAGCACCGCGCGCACCCCACCGGACGAGCGCAGGGGGATCCCGACCACGGAAGCGATCCGCCCGGGTGTGGCGCGCGGATCCGGCAACCACCTGCGGTCGGTGCCGGCTTCGGCGGGGCACAGCGCCCGGTGCGGCCTCGCGGACTCGAAGACGGAGGCGGACAGGGCATCCGCCAGCGGCATACGAACGCTCGCCGGGGACCCGGTGGCCGCGCCGGTCATCGCGGCGACCCGGATCTCCTCGCGCTCCGGATCGAGCATGTCCAGGTGCGAGGTGTCCGCGCGGACCAGCGTCCGGGCCCGGTTCACCAGAACGTCGAGCAAGCCCTGGACGTCGTCCTGGCCACTCAGTTGCAGGGTGGCATCCAGTAACTCCTCCAGCTCCCGCTCGCGGGACGTCGTCATTTTCTCCTCCAACACTTCCAGCGGGGGGATGTCCTCGCAGTACACGCGGGTGCGCAGACAGTGTGTGCGGCGGCCATTGGCGCGGTGATCACCGACGGGCAGGCTCATCCCGACGGCGGCAATCGTCAATGAGCGAGGAACTCACATGGACACGCAGGTGATCGAAACGATCGATGTGGACGTGCTCGTGGTGGGACTGGGCCCCGCCGGGCAGGTCGCGGCCGGCGCGCTCGCCCGCGCCGGGCACCGGGCACCGGGTGGCTGCGATCGACCGCTGGGCGGCGCCGTATTCCTTGCCGCGGCTGGCCTCGGTCGACGGGGAGACCGCCCGCATCGTGCAGTCGGTCGGCGACGTCGACGAGGCACTGCGCGAGGCGGCCCTCATCGACCGGACGATGTGGTGGGGCGCCGACGGCGAATTGTCCATGACCCAGGACATGACGGGCCGGATGGCCGGGTTCGCCGCTGCCTACAGCATCTTCCAACCGCACATCGAGGAAGCGATCGAGAATCGGCTCACCACGTTCCCGAACGCCCTGCTGCTGCGGAGCACCGCGCTGATCGATCTCCGGCAGGACGACTCGGGCACGACCGCGACGGTCGGCACCTGGCGCGGGTCGCGGGAGGGCACCGACCCCGCGACGCACCGGACGATCACCGCACGCTACGTCATCGGCTGCGACGGCGCGCGCAGCACCGTCCGGGATCTGCTGGGCGTCGAGGTCGACGACCTCGGCGTCAACGAGCGCTGGCTCAACTTCGACACCGTCGTCAAGCGCCCGCTGCCCGCTCCCGCCCCGGACCGTCGAGTTCCGGATGCAGCCGGAGCGCCCGTACATGTGGATGCCGGTCGGCCGGACGCGGCACCGCATCGAGATCCGGCTGCACGAACACGAGGACGCCACCGAGATGGAGCGTCCCGAGGTCGCCTGGGAGTGGCTCTCGCAGACCTGGGGCCTCGGTCCGGACGACGTCGAGATCATCCGCCAGGTCGTCTACCCGTTCCTCACCCGTATCGCGCGGTCGTGGCGTGTGGGCCGGACCTTCCTGGCCGGGGATGCCGCCCACACGATGCCCCCGTACACAGGGAAGGGGGCCTGCGCCGCCATGCGCGACGCCAAGAACCTCGCCTGGAAGCTGGACCTGGTGCTGCGCGGCCTGGCCGACGACGAACTGCTGGACACCTACCAGCAGGAGCGCGAGGCACACAACAACCAGCTGCTGCGCGTCTCGATCGAACTCTGCGACGTCGTCAACCTGACCGACCCCCGTGCGGCCCACGCCCGCGACCTGGCCATGCGCGGCCGACCGCCGGCACCGGACATCTTCCCGGGCCCCAAGACCGGCTTCCTGCACCACGACGCCGGCGGCCGGGTGACAGGCGTCCTCGGCGACGCGAGCCCGCAGGGCGTGATCCGCCGCGGCGGTGTGACCGGGCGCTTCGACGACGTCGCCGGGGGCGGCGGGTTTTCGGTGGTCGCGGCATTCGACCCGGCGGCGGTGCTGTGCGGAGAGCAGCTGGCCCACCTGGCCCGGATCGGCGTCACCATCGGCAGCCTGGACCCTGCGTCGCCGCATCACATCGAAGACGCCGACGGCACCTACCGCGAGTTCTTCACGGCCAACGGGGTCTCCGCGTTCGTCGCCCGGCCCGACTTCCTGCTCTACGGCCTCGCCCGGGACGAGGACGACCTGCGCGAGCTGATCGGCGAGATCCTCCAGAGGCTCAAGGCGCCGACGCCCGTTCAGGATCCCGGGAGAGCGTCGTTCGCGCACCGGAAACCCAGGTTCCCGCTGGACGAGTCCGGTGTGTTCGAGGAACGGGCAGCCACCCGGTAGCGGTTGCAGTACGAGTCGTGGCACAGATAGGACCCGCCGCGCAGCACGCGCGTCGTGCCCGCCTCGGGCCCGCGCGGGTCGTCGACCGGTGCCTGCGCGTAGTAGGTGGGCGAGAACCAGTCGGCGCACCATTCCCATACGTTGCCCGCGGTGTTCCACAGCCCGTAGCCGTTGGGCCGGTAGGACCGGACCGGTGCGGTGGTCAGATAGCCGTCCTCGGCCGAGTTGTGGTCGGGAAACCGGCCCTGCCAGATGTTGCAGCGCCAGCGGCCGCCCGGGGTCAGCTCGTCGCCCCACGCGTAGCGCCGGCCGGCCAGACCGCCGCGGGCCGCGAACTCCCACTCGGCTTCCGTGGGCAGTCGCTTCCCGGCCCACCGCGCGTATGCCGTCGCATCGCTGAAGGAGACATGGACGACCGGGTGGTTGCGGCGGTCCGCGATGCCGGAGCGCGGCCCGTCCGGGCAACGCCAGTGCGCGCCCCGCACGTTGATCCACCACGGGGTGCCGGCGGCTCTGCCGAGCAGATCGGCCGGTGCCGCGTCGACGGCGAGGTGGAAGACGGCGGAGGAGCCGTAGCGCTCGGCGTCCGTCACATGGCCGGTGGCCTTGACGAACGCGGCGAACTGGGCGTTGGTGACCGCGGTCTCGTCGATGTGGAAGGGCTTCAGGCGCACCTGGTGGACCGGGCCCTCCCCATCGGCGGGATACCCCTCCCCGAAGGCGTCCCCCATCGCGAACTCGCCGCCCTGGAGGTGGACTTGTCCCTTCGTGGACCGTGACCGGACAGCCTGCGCCGGTGGCCCGGCCCGGCCCGGCCCCGCGATGACGGTGGTGGCGCTCGGCGTACAGCAGGGGCGGTGATCGCTGGTCATCCTCGGTCCTCGTTGTGCGGCCGGTGCGGACCTCCCCTCGAGATCCGCACCGGCTGATCGTGTCCGCCCTTGCGGGCGGGGCCGGCTACGACTGGTAGGTGGACTCGTCGAGCCCGCTGAGCGTCGGGTCGTGCCCGACCTCGCCGACGTCGTACATGGACGTCATCCAGTGGTAGAAGTTGTCGCCGCGTTCACGCAGCACCTCGTAGAGCCGGCGCATCATCCGGCTGCGGACCTCGGCCCGTTCCGGATGCTCGTAGACGTTCTGCAGTTCGTCCGGATCACTGTGCAGGTCGTACAGCTCGTTCACCGAGTCCGGGTTGACCACCAGCTTGTAGCGGTCCTCGCGCAGCATCCGCTGGGGATACGGGAAGTGGTGGCCGTGGAACTCGCAGACGATGTCCTCTGCCCACTCCGTGTCCTCGCCGTGCACCAGCGGCAGCAGACTGCGCGAGTCGACCGCCGGTTTCGGGTCGATGCCCGCGAGCGCCAGGATGGTCGCCGTGCAGTCGAGGAGGCTCACGAACTCCGAGCGCACCACCCCGCCGGGCGCGCCCGGGACCCTCAGCAGCCCTGGTGTGCGGTAGATGTCCTCGTACATCGCGGGACCCTTGTCGTGCAGCCGGTGGGAGCCGGTGAACTCGCCGTGGTCGCAGGTGAAGAACACCGCTGTGTCGTCGGCCAGGCCGAGCCGCTTCATCGCGTCCATGACGCGGCCGATCTGCCGGTCGATCAGGGCGACATAGCCCCAGTAGACGGCGATGAGCTTGCGGGTCGTCTCGATCGGCATGGTGTCGAAGGTCCAGTGCGCGCTGTAGTTGCGCTGTACCGGAGGTTTGCCCTGGAACGTCTCGGAGATGGACCGGGGCAGTTCGACGTCCGCCGGGTCCACGAGGTCGAAGTACTCGTCGGGAAGGATGTACGGCAGATGCGGCCCGTAGAAGTGCAGGGCGAGGAAGAAGGGCTGCTCGCGCTCGCGGTAGTCCGCCGCGTACTTCTCGAGGTGCTCGATGGTCCGCGTGGCGAGGTAGTGCTCGAAGGTGGCCTCGACGGGCTGATGCAGCCGGGCGGCCAGCAGATTGCCGGGGCCGCCGTTGGGCAGGGTGCCTCGGATGCGGTCGCTGATCTCGTACGGCGGGAGCCCGCGCTCATCGAGGTACGCGAGGTAGTCGGGGTTGTCCACCGGGTTGTGCCAGCCGGGCAGTTCGGGCCCGTCGAAGCCGTAGTCGGCAGCGGTGCGCCGGTGGCCGGCGTGCCACTTGCCGATGAGGCCGGTGTTGTAGCCCTCTTCGCGCAGGGCCCTCGAGAAGGTGAACTGGTCCTCGGGGAGGTCCTCGAGATAGCCGACGTTGCGCTCGTGGTTCGCGAGGACCCGGTGGCGGAACGGCGCCTGTCCGGTGAGCAGGCTGGCGCGGGCGGGGGTGCAGATCGCGGTGGGGGTGTACCAGCGGTCGAACCGGGTTCCGGTGGCGGCGAGTTCGTCGAGAACCGGCGTGTGCGCCGAGGTGTTGCCGTACGAGCCGAGTGTGTCCGCCCGGTGCTGATCGGTCATCAGGAAGAGGATGTTCTTCCGGTCGGTGCGCGGCTCGCTCACTTGCCGGCCTCCGTGAAGAGGTCGCCGGTGTAGTACGACTTCGGGTCGACGGGCTGCTTGAGTTTGCCCGCCTCGACGAAGTAGTCGTTCATGCCCTTGAGCCACTTGTCGACCGTGCCGTCCTTGGTCAGGGCGTCGAGCTGCGCGACGTCGAGCAGTTTGTTGTTGGCGGCGTCGGCCTTCACCTGGTCCACGGGGATCTTCAGCTTGGCGGCGGTGAGTTCGATGGCTTCGTCGGTGTGCTGGGAGCGGTAGTCGATGGCGTCGCGCAGCACGGCGAGTACCTTCTTGACCTTGCCCGGCTGCTCCTTGACCAGCTTGTTGCCGGCCACGAAGGCGGTGGGGAAGGAGACCTCGTCCTTGAAGTCGCTGTTCTTGGCGAGCTCGACGAGACCGGGGACCTGCTTCTTGATGGTGGCCGCCGCCGGGTACCAGAAGCCCGCCGCGTCGACCTTCTTGGAGGAGACCGCGGCCACGATCGTCGACGGGTCCATGGGGACGGCCTTGATGTCGCTCTTGGTCATCCCCGCCTTCTTCAGGGCGAGCGAGAGGATCATGTCCCCGGAGGTGCCCTCGGGTACCGCGACGGTCTTGCCCTTGAGGTCCTGCATGGAGTTGATGCCGGGCTGGGCGATGACCCGGTCGGAGTTGCCGAGGGTGTTGAGCGCGATCACCTTGGCCTTGCCGGAGGCGGGCAGCCACATGGCACCCGGGCCTATATAGCCGAAGTCGAGGTTGTTGGTGCCCAGTGCCTGGATCTGGAGCGGGCCGTTGGTGAAAACCGTGCTCTCGGCCTTCAGGCCGTGCTTCTTCCACAGGCCCTTGGCGTCGGCGATGGCGATCAGGCTGGCGCCGTTGAAGTCGCCGATGTAGCCGAAGCGCACCGTGTCGCCGCCTCCGCCGCCGGACGAACCGCTGCCGCAGGCCGCCAGCAGGGCCATTGCCGCAATACCCGCGGCGGTGGTGAAGAGGTGTCTGCGGGTGAGAGTGGGTGCCATGACGACCGTTCCTTTACAGATCAGATGGTGGTTCAGTGCGCGGCGGTGAGAGCGGCGGTCGCGCCGTCCTGGTGGTACACGGAGTGCCATACGCGGTTGCGCAGTTGGGCGAATTCGGCGCTGAGGCGGAAGTCCTCGTCGCGTTCGACCGCGGGGACGTCGATGACGTCGTAGATCCGTCCGGGGCGGGCTGCCATGACGATCACGCGACTGGCGAGGAAGACGGCCTCGTCGACGTCGTGGGTGATGAACAGGACGGTGCGTTTGTCCTGGCTCCAGGTGTCGAGGAGCTGTTCCTGAAGCTTGACGCGGGTGAGTGCGTCCAGAGCGCCGAAGGGTTCGTCCATCAGCAGGATCGAGGGGCCCACGGCGTACGCGCGGGCGATGGCGCAGCGCTGGCGCATGCCGCCGGAGAGCGTCTTGGGCAGGGCGTCGGCGAAGCGCTCGAGTCCCACGAGCTTGATGAAGTGCTCGGCGCGCCTTCGGCGTTCGTCCTTGGCCATGCCCATGGTGCGCAGCCCGAACTCGACGTTCTGGCGCACGGTGAGCCAGGGGAAGAGCGCGTACTGCTGGAAGATCACCCCGCGTTCGGGGCCGGGCCCGCTGACCTCTTCTCCGTCCACGAGCGCCTGGCCCTCGGTCGGGGTCTCCAGGCCGGCGAGGATGTTCATCAGGGTGCTCTTGCCGCAGCCCGAGGGGCCGACGACGGTGACGAACTCGTTGTCCGCGATGTCGAGCGAGACGTCGTCGAGCGCGGTGAAGGTGTCGCGGCCCAGGGCGAAGGTCTTGGTGACGCCGCGGACGGAGATCTTCGCGGGCTTGGACGGTGCGGCGGGCTGTGCGGTCACGGCGGGCTTGCTGGTCATCGGCGTTCCTGCCATCCGGTGAGCTTGCGTTCGGCGAGGAGCAGGACCCGGTCCATGAGCAGGCCGAGGATCCCGATCGAGATGAGCCCGACGAAGATGGTCGGGAGGTCGTAATAGAGCTGGGCGTTCTGCATGCGGTAGCCGAGCCCCTCCTGGGCGGCGATCAGCTCCGCGGCCACGAGCGTGGCCCAGGCGGAGCCGAGCCCGACCCGCATGCCGACGAGGATGAACGGAGTGGAGGCCGGCACCACGACCCGGGCGAAGATCCTGCCGTCCTTGGCTCCGAGCACACGGGCCGCGTCGATCAGCGTGCGGTCGACGTTCACCACACCCTGGTAGGTGGAGATCACGCAGGCCAGGAACGCGGCGAGGAAGATCACGAAGATCTTGGGTGTCTCGTCGATGCCCATGACCACGATGGCCAGCGGGATGATCGCGAGCGGCGGGATCGTACGGAAGAACTGGATCCAGGGCTCGACGAGCGCACGGGCGGTGGCGTACCAGCCCATCAGGAAGCCGACGGGTATCGCCACCGCGGTGCCGAGCACGAAACCGATCAGCACCCGCGTCAGAGAAGCGAGTACGTCATCGGCGAGCGTGCCGTCGCTGATCAGCTCGCCGGCCCGGGAGACGACCTCCGGTGGTGTCGGCAGCTTGAATCCGCCGGCGGCGAGGACCCACCACAGGACGATCCCGAAGACCACGGACAGAGCGTTGAGCAGCAGCATCCGCCCGCGATTGCGCGAACCGGCCGACGTCCTGGGGGACTTGGCCGACGCGCCGGACGACGCCTCGGGCGTCCCGCCCGGCTCCTTGTCGGGCACGGCATCCCTTGGAGCGGCGCCTTGCGTGTCAAGAACGGGCATGGGCGGCTCTTTCTGCGATGGAGTCGGGTGCATCCGTACGGCCCTTCACGTCAGCGGTTTCTGGGTACTTCGCGAGCAGCGGGGAACTGTGGAAGACCGCCGCGAGCGCACCGAGCGCTCCGTCCTCGTCCGAGAGACGGGCGGCCTCGACCACGGGTCCGGCCGACGCGGTGGGGAAGACTTCGGCGGCGAGGGTGGCGGCGGCCTGCTCCACGATCACGGGGGCGAGCCGGGTGATCTCCCCGCCGATGACGACCTTCGCCGGGTTCAGCGTCATCGCGGCCGCGCCGACGACTCGGCCGAGCGCCGCCGCGGCCTCGCGCAGCACCCGGTCCACCACGGGATGGGCGCGGGACACCGCGGCCGCGAGGGCGTCCAGGTCTTCCAGGGGAAGGCCGAACTCCCAGCATTTGGCGAGGATTCCGGGCACCGAGACGACGGTCTCCAGACAGCCTCGTTTGCCACACCGGCAAGGGCGGCCCGCCGGATCGACGGTGACATGCCCCAGTTCGCCCGCCAGCCCTCCGGATCCGGTGACCAGCTGACCGCCGACGACCAGGCCGCCGCCGACACCGTCCGAGAGGCGTACGTACACCAGGTCGGCGACGCTCGTCGCGCCGTTGATCGCCTCGGCGAGCGCGGCGAGACGGGTGTTGTTGTCGACGATCACGGGTGCGTCGAAGCGTTCGGCGAAGGCGACGTCGACGCCTTCGGGTGCCGGGCGCAGCACGGTGGTGCCGGCCGAGGCGCGCGGCCAGGACGCGCCCTGGGGCGCCGGATAGGGGCCGGGTACGCCGATGCCGATGCCCTGTAGCGCGCCGTAGTGGACGCCCGCCTCGGCGCTCAGCCGGTCGAGCAGGGAGAGCGCGAGCTCCAGGCGTTCGGGCCAGGAGGCCGAGTCCTCGTAGCGTACGGAGCCCGAGACCATGATCTCGTGGGAGGCGTCGGCGACCGCCACGTGGACCCGTCGGTGCCCGAAGTCGACCCCCATGAACTGCGCGGACGCCGGGTCGAGCGCGAGGCGTTCGGCCGGGCGGCCGCTGCCCGCGCGCCGAGCGGCGTCGGTGTCGACGACGACGATGGCGCCGCGCTGCAACAGGCTCCCGACGATGTCGGACAGCGTGGTGCGGGACAGGCCCACGACCCGGGCCATCTCTCCCCGGCTCAGTGCGCCGTTCTCTTGCAGCGCACGCAGGACGCGGTCCTCATGGGTCCGTCGGACCAGGGCGTGCACTCCGGTGGGCATCTGCATGCCGGTCAAGGTAAGGAGGCTCGATTATTCCGTCAACAGTCCGACAGAATTAGCCGACGGTCGAATCACGGATCCTGTGCGGACGGGGTCCGCACTACCGTGGCGTGACTCATGTCATCCGGATTATTTATCCGACCTGTTGACGAAAATCGACGGACGTTCCCATGCTGTGCCGCATGCCTGAAAGTGATGGCACCCCGATACGAACCGGCCGACGGCACGAGGCCGTCGTGCTGGAACTGCTGCACCGGCACGGCCCGCTCAGCAGAGGTGGACTACAGGACCTCAGCGGCCTGTCCAGAACGACCGTGTACGACGCGGTCGCCAGGCTCGTGACCGACGGCGCCGTGGTGATCGGCGGCGCTCCGCTCGCGTGGCGCAGGCGCGGCCGCCCCGTGGAGCTGCTGACCGTCAGCACCCGGACGGTGGCGAGGGTGCGCCGCGAAGCGGTCCCCGGGTCCGGCGGAGCCGACAGTACGGATGACGACAAGGGAGATCGCACACGATGACTTCACATTCCCTGCCCCGAAGGTCGCTGCTGGCCGGAGCGGCCGGGCTCACGGCCGCCGCCGCCCTGCCGCTGACCGCCGGCCCGGCCCGCGCCGCCGCGCCGCGGCACCACCCGGCGAACTGGCCGGCCCCGGAGCCCTACGGCCTCGCCGACAACCGCGTGGACCTCTGGCCGCGCGAGGACAACTCCTTCGTGCTGCCACTGGAGTTGCGTCCGCGCGACCGGGAGCGCGGGTCGGTGTGGATGCGTGACACCTATGTCAACTGTTTCGTGGTCGACGGCCGCCCCCTCTATGTCGCCACGGGCACGACCCGTGTACCCGGGCTCGAGGCGGCCGGCCCCTGGAACGACGGCATCTTCGTATGGCTGGCCCCTTCCCTCGCCGGGCCCTGGCGGCTTGCCGACACGAGCCGTATCCGCCCGGACGCGGAGAAGGGCAAGGTCTGGTCGCCGGAGTTCGTCACGGAGAACCGGCCGGGACGCACCGTGGTCGCGCCCTGGCAGGAGTACTGGTACGACGACCGCTTCGGCAAGCGCGGCCAGGTGTGGGCCCCCGAACTGCACTACTTCCACGGCAGTTGGTATCTCGTGGCATGCATGGGCGACCACTCCCGCAAGGTCGGCTCGTTCCTGCTCAAGAGCGAGGGCGGGGTCGCGGGCCCGTACCGGCTGATCGAAGGCAATCTGGACAAGCCCTTCGGAGACCCCGTCGCCGGCGGCCCGGCATTCATCGAGCCCGGCGCCTATCACCACATCGACGGCGGCCTGTACACGGGGGACGGCAAGGTCCGGCTCGTCCTGCACAACAATCTGTACGCGGACTTCCGGGACGACATGGAGGACATCGTCCCGTCCACCGGGCTGCCCCTGTTCCAGCAGGCCCCCTACACGCCGGAGCCCTATCTGGAGGGTGCTCACGTCTTCAAGCACGAGGGCAAGTACTACCTCGTGCACGCCGCCTGGGACCGTACGTCCGCACAGGCGGACGGCAGCACGCGGCATGCGTACGATCCGCCGGGACCGGGGCGCGTGCAGTACCAGTACAACGCCATCGCGGCGGTGGCCGACCGCTTCGAGGGACCGTACTCGCAGCGCTGGACCGCAGGGGTCGGCGCGGGCCACAACAACTTCTTCACCGACCACCGGGGCCGCCTGTGGGCCACGTTCTTCCGCAACCCCAACTTCGGCTACTGGGCGGATCCTTCCCGTATCGCCCAGTCCGCGGTCCCGGGTGTGGTCCGGCTGGAGTGGACCGGCCCGACGGGCAGCAGGCTCTACGTCGCGCGCCGCCGCAACGCCTCCGGGAGGCCGTGATGCACCGCCGCCCGTCCCGCCGCCTGTTGCTCACCGCGTCCGGCTCGGCGATGCTCGCCGCGCTCGGCGGTCGCGCGCTGGCGAGCGGGGTGACCCAGCAGCAGGAGTCCGGACCTGACGCACAAGAGCGTGGCGCGGGCCCCGAGTCCGCCGCCGCGCCGTCGGGAGCCCTCGGGGTCAACTTCAATGAGGATCCCTCCGACCTGGGCTTCTCCGAGCTGAAGGC
The DNA here is from genome assembly GCF_040644935.1 of Streptomyces sp. NPDC046915. Classification (NCBI taxonomy): domain Bacteria; kingdom Bacillati; phylum Actinomycetota; class Actinomycetes; order Kitasatosporales; family Streptomycetaceae; genus Streptomyces; species Streptomyces sp. NPDC046915. The sequence continues at coordinate 76,913 of NZ_JBEYXB010000006.1, read as the reverse complement.
ACTCTCGGCAAGCTGGCTGCGCGGATTCCTCCCGATACGCGAGAGCGATCAGGGCGACCCGGCACGGCAGCCGGCCGTCGCCACCCTGCTCGAAGCGGCGCAGCGCGGCTACAGAACGGTCCTGTCGCTGAAGTTCCCGTACACCGGCAAGCCGCTCCCCCAGGCCGGGAGCACCGCCATGGCCGCGCTCCTCGCCCGCGTGGACGCGGTGCTCGGCGCCGTGATGGGCAAGGCGGACATTCTCACCATCGGCAACGAACCGTTCCTCGAGACGATGCCGGCGGAGCGCGACAGCACACTCAACGCCTTCTACGAGCGGCTCGCGGCGCACGTCATCGCGTACCGCTCGGCGCACTGCGGCGGCTCGGCGTGCCGGACCCGCCTGTACATGGGCGCTCTGAACCGTCTCGACGACCCGGCGCAGCAGACCCCGGCGACCGAGCGCTGGATGACGTACGTCCGCACCACTCGGGCCATCGACGGTGTCGACATCCATCCGCATGTCAGCCGCATAGAGGCGGCCGGCGAGTATCTCGACTACGTCCTGCCCCGGCTGCGTACCGGCCAGAAGTTCCTGGCCACGGAGTTCTCCCTGGTGCACTACTGGGATCAGCACATGGAGGACGTGGTGCCGGCGCAGTTCGCCGGCCGGTACGGCGTCGCCCCGGACACCCAGGTGTGGCAGGTCGTCGCCGATGCGATCCGCAGCCCGTTCCCGCAGCAGAAGTGGGACGACTTCCTGGCCCTCAGCCCGTGGTTCGAGACCCGGAAGACCTATCTGACCAACCAGATGCGGATGTTCCGGGAGACGGGAAGGCTGGCGGTGGCCACCTACGCCGGTGTGCAGATCCAGTCCATGGCACAGGACTTCGGCCCGGACAAGATGCCGTGGATCCTCAACCCCGCCTACGCGAACCGAACCGTCCGTCCGGACTCGGACGGCACACCCGGGCGGAACTACGCCTGGTTCGAGGCCTTCCGGGCACTTCAGCAAGCCTGAGACCCGGGAGCGTCATGCGGACGAGGATGGCGTCCGCAGCAGGGAGCGGGCCGGGCCGCAGGAGAGCGTGATCGCCGATGTCAGAGCGACGGATCCTGCGGCTCGGCGGCGGGGAGCGGCAGCGACACGATCTGGGTCACATCGGCGTCGTTCATACCGAACATCCGCAGCACGTTCCGTACGGCCTGGTCGGCGATGGAGTCGACCGTGTCCGGCGGGGCGCCGGTGCACAGGTGCATGGTGGCGATCAGGCACCCGGCCGTGCAGGCGAGGGCGACATCCACGTCCTCGATCACGAACCGCCCGGCGGCCATCGCCGCCTCGATGTCGCGCCGGGCGTGCACCGCGTGGCCGAACGGCGCGTCGAGCAGCGCGCCCCTGCTGTTCATCATCACCTTCGCCAGCCGGGGGCGGGTGCGAACCAGCCGCCCGGTCAGCCGCATGGACGTCGCGAAGACCACGGCCGGGTCGTCGACGTCGGCGAGCAGGTCCTCCAGCCAGGCGGCGTGCGCCTCGAGAGCCTGACCGATGGCCGTGTCGAGCAGTTCGGCCTTGGAGGAGAAGTGGTTGTAGAACGTCCCGAAGCCGACGTCGGCGGCCTCGGTGATCTGCTGGATGCTGACGTCGAAGTCCCCGCGCCGGGCGTAGATCTCCTGCGCGGCCTCGATCAGCGCTGTGCGGGTGCGCAGCTTGCGCCTCTCCACACGTGTGGGCAGCCGTTCTGACATGGTCAGAATCGTATCGGGGCCGTCCCCCATCCCGCTCATCCGGCTTCCGCAGCCGCCACGCCCGTGCGTGGCTCCAAGGTGCGGGCCAGGCCGTCGCTCACCGCGGCAGCCTCGTCCGCCCGGCGGCCCTGACCACGCGGTCGGGGTCGACGCTGACCCATCCGACGCCGGCGTCCCGCAGCCAGCGGGCGAGAAGGCGCTCGCCCTCGCTGCCCTCCGGGTCGACGGTCAGCCAGGCCGACGGCAGGGCGCCGGGGACGGCCGCGAGATCGGTGCCGGGCAGTGCGACGACGGCGGTGCGGTCACCGAGCACGCGGTCGACCAGTACGGGTGCGCCGTCCGGTCCGGGCAGGCGGACGAGCGGGAGGAGCGCACCGCGTACGGTGCGCGGGGTGGAGCGCTGTACGCGGTGTCCGGGCGTGAGTGCCGGAGTGCGGCTGTCCAGCAGTTTCCGCCTGATCGTCCGGGAGCGTGCGAGGGCAGGGACGAGGCGGCGGCGGACGAGGGACGCGGCCCGGCCGCCGCCGGTCATCAACCGGCCCATGCCCTTCGCCCGCCTGATCATCGTGGTCGCGTGCGGGCGGCGCTCGGCCTCGTAGGAGTCCAGGAGTTCCGGCGCGGCGCGGCTGCCCAGCACCGCGGCCAGCTTCCACGCGAGGTTGTGCGCGTCGCGCAGGCCGGCGCACAGGCCCTGGCCGATGAACGGCGGAGTGACGTGGGCGGCGTCGCCGGCGAGGAAGACCCGGCCGGCGCGCCAGCGCCGTGCGACTCGGGCACGGAAGGTGTACTCCGTGGACCGCACCAGCTCCAGCCGGTCGTCCGGGATGCCGCGGACCCAGGGTTCGATGAGCGGGCGCAGCGCCGGGAGGCTCGCGAAGCCGTCGGCGGTCTCGCCGTCGAGCAGCTGGAACTCCCAGCGGTAGCGGTCCTCTCCGACCCGCATGTACGTGCCGGCCCGGCGGGTGTCGCACACCTGGTGCACTCCGTCCCAGGCGTCGAGGTCGAGCGTGCAGCGGACGTCGACGACCAGCCAGCGCTGGTCGAAGCCGAGGTCGTCGCTGTCGATCCCCAACTGGGCGCGGACCGTGCTGTTGGCGCCGTCGCAGGCGATCACGTAGGGCGCGCTCAGGTCGACCGTCGTACCGTCCGGGCCGCATACGTGCGCGGTCACCGATCCGGCTTCCGCGGTATCGAGACGCCACAGCTCATGGCCGCCGAGCACGGACACCTCGGGGAGGCTCTCGAGATGGTCGCGCAGCAGGCGTTCGAGGTCGGGCTGGTCGAACATGTTGGCGGGCGGAAGGCCCGCTGCCGTCACGCCATGGCGGGTGAAGGTGGCCAGCACGCGGTGACGTTCGTCGACCAGCCGCAGGCCCGCCGCGGGGCGGGTGTGGGAGGCGAACTCCTCGCCGACGCCCATCTGGTGGAGGATCCGGTAGACCTCGTCGTCGAGATGGACACCCCGCGGCAGCGGGTACACCTCGCGGTGGCGTTCGACGACGGCGACGCGCAGGCCGCACTGCCCCAGCAGGGTCGCCGCCGTCAGACCGGTCGGTCCGGCACCGATCACGATCACGTCCCAGGGTCCGGTCGACGTCACTGGTGCGCCTCCTCGGCATCGGTACGGATCACCACGTCGTAGCCCTTGAGCGCGGCGGCGGCCCGGACGGCCGCGTCGCCGGACAGGAACACGACCAGCCGGCCGGCTTCATGGCCGGTGCGCACCTCGACGTCGTCGATGCCGTGCTCGGCGAGCTCGTGGCGGAAGTGCTGGGCCGCCGCCGCCTCGCGCAGCGCGGGCTTGAACGGCTTCCCGATCTCGGTGAGCGGGATCGCGTCGAGCACCGTGATCGATTTCGGCCGGGCGGCCGGTTCGCTGATGTGCCGTGCCGCCCAGTCCGACAGCTCCTCCACGGTGACCTCCGACGTGGTGAGCGTGACGAAGGCGACCGGGATCTCGCCCGAGGTGCGGTCGGGTCGGCCGACGGCTCCGGCCGCGGTCACGGCGGGGTGGTCGAGCAGGACGTCCTCGATGACGGCGGGGTCGATGTTGTGCCCGCCACGGATGATCAGGTCCTTCTGCCGGCCACGCAGATGGACCCGCTCGTCGCGTACGAAGCCCAGATCACCCGTGCGCAACCAGCCGTCGACGACGACGCCGCTGTCGTCCACCGATCTGCGGTCGCCGTCGCGCCGAAGATAGCCCGCGAACACGGTCGGGCCGCTGATCAGCAGCTCGCCGACCTCACCCGCCGACAGCGTCCGTATCCGGCCGCTGGTCGGGTCGACGTCCGCCGCCACCACCTCCTGGTAGGGCAGTCGCTGCCCGACCGACCCCGGGCGGACGTCTCCGGGCAGGGTCGCCGATGTCGCGCAGGTGCCCTCGGTGAGGCCGTAACCCTCGTGCAGCTCAAGGCCCGTGGCCTCGGCGAAGGCGCGTCGCACGCTGTCGGGCAGCGGCGCGGCGCCGACGACCGGCAGCTCCAGCGCGCTGATGTCGGCGTCGACCGGCATGGCCGACAGATAGGCGTAGACGGTCGGCACCGCGGACATCGCGCGGGGCCGGTAGTGCTCGACGAGCCGCCAGAACGCGGCGTAGAGCTTCGGGTCGCGGTAGCCGAGCGGGCTCGGCCAGATCGACCGGGCGCCGGTCACCATGGGCGCCAGGGCGGTCACCAGAAGGGCGTTGACGTGGAAGAGCGGCAGGCCGGCGACGATGCTCTGGCCGGTGCCCGCACCGCCGGCGAGCGCGAGGCTCCATGCCATCACCGCCTGATTGCGGTGGGTGTGGGCGGCCACCTTGGGCGTGCCGGTGGTGCCGCCGGTGTGGAAGAAGGCGGCCAGGTCGTCGGGCGCCGGCGGTACGTCCGGGAGTCCGGCGGGAGCGGGCGGTGCGCCCTCCACCAGGTCGTCGAGCCGTACGGTGCGAAGCCCCGGGCGCGCCTCCAGCGCGGCCGCCGTGCCCTTCTCGCCGCCGTCGGGCGAGAGCGCGACGAGGACCTCGATCCCGAGGTCGCCGGCGGAGTCCAGGAGCCGTTTCCACAACGCCTCGTCGAGCTCGGGACCGGCGGTGACCAGCACGCGGGAGCCGGTCAGGCGCACGAGGTGCCTGAGATGACGCACGTCGAGGGCGGCGTTGACGGGCGCCGCGATCCCGACGGCCTGCGCCGCCAGGGTCGCGGCGAGGAGGTCACTGCAGTTGGGCGCCATCAGCGTGACGGCGTCCTCGCGGCCGACACCCAGCCGATGCAGTCCGTGCGCGATCCGGCGCACGGACTCGTGCAACTCCCCGTACGTCACTGCCACGTTGTCCTCGACCGCGGCCGCGTCCGGGATCCACAGCGAGCACGGTTCGTCGTGCCATCGCCGCGCGGCACGGCTGAGCAGCTCGTACGTGGTGAGCGCGAGGTCGCGCCGGGCCAGCGGGACCTGCTCGATGTCGCGGAGGTCGTCCGCCGATGACAGCGGGGGCAGTTCGGCCGGCATCACAGCGCGGCCCGCACGGGCTTGCGCACGATGTTGGTCTGCTGTCCGAGGTCGATGCCGCGTACGGGGTCGGTGATGGTGGCGGCGACGACGTCGCCGTCCTTGAGGTAGTACGGGTTGTCGGCCTGCCGCTTGAAGAACGCCCGCCACTTCACCGCCGGCGGCAGCAGGGCGCCGATCTTCTCGACCAGCGGGCGCGGTGCCTTGAGGGCGGTGCCGCCGGGTGTGCCGGTGAGCAGCAGATCGCCGGGGTCGAGTGCCTGGAAGCGGGCGAGCAGGGTGAGTGCGCGGGCGGGCTTGACGATCATGTCGGCGACGGTGCTGTTCTGGCGCACCTCGCCGTTGACGCTCAGGGTGAGCCGGAGCCGTTCGAGGGCGCTGAGCTCGGCGCCGTCGAGCAGGGTGAGGAACGGGCCGACCGGGGTGAAGGTCGGGTAGGACTTGGACTCGTAGAACTGGGTGCGGGTCAGTTGGATGTCGCGAGCGCTGACGTCGTTGGTGATGACGACGCCCGCGACCACCTCGGCGAGGTCGTCCTCGGCCACCGCCGAACCGACCTCGATCCGGCGGCCGATCACGAGGCCCAACTCCACTTCGTGGTCGAGGAATCCGACGTGGTCGGGGCAGCGGATGTCGTCGGTGGGCCCGCAGACCGAGCCCGACGCCTTGCGGAAGAACGCCGGTGGCACCGTGTCCGGGTCGAAACCGGAGTCGTGCGCGTGGCTGCGGTAGTTGACCATCTGGGCGACCACCCGGGCGGGGGTGGTGACCGGGGAGAGCAAGCCGGTGCTTTCGAGCAGCGGACCCTCGGGGTCGGGTGCGCCGGCGGCCTTGTCGATCGCGGGCCGGTCGGCGAGGAGTTCGCGGGTGGTGGTTGCCGCGGTCCGGATCCGGGTCAGCCGGCCGTCGTTCTCGACCCACCAGCCGTCTTGCGTGCGTGCCACGTTCGTACTCATGCTTATGCCGCCATCGCTTTCGCCAGTGCCTTCAGGACGTCTTTGTCGATGTCGTTGGTCTTGTCGCCCAGCGCCCTGAGCAGGGCGGTGACCATGCCGGGGGTGGGTTTGCTCCCCAGGAAGTCGCGGGACACGGGCGGGCCCCACTGGGAGAGGCCGCTCGCGCTCATCGGCGCCCAGCCGGGTTCGAGGGTGCTGTCGAAGAGATCGCCGTCGGCGTAGTGCTCGAGCATCATCCGGTCCGGGTCACGCCAGTAGTCGAAGATCTGGCTGCCCTGGATGTGCCGGCCGATGCCCCACACGCGGTGGTAGCCCTGGTCGGCGAGGTGGGCGCCGCCCGCCGCCACCGCGTCGAGGTCGGTGACCTGGTAGGCCGAGTGCACATAGCCCGCGCGCGGCCCGAGGTGCATCGCGAGGGTGTGGTGGTCGGCCGGCACCGGGCCGAGGTCGCAGCGCAGAAAGGCCATCGTGGGCCCGCGGTCGCGGAGTTCGTCCAGGTACAGGAAGTCGCTGACGATCAGGCCGAGGGCTTCGAGGTACCACTCCAGCGCGTTCCTGAACCGCGGTGTCTCCAGTACGACATGCCCGAGCCGCTGCACCTCCGCCGCGGCTCGCGGGGGTCGCTGGGTGGTGCGCAGCCGGATCGGCTTCGTACCGAAGTTGAAGTCGAGCGGGTCACGCTCGGGCAGGGCCGGCAGGCGGTCCAGGCCGGCTGCGACCCGCACCGGGAAGCCGCTCGGATCGGTGAGCTGGACGGCTTGGCCGCTGCCGAGCGGGAGCGCGTTGGCGCCGGCCCAGCGGGCCAGTCGCCGCACGTCGGCGACCGACTCGGCGACGAACGTGGGCCCGGCGAAGCGGGCGTGCCGGCCGCGGCGGATCACCAGGCACGGCAGCGCCGACCAGGTGCCGCGCAGGCTGAGCCGGTCCGGGGTGCGGTCGTGGACGACGAAGCCGAAGTCGCGGGCGAAGTGCTCGGCGCGGTCGAGGTCGGGCTTGACGAACTCCAGCCAGCCGAGCTCCACCACCTTGATCACCGGGTTCCGGGCGCGGCCCGGGTGCTCGCCGCGCAGGGCGCCGAGCTCGCTGTGCAGGCCGTGGTGGACGTCGGCGTCGGCCGGGCCGGGGGCGGTTCCGGCCGGTATTTCGATCTCCCTCATCAGTGGACTCCCTTCTCGAGCGTGACCGACAGCAGGTCGTGGCCGACCGACACCTGTCCCTCGTAACCGCCTTGGCGCACCTCGTCCTCGAACTCGGCCACCTGCTCGGGCGAGGCCGGTTCGGGGATCAGGTGGGTCAGCACCAGGTGCGGCACGCCGAGGCTCTTGGCCATGGCGCCCAGCGCGACGGTGTCGGCGTGGTAGCTGAAGATCGTCTCGAAGGGTGTGCCCCGGACGAACTCGGCCAGCGCCGTGCTCCGGCACGCCTCGTGGACCAGGACGTCGGCGCCGGCGGACAGCTCCGCGACCTCTTCGCAGACCCGCGTGTCGCCGGATACGACGACCACCCCGTCCGGAGTGGTGATCCGGTAGCCGACGGCCTGCTCGACCGGCTCGTGCCGCACCCGGACGGCCTCGACGCACACCCGGCCGCAGGGGCTGCGCCACACCTCGGCCGGGGTGTCCGGGAGCGCGAACCAGTGGCCGGTCACCTCGGGCGGGCCGTCCTGCACGTGCTGCACCCGTACGTCCACGTCGTAGGCGTTCGCCGCCAGCACCCGGCGTACGAACCCGGGGGCGTGCCCGTCGACCGCCACCACCGGGAGCGGTCCGGTGCCGTGCATGTGGTCCTGCACCCACCGGGTGTGCGCCAGGTCCGCGACATCGCTGACGTGGTCGCTGTGCAGGTGCGTGAGCAGCAGGGCGGACAGCTGGTGCGGGCTGATCCCGGCCTGGGTCAGCCGCATCAGCGTCGAGCGGCCGGCATCGATCTGGAGGTGGACGTCGTCGTGGCTCACCAGCACTCCGGGACCGGCCCGCTCCGCGCTGGGGAAGGGGACGCCGGTACCGGTCAGCGTCACGGTGGTGGTCATGTGCGGCTCCGTCCGTCGGACCTGATCTCGATTAGATGATTGATTTATCAGTTGTGATGTGTCAACCATTACTGAGCCATGGATCAATCATCGTCGACACGAGAACGGCTCCCGATGACCGGTCACGACGCAGGCAGCACACGACATCCACCGACTCCCGCCCCGCCGCGCCGCGCGGCCGACATCGCGCGGCACGTCATCGACGGAATCTCCGCACCCGCGGCCTTCCTGATCGTCGAGTCCCGCCACGGCCCGGAGTGGGGAGCGCTCGTCGCGCTTCTGGTCGCGCTGGTGATCGCGGCCGTCCGCCGCCGGCGCGGCGACTCCCTGCTGGTCGTCACGGTGGCCACGGCGATCGTGGCCTTCCACGGCGTGAGCGCCATCGGCTTCGGTGAGGGACGCGCCTTCTACTTCCCCGAACTCATCGTCAACGGCGTCGGCCTGCTGGTGTGCGCCGGCTCGATACTGCTGGGGCGCCCGATCACCGAGCCGGTGTGCCGCAGGGCCGGGGTCGAGCCGACGCGCACGGCCGGCGACCCGGCGGCCCGCAGCCGTCATCGCCGTCTGACCGCGGGCTGGGCCCTGCTGTGGATCAGCCATCTCGTACCGCTCGGCTACTTGTACGCGGTCGACTCACTCATCGGGCTCACCCTGCTCAGCGCTCTGTTCGCCAAGCCGACGATCCTGGCGATGGCCGTCTTCACCGTCGTGGCCGTCCGCCGCGCGGTACGGCCCCACCCCGCGCCCGCCGGCACTCCGCTGAACCAGGACGCGACCACCGCCGCGCTTCTCGACCTTCCCGCACCGCACCGAAAGGACGTGTCGTGACCACTTCGATCCTCCAGCTGACAGCCGAGATGTGGACCGGCAGGCGCGAGCCGGCCTCCCTCCTCGAACCCACCATGACCAAAGCCGAGGAGATCGCCGACGGGGTGCTGATGGTGCCCGGCTTCGGGCACGCCTTCGCCCTGCGGCACGCTCACGGCCTCGTGCTCTTCGACACCGGTGTCAAGCTGCTCGCCGAGGGGCTGCACCAGCAGGTCACGGCCTGGGACTCCGGCCCGCTCACGCACGCGGTCTACTCCCACGGCCACGTCGACCACGTCGGGGGCCTGGAGCACTTCGACTCGGACGCGGAGGCCCGCGGACTGCCGCGTCCGGAGGTGGTCGCGCACGAGAACGTTCTCGCGCGTTTCGGGCGCTACGCCGATACGCAGGGCTACAACACGGTCATCAACCGCCGCCAGTTCCGTCGCCCCGACCTCGTCTGGCCGGCCGAGTTCAGGCAGCCGGACGTCACCTTCGCCGACACCCACGTCATCGAGACGGGCGGTCTGCGGCTCGAACTCACCCACCACCGCGGCGAGACCGACGACCACGTGGTCGGCTGGCTCCCCGACCGGAAGATCCTCCTCCCCGGAGACCTGTTCCTCGGCGTCGCCCCGAACGCCGGCAATCCGCAGAAGGTGCAGCGCTACCCGGTCGACTGGGCCGCCGCCCTGCGCTGGATGGCCTCCCTCGGCGCCGAGTTGATGCTCGGCAGCCACGGCGTCCCGGTCGTCGGCGCCGACCACGTACGCGAAGCCCTCCAGAACACCGCGCGCTACCTGGAGACCCTCGTCGATCAGACGCTCGCCTGCCTCAACGACGGCGCGACGCTGACCGAGACCCTGCACCGGGTGCGGGTGCCGGACGACCTTGCCGCCCTGCACTACCTGCAACCGCTCTACGACGAGCCGGAGTTCATCGTCCGCAACGTCTGGCGCCAGTTCGGCGGCTGGTACGACGGCAACCCCGCCCACCTCAAGCCGGCCACGGACGAGGCGCTGGCGACCGAACTCGCGGCCCTGAGCGGCGGCGCCCAGATCCTGGCCGACCGGGCGCTCGAACTGGCCCGGGCGGGATCCCACCGCCTGGCGTGCCACCTCGCCCAGTTCGCCGGCGACGCGGCACCCGATGACCGCGCCGTGCACACCGCCCGCGCCGAGGTCTACGCCCTGCGCGCCGCCCAGGAACGCGGCACCATGTCGGACGGCATCTTCACGTGGGCAGAAGCCGAATCCCGCGGCGTACTCGCCGGCACCGACGCCATGACCGAACTGACTCGGTCTGTAGTGCGCGGGCACCAGGACACGTGAGTGGCTGGTCCGGTCGCACCAGGGGAAGACGGCGGCTGGGGACGATGCCCGGCGGGGCGCCGGAGGGAAGTGTGGGAGCCGCGTGAATCTCACGCGTTCCCCTTTGCCTAGCGGTGTCTGGAGTGATCAACAGGTGGCGACATTTCTTTACCGGATCGGACGGTGGGCCTTCCGGCGGCGCCGGCTCGTGGGTGGTCTGTGGCTGGGTGTCCTGGTGCTGGCCGTCGCCGCCGCCGTCCTGGCGCCGGCCGGAGAGGAAGAGGACCTCTCCATGCCCGGCACGGAGTCGCAGAAGGCGTTCGACCTGCTGGACGAGCGCTTCCCCCGGAGCAACTCCCAGGGCGCCGAGGCCCGCTTGGTGTTCCGGGCCCCGGACGGGCAGTGGGTGACGGCCGGGGAGAACAAGGCGGCCGTCGAGGACACGCTCGGCTCGCTGCACGGGGGCGATCAGGTCGCGTCGACCACCGACCCCTACGAGACCGGCGCTGTCAGCGAGGACCGCACCATCGCCTACTCCACGATCACCTACACCGCGGACGCCGTCGACCTGACCGGGCCGACGAAGAGCGCCCTCGAGGACGCCGCGAGCCGGGCCCGGGACGCGGGACTGACCGTGGAGATCGGTGGCTCGGCCCTGGACTCGGAGGAGGAACCGGGCGGTACGACGGAGATCATCGGCGTGGCGGTGGCGGCGGTGGTGCTGGTCCTCGCCCTCGGCTCGCTGGTCGCGGCCGGATTGTCGCTGCTGACCGCGCTCGTGGGCGTGGCCACCGCCTTCGGCCTGGTCTCCGCGCTGGCCGTTCCGCTGGGCCTGACGTCCACCGTCGCCATCCTGGCGCTGATGCTGGGGCTCGCGGTCGGCATCGACTACGCGCTCTTCATCACCTCCCGCTTCCGCGACGAGCGCGCCCAGGGCAGTGAGCCGGAGGAGGCCGCCGGCCGGGCGGTGGGCACGGCCGGATCCGCCGTCGTCTTCGCCGGCGCGACCGTCTTCATCGCCCTGGTCGGGCTGGGGGTCGTCGGAATCCCCGAACTCACCAAGATGGGCGTGGGCGGCGCGGGCGCCGTGGCCCTTGCCGTACTCGTCGCACTGACCCTGGTCCCCGCGCTGTTCGGCTTCTTCGGCCGACGGATGTCGTCCCGCGCCGTCCGCAGGGCCACCCGGCCAGGAAGCGAGCGCCCTCAACCGGTGCCCACCGCGGCCGGCCGGACCGGGCTCGGCACCCGCTGGGCGCGGTTCGTGCTGCGCCGGCCGATGGTGGTGCTGTTGATCGCCGGACTCGGTCTCGGGGCCGTCGCCCTACCGGCGCTGAGCCTCGAACTCGGGCTGCCCGGAGACGAGTCCAAGTCGGTGGAGACCACCCAGCGCCGTGCCTACGACCTGCTGTCGGAAGGCTTCGGCCCCGGCTTCAACGGCCCGTTGACCGTGGTCGTGGACACGTCGGAGTCCGGAGACATCCGAGCCACCACGGACCTGGTCGTCAAGACCGTACGGGGAGTGGAGGGGGTCGCGTCGGTCGGTGATCCGGTTCTCAGCCGGGCCAAGGACACTGCCGTCCTCACCGCCGTCCCCCGGTCCGCGCCGAACAGCGGCGAGACCAAGGACCTGGTGCACGCGATCCGGCACGCGGTCTTGGGTGTCGAGGCCGACACGGGCGCCGCCGTCCTGGTGACCGGCACCACCGCGATGAACATCGACATCTCCGAAGCCATGTCCGACGCCCTCATCCCCTATCTGACGGTGGTCATCGGCCTGGCGGTGCTCCTGCTGACGGTGGTCTTCCGCTCGGTCCTGGTCCCGGTCAAGGCCGCGCTCGGCTTCCTGCTGTCGGTCGGTTCCGCCTTCGGCGTTCTCGTCGCCGTCTTCCAGTGGGGCTGGGCGGCAGACCTGCTCGGCATCGAGCAGACCGGACCGGTCATGTCGCTGATGCCGATTCTCATCATCGGCATGGTCTTCGGCCTCGCCATGGACTACGAGGTCTTCCTCCTCACCCGGATGCGAGAGGCCTACGTCCATGGCGCGTCCCCCGGCGAGGCGATCGTCAGCGGTTTCCGGCACAGCGGACGTGTGGTGGCCGCGGCGGCGATCATCATGATCAGTGTGTTCGCCGGATTCGTCGGGATGAGCAGCCCGACCATCCAGACGATGGGCGTCGGGCTCGCCGCCGCCGTCGCCTTCGACGCCTTCGTGGTCCGGATGGCGATCGCCCCCGCGGTCCTGGCACTGCTCGGCCACCGGGCCTGGTGGCTGCCCCGTATCCTGAACCGCGTGCTGCCGAATGTCGATATCGAGGGTGAGGCACTGAGCAGGCATGTCCCGTCCTCCGCCGTCGAGTTGGACGCAAGGGTGCGGCGGCTCCCCGTCGGCCGGGACTGAGCCGGCCATGACGAACACGGGGGGCGGTGGCCCGCGGCCACGCGGCACGTGGTGGCGGGAAGCAGCGATCACGGCGACGGCGTTCGCCCTCTGTCTGCTCGGCGGCGTGGTGCGGGTCGACGACACGTTGTCACCGCCGCCTGCCGCCGCCTACTTCATCGCCGTGGTGTCCTGTGCCCTGCTGCCGGTGCGGCACCGGGCACCCCTCGCCGCCCTGGCGGCCACCACCGCGGTCGGCGTGCTGGCACCGCCCCTGGGCCTCCTGCTCACCCCGCTCATCGTGGCCCCCGCCGTGATCACCGCCTACTTCTACTCGCTCGCCGCGCGCACCGAACGGCGGGCGGCGGGCGCGGTGTTGCTCACTTCCGCGGCGCTGGTCGCCTGCATCCCTCTGTTCGGAGACGTCTCGTGGAAGGACGCGAGCAGAATGGGGGTGGTGGCGGTGGTCCCGCTGGTGGCCGGCGTACTCGGTCACTCGGTGCGGAACCGGCGGGCCTACCTGGCGGCCGTGGAGGAGCGGGCCCGGCGGGCCGAGCAGAGCCGGGACAGCGAGGCGCGCCGGAGAGTGGCCGAGGAACGGGTGCGCATCGCCCGTGAACTGCACGACCTCGTGGCCCATCAGATCACCCTGGCCAACGCGCAGGCCACGGTCGCCGCCCACCTCTTCGACGCCCGCCCGGAGCAGACCCGCAAGAGCCTGACGGAGCTCGTCGAGACCACCGGCCACGCTCTCGACGAACTGCGGGCCACAGTAGGCCTGTTGCGTCAGTCCGGGGACGCGGCCACGCCCCCGGAACCGGCCCCCGGGCTGTCCCGGCTTCCCACGCTCCTCGAGTCCTTCCACCGCGCGGGTCTGGAAGTGTCGGTGCACCAGGAGGGCACGGCGAGGGCGCTGCCGCCGGGAGTGGACCTCACCGCCTACCGCATCGTCCAGGAGGCCCTGACCAACGTGACCAAGCACGCCGGTACCGGTAGCGCCCATGTGAGACTCGTCTGGAACCGCGAGCGCGTGACCATCACCGTCGCCGACGACGGAGGGGGCGCCCGTACGGCGCCGACCGCGTCCACGGGACCGAGTGTGTCCACGGTGCCGGACCGTCCGCCCGGTTACGGTCTGATCGGGATGCGGGAACGTGCCACCGCGGTCGGGGGCCATCTCTCCGCGGGCAGGCGCCCGGAGGGCGGCTTCCTGGTCTCCACCCAACTGCCCCTCCCGCCCGCCAAGGACACGGCGCGCAGGACTGACGGAGCAACAACCGTCGAGGCACGGATGACCGACGCAACGACAGGCGACGGACGGACGGGCGACGGAGAGGCCGGGGATGCGCCGTGACGCTCCGGGTGCTGCTCGCGGACGATCAGGCCCTGCTGCGGGGTGCCTTCCGGATGCTTCTCGACAGCGCCGACGACATCACCGTGGTCGGCGAGGCCGGCGACGGCAGGGAGGCGGTGAGACTCACCCGGGAGCTGCGCCCCGACGTGGTCATCATGGACATCCGTATGCCCGAGGTGGACGGTCTCGCCGCCACGTCGGAGATCTGCGCGGACCCGGAACTGCGTGCCAGCCGCATCCTGATCCTCACCACGTACGAGACCGACGAGTACGTCGCTCAGGCACTGCGTGCGGGGGCCGGCGGCTTCATCGGCAAGGGTATCGGGGCCGAGGACCTGCTGGACGCCGTGCGTACGATCGCCGACGGCGACACTCTTCTGTCCCCCGCCGCGACCCGCTCCTTGGTCGCCCGTTTCCTGGCCACACCGGACAACGCCTCGCCGCACCACGCCGAACGGCTCGCCGTGCTCACCCCGCGCGAACGCGAGATGGTGGCTCTGGTCGCGACCGGCCTGTCCAACCAGGAGATCGCCGAGCGGATGTTCCTCAGCCCCTTCACCGTCCGCGCCCACGTGCAGCGCGCCATGACGAAGCTGGAGGCCCGCGACCGGGCGCAACTCGTCGTCATCGCCTACCGGACGGGCCTGGCCCACGCCGCCCCCGACGGCGGCACCTCGGCCTTCCGGCAGCCCCCCGACCAGCCCGGCGACCGCGACCCGAGACCTGAAAGGAGCTGAAACCCTCACCGAACACGTCCGCCTGAAAGAGCAGCACGGCGTTGCGTTGCTCCAGGGCCCGCACCGTGGTCCCGCAGTACTGCGGGGCGCCATCTCGCCGCTGTCGTGCTGGGGACGACCGAGGCGCCGACCGGACTCTGGGATGCCGCCGAACGGTGCACGACGGCCTTCGTCGGCTGAGCGCTGAGCCACGCTCCGCTGTGGCGTACGGCGTCGAAGACGGCCGTGGGCGGTGTTCACCACTGCCGTGGGTGGGTGTGGCACACCCTTCCTGTGCCTCTTCCGTGAACCTAGCGTCGAATCATGGACGATGAGCGATTGATCGCGGATCTGCACGGCAGATGGGTGCTCGGCTGGGAGCGCGACGAGGGAGACCCGCCGTTCGACTTCCGGCGCGCCTTCGGTGAGTTCTACGACTTCGGTTCTCCGGACCTCCGCCTTTATGACGATTTCGACCCCGGGCAGCGTGTCGCGACGACAGCCGCCGGCTACGGCTCGATCTGGGAGCCCCACTTCGATCGGATGGTTTCCGCTCACCATGCCGTGGACGACGGCCCGCATGTCATCGCGTGCCCCGATCTGGCCGCGTCGATGTTGGTGTTCGTCGCGCGGATCACCACGCCTGACGGTGCCACGGACATCCGTACCACCACCTCGCTGGTCTGGCGTCGAGGGCCGGACGGTTGGCGGATCGTCCGCGAACACAACTCGACCCGGGTGCTGCCCGCCGGGGACCTGGACGGAAGGCTGCCGGTGTACGAGGCCGACTGACCGTCCGCCAGATGCGCGCTGCGCGGGCCATCCACTTCGCACCTCGCCGGTGGCGGCTGACCTGCCCACCTTGCCCACCACGCCGACCGGTGGCCGTCTGCCTGGTGTTCGCCGATGAAGGAGGTGTGCCCGAACACTTCCAGGACGACCATGCCGTGCATATGGCCCCATGCGCCGAGGAGGAGCGCGCTCGCAGGAGGCGGCAGGGTTTCCAGGCCGTGCGGGAAAAGGGGTTCCAGGTGTGCCTGGAGAGCCGGCGAGAGCCCCCGGGTGTCGGCCGCGGCCATCTGTGCCGTGGTGAACCCGTCGAACATCTCGCGCTGGAATATCTCGCACATCCGGCGCATCGCCTGAGTGGTCGGACCCTCGTGGGATGCCGCGTAATGACGCAGCGGCCCTCCACACAGCATCGGCCAGGTCCCGGTACGCCTTGGTGACGAGAACGGTGACGAGGGCGTCCCGGTTCGGAAAGTAGTGGTAGAGCCCCTGGACCGTCATGTCGAGGTTGCGGGCGACCCCTTTCAGGGAAAGAGCGTGCGGTCCGTGCTCGGCGATGTAACTCTCGGCGGCCTCCACGATCTCCCGGGTGGCGACGGCCCGGCGTCGCTGGCGCTGGTACGCGCCCGGCTTCCTGCGCAGACTCCACATGCGGTACGGCCTCGGCGAAGCCGGCCCCGAGCCGGCCTCCGCATCCGAGGTTCGGCGGGCCGCCACCGGCTCATTGCCGCCGACGAACGCGGGATCGCCGGGATGACGCCCCTGCCGCAGACAGTTCGGCCGGCCTCGGTGACATATGTTCAACTCGGTTACCGCCACGCGGGGCGCCGTAGGTGCCCGATCGCCACGCACTCCACATGCGAGGTCATCGGAAGCACATCGACGAAGCCGGAGCTTCACGGACCGCACCGGCGACCCGCACGGTGACCTGCGGTCGCTTGAAGCCCGGCGCCCGAACCGTGCGTCAGCGAAGCCGGGCGGCGAACGCCTCGTACGCCCGCTCGTCGAAGAGCACGAACCGGACCTCCTCGACGGTCGTGTCCGTGGTGCGGACCGTCTCGACCGCGATCCGGGCGCCGTCGTCCATCGGCCAGCCGTAGACGCCGGTGGAGACGGCCGGGAAGGCGACCGTGCGGGCGCCGAGTCCGCCGGCCACCCTGAGCGATTCGCGGTAGCAGGAGGCGAGCAGCGCGGAGCGGTCCTCGGTGGACGACCAGACCGGGCCCACGGTGTGGATCACCCAGCGGGCGTCCAGGTCACCGGCCGTGGTGGCGACCGCCTGGCCGGTGGGCAGGCCCTTGCCGTAGTGGGAGGCGCGGAGTCTGCGGCAGTCCTCGAGGATCGCGGGGCCGCCGCGGCGGTGGATCGCGCCGTCGACACCTCCGCCGCCCAGGAGGGAGGAGTTGGCCGCGTTGACGATCGCGTCGGCGCTCTGCCGGGTGATGTCGCCGCGCACGAGGGTGATGGTCGTCATGACTGCCGCAGCCTCCTCCACACGGCCTTGGCCGCGTTGTGCCCCGACATGCCGTGCACGCCGGGCCCCGGCGGGGTGGCCGACGAGCAGATGAAGACGGCCGGGTGCGGGGTGTGGTAGGGGAACAGGGACAGTTTGGGGCGCAGCAGGAGCTGGAGCCCGGAGACCGCGCCGGAGGCGATGTCGCCGCCGACGTAGTTGGCGTTGCGGGCGGCCAGTTCGGGCGGGCCGGCGGTGGCGCGGGCCAGGACGCGGTCGCGGAAACCGGGAGCGAAGCGCTCCAGCTGGCGTTCTATGGCGTCCGTGAGGTCTCCGGTCCAGCCGTGCGGCACATGGCCGTACGCCCAGAAGACCTGTTTGCCGTCGGGGGCCCGGCTGGGGTCGGCGACGCCGGGCTGCACGGTGATGAGGAACGGCGGGTCGGGCGCGCGGCCCTCCCGGAACACCGCGCGCAGGGCGGTGCCGATCTCCGCGCTGTTCGCGCCGATCTGCACGGTGCCGGCCCGGCGCGCCTCGGGCGCGGTCCACGGCACCGGGCCGTCCAGCGCGTAGTCGATCTTGAAGACGCCGGGGCCGTAGCGGTAGCCGTCGTAGTAGCGGCCGAAGCCGGCGATGCGGGCCAGTGCGGTGGGCGAGGTGTCGAAGACGTACGCGCGGGCGGGCGGCAGGTCGTCCAGGCGTTTGACCTCGTAGTCGGTGTGCACGGTGCCGCCGAGGTCCTCGAGGTAGGCGGCGAGGGCGTCGGAGACGGACTGGGAGCCGCCGCGGGCCACGGGCCAGCCGCGGGCGTGCGCGGCCAGCGCGAAGACCAGCCCGATGGCGCCGGTGGCGAAGCCGTCGAGGGGGGCCATGACGTGGGCGACGAGACCGGCGAAGAGGGTCTTGGCGCGCTCGTCCCGGAAGCGGCGCATCAGCCAGGTGGAGGGCGGCAGCCCGGCCAGGCCGAACCGGGCGAGGGTGACGGGGTCCCGGGGCAGCGCGGTGAGCGGCAGGGACATGAAGTCGCGGGCCAGGGTGTCCCACCGGCCGAGGAACGGCTCGACCAGCCTGCGGTACGCGCCCGCGTCCCGCGCCCCGAAGGAGGCGGCCGTCTCGGCGACGGACCGGGCCAGCACGGCGGCCGTGCCGTCCGGGAAGGGGTGCGCCATGGGCAGGTCGGGCTGGAGCCACTGAAGCCCGTACCGCTCCAGGGGCATCGCACGGAAGGCGGGCGAGTTGATGCCGAGGGGGTGGGCCGCGGAGCAGGGGTCGTGGCGGAAGCCGGGCAGGGTGAGCTCCTCGGTGCGGGCTCCCCCGCCCACGGTGTCGCGGGCCTCGAAGAGGGCGACGGAGAAGCCGCGCCGGGCCAGTTCCACGGCGGCCGTCAGGCCGTTCGGTCCCGCACCCACCACGACCGCATCGAGCATCGACGGCACCTTCGGACCCCTTCGTCAGCCGATGGCCACTCGGCCTCAGCATATGCCGGGCCACCGACAGTCCCCGGCGTGGGTGGGTTCGGCCGGGTGACGGGCCGGGTCAGACCGGGGTGCGCAGCAGCTCCACCACACGGCGGGCCGTGGCCGCGTCCCGGGCCGCGGTGAAGGGCAGGGCGTTGCCGCCCGTGATGCGGAACGGCTCGCCCGCGAGCGTACGGTGGTCGCCGCCCGCCTCCTCGACCAGCAGCAGGCCGGCCGTGTGGTCCCAGGCCGCCTCCCAGGAGAAGGCGGTCGCGTCCAACTCGCCGCGGGCGATGGCGAGGTACTCCAGCCCCGCGGAGCCGCACGGGCGCGGGGCCACGCCCGGGGCCCACAGGCCGAGCAGGGCGTGCTTCTGCTCGTCCGTGGTGTAGTCCGGGTGGGAGGTGGCGACGCGCAGGTCCCGGCCGGGGTCGGGGGTGCCGGCGTGCAGCGGCTCGCCGTCCAGGAAGGCGCCCCTGCCCCGTGCGGCGGTGGCCAGTTGGCCGCGGGCGGGTGCGTAGGTCCAGGAGGCGAGCGTGACGCCGCGGTGGGCGAGCGCGACCAGGGTGCAGAAGCCGTCGTCGCCGTGCACGAACTGCCGGGTGCCGTCGACGGGGTCGATGATCCAGACCGGCGCGTCGCCCTGGATCGCCTCGTACGTCGCCGGGTTGGCGTGCACCGCCTCCTCGCCCACGACGACGGAGCCGGGCAGCAGCGCGCCGAGCCTGTCCGTGAGGTACTGCTCCGCCAGGCGGTCGGCGTCGGTGACCAGGTCGTGCGGTCCGCTCTTCTGGTCGATCTCGTGCGCGCCGAGCCGGCGGAAGCGGGGCAGGATCTCGGCGGCGGCCGCCTCGCGGATCGCCTCCTCCACGTCGGCCGCGCGGCGGGTGAGGAACGTGCCGAGAAACTCGTCGATGGTTTCCGTGTGTCCGATCATGCCTCCATGAGAGCACGTGGCACTGACAATCCCCGCCGGGGTGGTGGACACCAGGTGGAATCGGGTTGAAGAAGCGGGGCGTCCTCTCGGGGAGGAGGCGGTGTCACCGCCCCACCGCGTACCCCTGCATGCCCCGCGGATTGGCCGCCGCCGACAGGATCCCGCTCTGCGGATCCCGGGCCACCGCGCACAGACGGCCCTCCGACCAGGCGGGACCGACCGTGACCTCGTGGCCGCGGCGCCGGAGCTCCTCGACGGTCCCGGGGGCGAGGCGGGACTCGACGGTCACGCTGCCGGGGCGTCTGCCGCGCGGGTAGAAGGAGCTGGGGAAGCTGTCGTTGTGCCAGTTCGGGGCGTCGATGGCGCCTTGGAGGTCGAGGCCGCCGCGGACGGGGGCGCACAGGGCGACGGCCAGGAAGAAGTGCAGCTGCCACTGGTCCTGCTGGTCGCCGCCGGGGGTGCCGAAGGCCATGACGGGCACGCCGTCGCGCAGCGCGAGGGAGGGGGTGAGGGTGCTGCGGGGGCGGCGGCCGGGGGTGAGGGTGTTCGGCAGGCCCTCCTCCAGCCAGGTCATCTGGAGCCGGGTGCCGAGGGGGAAGCCGAGTTCGGGGACGACCGGGTTGGACTGGAGCCAGCCGCCGCTGGGCGTGGCGGCGATCATGTTGCCCCAGCGGTCGACGACGTCGAGGTGGCAGGTGTCGCCGCGGGTGCCGCCGTGGGCGGTGATCTCGGGCTCGCCCGGGATCTTCATCACGGTGGGCTCGCCGACGCCCATCGGGTCGAAGCCGGGTTCCGTGCCGGCCGTCACGCGCGCGTGGACGGGCAGCCGGGGCACCCGTCCGTCAGGGTTGCCGGGCCGCAGCTCGTGCGAGGCCCGCGGGCCGACGAGGCGTCGCCGCTCGGCGTTGTACGCCTGCGACAGCAGTGTGCCGAGCGGCACCTCGGCGGCGTCCCCGTACCAGGCCTCCCGGTCGGCCATGGCGAGCTTGCAGCCCTCGACGAGCAGGTGGACGTAGTCGGCGGAGCCGTACGGGGGCAGCTCGGGCGGGAGCAGGGCGAGCTGCTGGAGGAGGGCGGGGCCCTGGCTCCAGGGGCCGGCCTTGCACACGGTCCAGCCGTTCCAGTCGTACGTCACCGGCCTCTCGTAGCGCGCGGACCAGCCGGCGAGGTCGGTGGCGGTGAGCGTGCCGGTGTGCCGCTCGCCGCTGGTGTCCAGGGTGGGGCGGGCGGCCTGCCGGACGAGCGCCTCGGCGATGAAGCCCGTGCGCCACACCTCGCGCGCGGCCTCGATGCGCGCCTCGCGGTCCCCGGCCCCGGCGGTCTCGGCGAGCAGCCGTTTCCAGGTGGCGGCGAGGGCTGGGTTGCGCAGCAGCTCGCCGGTCCGGGGTGCCCGGCCGCCGGGGAGGTACAGCTCCGCCGACGAGGTCCACTCCGTCTCGAACAGTTCCCGTACGGTCTCCACGGTGGCGCCGACGTTCTCCACGGGCGGGTGCCCGTGCTCGGCGTATCCGACGGCGTACTTCAGGACGTCGTCGAGGGACTTGGTGCCGTGGTCGCGCAGGAGCAGCATCCAGGCGTCGAACGCGCCGGGGACGGCCGCCGCGAGCGGTCCCGTGCCGGGTACGAGATCCAGACCGAGGCCCCTGTAGTGCGCGGCCGTCGCCCCCGCCGGCGCCACGCCCTGCCCGCACAGCACGCGCACCCCGCCGCCCGCCGGGGCGAGCAGGATCGGCACCTCGCCGGCGGGCCCGTTGAGGTGCGGCTCGACGACATGGAGCACGAAGGCGCCCGCCACGGCCGCGTCGTAGGCGTTGCCGCCGTCCTCCAGCACGGCCATCGCCGTCTGCGAGGCCAGCCAGTGCGTGGACGACACCATGCCGAAGGTGCCCTGGAGGGTGGGCCGGGTGGTGAACATACGGCGCAGGCTACCCAGTTGCCCCGCGAGATCGCCGGAGGCGACGGCAGGGACACCGGGGCAGACAGGGTCATGTCCGTAAGAGTCACAGCCCGTCAACAGCACTCCACCGTCACCGCGCAGGCACGGAGAGAGTTCGCACTTCCGCCCCACAGGGAGTCGTGTGACACTGGCGTCCCGTCCGCGGTGCGGACCCCCCATCCGCACATCCCTCCCCCACGAGAAGTGCGCCGTGCCCCCTCTTTCTCTGCCGCTCGCCCTGACCGCACGCCTGTCGCCGGTGGCCGTACTGGCCACGGCCGGCTGGGCGCTGGCGTCGGGTCCGTTCGCCCCGGCCCCGACCGCGACCGCCGGGCACCAGTCGGCCCAGAAGACGGCCGCCCAGTCGCCCTCGGCGCCGTCCTCGACGGCCGCGTCGACGACGTACGCCGGTGCGCCCGCCCCCTGCGGCAGCGTGACGGCGGCGACGGTCAAGTCGCTGGTGCCGGGTGCCAAGACGGCCGGGAAGGAGATCCCGTCCACCGACACGAAGCTGCGCCGCACCTGCTCCTGGAACGCGCTGAAGGGGTACGACTACCGCTGGCTCGACGTGTCCTTCGAGATAGCCGCCTCGGATCAGGCGGCACAGAAGGAGTACAAGGACCGTATAACGGAGAAAAGCGGCGGCGGGGATGTTCCGGGCGTCGGTGACGCCGGGTACTCCGTGGTGAACCTCACCACCGAGGACAAGCAGCAGACGCGCGAGGGCACGGTGCTGGTGCGCGTCTCCAACGCGCTGGTGGTGGTCACGTACAACGGCAGCGACTTCGAGACGAAGAAGGCGCCCGGTACGGACGAGATCAACAAGGGGGCCATCAAGGCCACCAAGGACGCGGTGCGGGCCCTGGAGGGCGGTCGGGCCGGCTGACCGCCCTCCGGGTCGCTCCGGTCGCTGCTCAGAACCCGGAGTGCGCGGTGGCTTCCTTCCGCCCGGTCAGCAGCATCAGCGCCAGGTAGAGCACGAACGAGGTGCCGAGGCCCACCGCCCAGCCGTAGTCGGCCAGCGAGGACAGGGCCGGGACGGGCCGGCCGTCGATCAGCGGCTTGAAGCTGGCACCGCCGACGGCCAGCACACCGCCCGCCACGAAGGCGACGACCGCCCGCCAGTTCCAGCCGCCCTCGTACCAGTACCGGCCGCCCGTGCGGTAGAGGTCGGTCAGGTCCAGCCGGGTGCGGCGCAGGAACCAGTAGTCGGCGATGAGGATGCCGGCGACCGTGCCCAGCAGACCGCCCACCAGGCCGAGCCAGGTGAAGATGTAGCCCTGCGGGTCGGAGTACAGCTTCCAGGGGAAGATCAGCACGCCGAGCACACAGGTGGCGAGGGCGCCGGTACGGAAACTGATCCTGCGGGGCGCGATGTTGGAGAAGTCGAAGGCCGGCGAGACCAGGTTGGCCGCGATGTTGACGGACAGGGTCGCCACCAGGACCGTCACCAGGGCGTACAGCAGACCCACCACGCTGTCGGTCTGCGCGGCCAGCTGTACCGGGTCCCAGATCGGCTTGCCGTACACCGCCTGCGAGCCCGAGGTCACCAGCACGGAGAGGAACGCGAAGAGGGTCATCGTGGTCGGCAGGCCGAGCGCCTGGCCCCAGGTCTGCGCCTTCTGGCTCTTTCCGTAGCGGGTGAAGTCCGGGATGTTCAGGGACAGCGTGGACCAGAAGCCGATCATGCCCATGAGGGAGGGCCAGAACAGCTTCCAGAAGTCGCCGCCCCAGCCCAGCTTGGAGGGCTGGTCGAACAGCGGGCCGAGGCCGCCGGCCTTGTCGCTCATCCACCACAGCATCACGAAGGCACCGACCAGCACGAAGGGCGCGGCCCAGTTCTCGAAGCGGCGGATCGTCTCCATGCCCCGGTAGATGATCGCGACCTGGATCGCCCAGAAGATCGCGAACGACAGCCACATCGTCCAGGCGTAGCCGCCGATGTGCGAGGCGTTCGACCAGCTGTCGCCGATCAGCTTCCCGGCGAGGAAGTAGATGGCCTCGCCGCCGATCCAGGTCTGGATGCCGAACCAGCCGCAGGCCACCAACGCCCTTACCACGGCGGGCAGGTTGGCGCCGCGCACACCGAAGGAGGCGCGGGCGAAGACCGGGAAGGGGATGCCGTACTTGGGTCCGGCGTGCCCGGTGAGCAGCATCGGCACGAGCACGATCAGGTTGGCCAGGGCGATGGTGAACACCGCCTGCTTCCAGTCCATGCCCACGGCGATGAGCCCGGAGGCGAGGGTCCAGGAGGCCGTGTTGTGGGCCATGCCGACCCAGAGCGCG
Organism: Streptomyces sp. NPDC046915; assembly: GCF_040644935.1. Lineage (NCBI taxonomy): Bacteria > Bacillati > Actinomycetota > Actinomycetes > Kitasatosporales > Streptomycetaceae > Streptomyces > Streptomyces sp. NPDC046915. The sequence goes on along the minus strand of NZ_JBEYXB010000006.1, from coordinate 53,292 downwards.
GAGAAGTTGTAGGTGGTCCAGGTGCGTCCGGCCACCGGGACCGGGAGCAGGTCCTCGTTGGCGTAGGGGCCGCTGGGCTGCGGCGCACCGGGGGCGATCTCCACCCGGCCGTCGGCGAGGGTGACTTGGGAGGTGGGCGGTATGGCGGTGGGAGCGGTGTCGGTCATGGGCAGGCCAATCGAACGAGGTGGGACGGGAGAGGCCGTGCGGGCACTCGCCCCTCCCCGGGGACGGCGGGGAGGGGTGACCAGGAGTGGGGGGTTTACCGGAAAGCGGTGGTGGGGCTCAGGAGTTGACTGCGGGGATCACCTGCGACCCGTAGGCGTCGATGACGGTTTCCTGCGCGTCGTGCATGTCGTACACCGCGAACTGGTCGACGCCCAGCTCGCGGAGGGCGTTCAGTTTCTCGATGTGCTTCTCGGCCGGCCCGATCAGGCAGAACCGGTCGACGATCTCGTCCGGCACGAACTGGGTGTCGGGGTTGCCGCTGCGCCCGTGGTGGGCGTAGTCGTAGCTCTGCCGGGACTTGATGTAGTCGGTGAGTTCGTCGGGTACGGCCGCGGAGTGCTCACCGTACTTGGCGACCAGGTCGGCGACGTGGTTGCCGACCATCCCGCCGAACCACCGGCACTGCTCGCGGGCGTGGGCGAGCGCCTCGGGCGAGTCGTCCTCGGTGACGTAGGCGGGGGCGGCCACGCAGATCTTCACCTCGGACGGGTCGCGTCCGGCGGCGCGGGCCGCGTCCTTGACGGCCTTGACCATGTATTCGGTCAGATACAGGTCGGCCAGCTGGAGGATGAACCCGTCGGCCTCCTCGCCGGTCATCTTCAGCGCCTTGGGCCCGTACGCGGCCATCCACACGGGCAGTTCGGCGCCCGCCCTGATCCACGGGAATCTGATCACCGTGCCGCCGAGGTCGGCCTCCTCGCCCCGGCCGAGCGCCCGGATGACCTTCATGGCCTCGCTGATCCGGGCGAGGGTGTTGGGCTTGCGGCCCGCGACGCGCATCGCGGAGTCGCCGCGGCCGATGCCGCAGACGGTGCGGTTGCCGAACATGTCGTTGAGGGTGGCGAAGGTGGAGGCGGTGACCTCCCAGGTGCGGGTGCCCGGGTTGGTGACCATGGGGCCGACCTTCAGCCTGTCCGTGCTCGACAGGATCTGGCTGTAGATCACGAAGGGTTCCTGCCAGAGCACGGCGGAGTCGAAGGTCCAGCCGTAGGTGAAGCCGTTGCGCTCGGCGCGCTGCATCAGGCTGACGACCCGGGAGGCTGGAGGGTCAGTTTGTAGGACAAGTCCGAAGTCCATCGGTCTCCTTGCAGAGATCTAGTAGCGTTTCTTTCGCCCACCAAAGGGCCGGTTCGGGCTGGACCGCAATCTTCGGATTGGAAGCCCCCTCGGGGGCGGAGTCACGAGCGCCACTCCTAGTTGCTGTGGCGACACCTCATTGGAGGTACTGGCAAGTTGAGCGGGGCGTGTACAAGCCATGGCCGGCGCGCCCCGCAAACTGCCGCTGGTCGATGACTAGTTCGCCGCGCGAGAGCACGGTCTCGACCCGGCCGGTGGTGCGCCTGCCCTCGTACGCCGAGTAGTCGACGTTCATGTGGTGGGTCTCGGCGGACATGACCTGCTCGGCGTGCGGGTCGTAGATGACGATGTCGGCGTCGGCGCCCGGGGCGATGGTGCCCTTCTTCGGGTACATGCCGAACATGCGGGCCGGGGTGGCGCAGGCGATCTCGATCCAGCGGCGGCGGCTGATGTGTCCGTCGACGACGGCCTGGTGGAGCAGGTCCATGCGGTTCTCCACGCCCGGCAGGCCGTTGGGGATCTTGGAGAAGTCGCCGCGGCCGAGCTCCTTCTGGCCCGTGAAGCAGAAGGGGCAGTGGTCGGTGGAGACGACCTGGAGGTCGTTCGTCCTGAGCCCCTGCCACAGCTTGGCCTGGTGCTCCTTGGGGCGGAGCGGCGTGCTGCACACGTACTTCGAGCCCTCGAAGTCGGGCTCGGCGAGGTTGTCGGTCGACAGGAAGAGGTACTGCGGGCAGGTCTCGCCGAAGACGGGGAGCCCCTCGTCGCGTGCCCGCGCCAGTTCGGCCACCGCCTCCATGGCCGAGACGTGCACCACGTACAGCGGGGCGCCGGCGACCTGGGCGAGCCTGATGGCGCGGTGGGTGGCCTCGGCCTCCAGCAGGGCCTTGCGGACCTCGCCGTGGTACCTCGGGTCCGTCTCCCCGCGGGCCAGTGCCTGTTCCACCAGCACGTCGATGGCGATGCCGTTCTCCGCGTGCATCATGATCAGGCCGCCGTTCTCGGCGGAGCGCTGCATGGCGCGCAGGATCTGGCCGTCGTCGCTGTAGAAGACGCCCGGGTAGGCCATGAACTGCTTGAAGGAGGTCACGCCCTCCTCCACCAGCAGGTCCATCTCCTTCAGCGTCTCCTGGTTGACGTCGGAGACGATCATGTGGAAGCCGTAGTCGATGGCGCAGTTGCCCTCGGCCTTGGCGTGCCAGGCGTCCAGGCCCTCGCGCAGGGAGTGGCCGACGCTCTGCACCGCGAAGTCCACGATCGTGGTCGTGCCGCCCCAGGCGGCGGCCCGGGTGCCGGTCTCGAAGGTGTCGGAGGCGAAGGTGCCGCCGAAGGGCAGCTCCATGTGGGTGTGCGCGTCGACGCCGCCCGGGATGACGTACTTCCCGGTGGCGTCGATGACCCTGTCGGCGGTGAAGGCCTCGGCCGCCGGGGTGCCGGAGGCGGCGAGGGCGGCGATGCGGCCGTCCTCGATCAGGACGTCGGCGTGGATCTCGTCGGACGCGGTGACGACGAGGCCGCCACGGATCACGGTACGGCTGCTCATGGTCCCTCTCCTGCCAGGGTGAACGGTGCGGTCAGGGTGCGGTCAGCGGGGGGTATGCGTCGGGGCGGCGGTCCCGGTAGAACTGCCAGCGGTCGCGGACCTCCCGCAGCTTGGCCATGTCCAGGTCGCGGACGACGAGTTCGGGCTCCTTGTCGGAAGCCGGCTCGCCCACGAACTGGGCCTCCGGGTCGACGAAGTACGTCGTCCCGTAGAAGTCGTTGTCGCCCAGTTCCTCGACACCGACCCGGTTGATCGCGCCGACGAAGTACTCGTTGGCGACGGCCGCGGCCGGCTGCTCCAGCTGCCACAGGTAGGCGGACAGGCCGCGCGAGGTGGCCGACGGGTTGAAGACGATCTCGGCACCGGCCAGGCCCAGGGCCCGCCAGCCCTCCGGGAAGTGGCGGTCGTAGCAGATGTAGACACCGATCCTGCCGACCTTGGTGTCGAAGACCGGCCAGCCGGCGTTGCCGGGACGGAAGTAGAACTTCTCCCAGAATCCCGGCACTTGGGGAATGTGGTGCTTGCGGTACTTGCCGAGGTACGAGCCGTCCGCGTCGATCACGGCTGCCGTGTTGTACAGGACGCCTGGCTGCTCCTCCTCGTACATCGGCAGGATCAGGACGATGCCCAGTTCCTTGGCGAGCGCCTGGAAGCGCTTGACGATCGGACCGTCCGGGACCGCTTCCGCGTACTCGTAGAACGCCTTGTCCTGGACCTGGCAGAAGTAGGGTCCGTAGAACAGTTCCTGGAAGCACAGCACCTGGGCACCCTGCGCGGCCGCGTCGCGGGCCGCCTGCTCGTGCACCTGGATCATCGATTCCTTGTCGCCGGTCCAGGCGGTCTGGAAGAGGGCGGCACGGATCACTCTGCTCATCGGGACCTCCGGTCGCTCGGTGTGCGGCGAGCCTAGGAAGTCCGAAAGTCCACTTTGAGTTGCAGCGTGTCACGTCTGCGGGTGGGCGGCGTGCCACTGTGTCACGTGTTGCCGAGCCCATGTTTCACCGCCGTTTTCGCAGGTCATCCTATGTTTCAGCCCTGTTGCGCGTCGTGTGCGAGGAGTGCGATGTGCACGGAGGCGGCCTGCTCGAAGTCGTCCAGGTCGACGCCGAGGCGGCCCTGTATCGCTTCCAGCCGGCGGTAGAGCGCGGGCCGGGAGACGTGGTGGAGCTGGGCGGTACGGGACTTGTTGCGGCCGGTGGCGAGGTAGGTGCGCAGGACGTTCAGCAGGTCCTGGCCGGTGTCGCACAGCAGCCCGTCCAGCTCCCGTTCGGCGAAGGACTGCACGTGCGGGTCGTCCCGCAGCAGCCGGACCAGGCCGCGCAGATGGACGTCCCGGAGGCGGACGACGGCCGGGAGGGCCAGGGCGGCCGAGGAGTCGGCCACGGCGTCGGCGACGTGCTGGGCCTCGCGCAGCCCGGCGGGCACGTCGTCCCAGGCGGTCCGCGGATCGGCGGCGGCGACCACCGTGCGGGCCTCCCCGGTCTCGGTGCGCAGCCGGGCCGCGAAGTGTCCGGCGAGCGCGTCGGCGTCCTGGTCCCGGGCGAGGCTGAGCAGCACGGCGGTGGCCCCGTCGGCCAGCTCGGCGACGAGCCCCGGCAGGCCCAGCAGCCTGAGCAGGCGGTCGAGCCCGGCGGGTTCCGTGTCCCGCACGACCAGCGGCACGAAGGTGCGCCGGTTGACCGGCAGCCCGGCCGCGCGGGCCCGGGGCAGCAGGTGGCGGGCCGGTACGACGCCGGAGACCAGGTCGGTCAGCAGGCTCTGCGCGGACTGCTCCTCCCAGGTGTGGGCGGCGGCGCCGCCGAGCATGCGGTGCAGGACGAGGGCCTCGGCGGCGCGGTCGGCGAGCAGCCGTCCGGTGGCGGTGTCGCCCCGGTATCCGCACAGCACGAGCCGGCCCCACCGCTCCCCGCGCCCGCCGAGGTCGGCGCGGATCCAGCCGTCGCCGGGGCCGCCGCCCGCCTGCCGGGCGATGCGTTCCCAGTCGCGCAGTACGTCGTCCACCGCGGACCGCTCCCCCGCCGTGGCCAGCACGCGGTGGGCGAGGTTGGTGACGACGACGGGACAGCCGCTGTGCTGGGCCACCTCGTCCAGCAGGCCTTGCAGCGGGGCACCCGCGGTGATGAGCCCGGTGAGGGCGGTGCGTACCGCCTCCGACAGGCTCACGGCGGCGAACTTCCGCCGCACCAGCCGGGACTGCACCTCCTCGGTGAGTTCGGCGAAGGGGAACGGGCGGTGCAGGACGACCAGGGGCAGCCCGCACCGCTCGGCGGCCCGGCGCATGACGTCCGGCGGGGCGGGGAAGGCCCGGCCGAGCCCGAGGACGACGGCCGCGGCCTCCGCGCGGTGCAGCGACTGGATGTACTCGGCCTGCTTGCCCTCGTCGCCGGCGAGCAGCACTCCGGTGGTGAGCACCATCTCGCCGCCGCTGAGCATCACGCCGACGTCGGGGGCCTCGGCGACGTGCACCCAGCGCACGGGCCGGTCGAGCTGGGCGGCGCCGGCCACCACCTCCGGCTCCCCGGCGAGCACCCGCTCCAGATTGAGGACCTGCCGGACCGACAGGGCGGGCTCCAGGCTCTGGAGGGTCTCGAAGGTGGTGGCCATGACCTTGTTCCCTTGCTCATGTGCTGCCCGGGGCAGCCCGGTCGGTGCTACCAGGTGCTCCTCAGAGCGCGTTCGAGGATCGCGGCGCCCTCCTCGGCCTCCGCGACGGTCAGGGACAGCGGCGGCGCGATGCGCAGGGCGCTGGTGTTGTGGCCGCCGCCCTTGCCGAGGAGCAGTCCGTCCGCGCGGGCCGCCTCCAGCACCGCGGCGGCCGCCTGCGGATCGGCCCGGTCGGTGCCGGGCTTGACCAGTTCGACGCCGATCATCAGCCCGCGGCCGCGGACCTCCCGTACGCCGGGCAGCTGCGCGGCGACGGCCCGCAGCCGTTCGATGAGCAGCCCGCCCACGCGCCGGGCGTTGCCCTGGAGGTCGTGCTCCAGCAGGTACGTCAGGTTGGCCAGGCCCGCCGCCATGGTGATCTGGGTGCCGCCGAAGGTGGAGATGCTGTTGGCGTCCAGGCAGTTCATGATCTCGGCGCGGGCGACGACGCCGCCGATGGACATGCCGTTGCCGATGCCCTTGGCGAAGGTGAGCATGTCCGGCGGTCCGCTGCCGGCGTGCGCCTGCCAGCCCCAGAAGTGGTCGCCGGTGCGGCCCCAGCCGGTCTGCACCTCGTCGGCGATCCACAGGATGCCCTGCTCGCGCAGGACCTCACGGAACGCGGCGTACAGGCCGTCGGGCGGGGAGGTGAAGCCGCCGACGCCCTGGATGGGCTCGGCGATCAGTGCGGCGGGCGGGCGGGTGTGCCCGAGGATGTCCTTCAGGTCCTCGACGCAGGCGGCGATGAACTCGTCGTCGCCCAGCCCGGCGTACGGGCCGCGGGTGCGCACACCGCCGTGGACGTACAGGGTCTGGAGCGGGGACAGGGAGGTCGGGGACCAGCCGCGGTTGCCGGTGATGCCGACCGCGCTGAAGGAGCGGCCGTGGTAGCTGTTGCGCATCGCCAGGACGGTGTTGCTGCGCCGGTAGGCGGTGGCGAGCAGCAGGGCGGTGTCGTTGGCCTCGGTGCCGGAGGTGGTGAAGAAGACCCGGGCGTCCGGGATGCCGGACAACTGGGCGATCCGTTCGGCGAGTTCGACCAGCGGCCGGTTGAGGTAGAGCGTGGAGGAGTGGATGATCCGCCCGGCCTGCTCGCTCACCGCCTTGGTCACCTCGGGCAGGGCGTGCGCGGTCATCGTGGTGAGGATGCCGCCGAAGAAGTCGAGGTAGCGCTTGCCTGCGGCGTCCCAGACGTACCGGCCCTCGCCGTGGGTGAGCTCGATCGGGTCCTCGTAGTAGAGGGCGAGCCAGTCGGGCAGGACGGCCCGGTGGCGGCCCAGCAGGTCCTTGGTCACGGCTGCACCAGCCCTTCGTAGGCGTCGGGGCGGCGGTCGCGGTAGAACGCCCACGTCTGCCGCACTTCTTCGATGAGGTCGAAGTCGAGGTCGCGGACGAGTAGTTCCTCCTTGGTGTCGCTGGCGGTCTCGCCGACGAACTGGCCGCGCGGGTCGACGAAGTAGCTCGTGCCGTAGAAGTCGTTGTCGCCGTATTCCTCGACGCCGACCCGGTTGATCGCGGCGACGAAGTACTCGTTGGCGACGGCCGCGGCGGGCTGTTCCAGCCGCCACAGGTGGGAGGACAGGCCGCGGTGGGTGGCGGACGGGTTGTAGACGAGCTGGGCGCCGTTCAGGCCGAGTTGCCGCCAGCCCTCCGGGAAGTGCCGGTCGTAGCAGATGTAGACGCCGATCCTGCCGACGGCGGTGTCGAAGACGGGCCAGCCGAGGTTGCCCGGCCTGAAGTAGTACTTCTCCCAGAAGCCCTTGACCTGCGGAATGTGGTGCTTGCGGTACTTGCCGAGGTAGCTGCCGTCGGCGTCGATCACGGCCGCGGTGTTGTAGTAGTGACCCGACTGCTCGATCTCGAACACCGGGACGACGATCACCATGCCTGTCTCGCGGGCCAGTTCCCGCATACGGCTGACGGTCGGCCCGTCGGGCACCTGCTCGGCCCAGCGGTAGTGCTCCGCCTCCTGGACCTGACAGAAGTAGGGGGCGTTGAAGACTTCCTGGAACCCGATGACCTTGACGCCCCGCCGGGCGGCCTCGCGGGCGTGCTCCTCGTGTTTCGCCACCATGGACGCGGTGTCGCCGGTCCAGGTGGCTTGGACCAGTGCGGCGCGGACGACGTTCGCCATGAGCTGCTCCTTCGACGGGACGTTCATCCCTCTACGCCCGTAGACGCGGGGCCGTAGAGGCTCGAACGTAAGCCTCCCGGACGGCCTTGCCAAGACCATCGCCGTCAACCCGCGGAGTCGACCGTGTTTCGCACTCCAGTGGGCGATCGGGGTTTGCGCGCGGGTACGGCGTTCAGGCGGTGAACCCGGCGACCCGGACGGCATGCAGCAGGTCCCAGTGCCGCTCCTGGGAGACGCCCCGCGCGGCCTGGAGCAGCAGCGGCAGGAGACGCCGCGGGTCGGCGGCGACGCTGCGCGCGGCCTCCTCGGGGGTGCGGACCCGGACGTAGGCGTCCAGCAGGACCCGCACCTCGCGCCCGCGGCCCTGCGCGTCCAGTGCCAGCACGGCCTCGGCTATCTCGGCGGCGGGCCGGGCGACGCCCTGCCGCAGGATCTGCTGCCCGTCGGCGGAGCGCCCCGCCGCGTCCAGGGCGTCGGCCGCGGCCACCAGCCGGTCGGCGGGCAGCGAGGCGGCCTCCCAGAGCAGGGTGGTCCAGTCGGCGCCGAGCCCGGCGCGCCGGAGTTCCGCCGCGAGCGGCGGGAGGCGGGAGGCGGGCCAGTACGCGGCCTCGGCCAGCAGGGCGTGCGCCTCGCCGCTGCGGCCCTCCGCGCGCAGCCGTACGAGCCGCTCGACGGCCCCCGCGACGGCCCGCGCCGCCTCTGCGTCGCTGGCGTCCGTGGCGTCCGTGGCGTCCGTGGGCTCGGCCCGCGGCATCGGCTGCCGCACCTCCTGCGCGGCTCCGGCGAACCGGGCACCGCGCGGCGTGCGCCGGGGCGCGGGCGCCGGGTCGGCGGCGAGCGGCCGCGACGGGGTCCGCGTCACCTCCGGCATGACGGCCGGCGCCGCCTCGTCCTCGGCCATCCCGGCGAAGCGGGCACTGCCCCGGCGGCGCTTGCGCTGCTTGGGGGCGGTGGGGGGCGGCTCGGGGGCGGGGGCCCATTCGGGCGTGGGGTGCGCGGACGGGGCCGGGGCGGTGGCGGCGGGTTCGGGCGGGGCGGGGTGCTCGTGGCCGGCGTCCGGTGTCCGGTCGGGGCGGCGGAAGGGATGGAAGTCGGTGGGGTCGGGTGCGGTGGTCCGCCGGCCGTCGGCCGGGGCCGCCTCGCCGCCGTCGGCCGGGGAGCCGTGCTCGACGCGGAGGACATCCCCGTCCGCGTCCCGCCGGGCGGCCGGCGTGCCGCCCGGCGCACGCCGGTCCAGGTCGGCCATGCGGGACCGGAGCTCCGCGCACCGCGCGGTGGCGCGTTCGTGGTCGTCGTGGGCCCAGGCGAGGTCGAGGCGGAGGGCGTCGGCCGCCTGAGGCGTGGTCGCCGCGGCGAGCAGCCCGTTCAGTTCGGCCTGCCGTTCGGCGGCGTACCGCTGCTCGCGCAGCATCGTGTCGAGCCGGTCGCCCAGTTCCGCCCGGACGCCCGGCAGGGAGTCGTATGCGGCGAGCGCGGCCTGGTGCAGCACCCGGGCCCGTCCCCCTTCGGCTTCCGCGGCCGGGGCGCCGTACGTCACCGCGAGGTCGTGCAGGAGCGCGTCCACCACGTCCCACGGCGGCACCTCACGCCCGCCGAGGCAGGCCCGCATGCCTTCGGGGTCGCGCTGCCAGAACACCCCGCACCAGCCGCCGCCCTGGTCCAGGCGCGTCAGCAGACCGTCCAGGTAGTTCGCGAACTCCCGTACCTGCCCAGGGAGTTGATCCACAGCCATCGCCCAACTCCCGCCAGACCGGAGCACTCCGGCTCCGTAGGCAACACCAGTCGTGTTACAGCGCTGCTACGTCCAGTTTTCGGCGAAGCTGCGCGAGCCGCCCATTACGGGTTCTTGACCGGCAAGCCGGCGAGCTCGCACCGCTCCGCCACGTGGTCCATCGACAGACCGAGCGCCCGGGCCAGCGCGGCCACCGTGAAGAACGCCGGAGTGGGAGCACGGCCCGTCTCGATCTTGCGAAGGGTCTCGGCCGAGATGCCCGCCTCGGCGGCGACATCCGTCATGCTCCGCTGGCCACGCGCTTCACGCAGCAACCGCCCGAGCCGCTCGCCGCGCTCGCGCTCCTCGGGGGTGAGAGGGGTACGCACCATGCCGTCATTCTAATACCGGTATAGTAATTGGCATGATGGAACTGAAGACGGACACGTCGATCGAAGCGATGCACGCGGCGGGCCAGGTCGTGGGGCGGGCCCTCACGGCCGTACGGAAGGCCGCCGCCGTGGGCGTCACCCTGCTGGAACTGGACGAGGTGGCACGGGAGGTGCTGCGCGAGGCGGGCGCCACCTCACCGTTCCTCGGCTACCGCCCCTCCTTCGCCCCGACCCCGTTCCCCGCGGTGATCTGCGCCTCCGTCAACGACGCGATCGTGCACGGAATCCCGGACCGGTACCGGCTGCGCGACGGGGACCTGGTCTCCATCGACTGCGGCGCCGTGGTGGACGGCTGGGCCGGAGACTCGGCGATCAGCTTCACCGTGGGACGGGCCCGCCCGGCCGACGTGACACTGATCGAGACGGCCGAGCGGGCCCTGGCGGCAGGCATCGCGGCGGCGGTCGTCGGCAACCGCATCGGCGACATCGCCCACGCCGTCGGCACGGTCTGCCGGACGGCGGGGTACGGCATCATGGAGGACTACGGCGGCCACGGCATCGGCCGCCGCATGCACGAGGACCCCCCGGTCCCGAACGAGGGCCGCCCCGGCCGGGGCCTCCCCCTGCGCCACGGCATGGTCCTGGCGATCGAACCGATGCTGATCGCCGGCGGAACCGACGCCTACCACGCGGCTCCGGACGGCTGGACACTCCGCACGAACGACGGCTCCCGGGCGGCCCACACGGAACACACGGTGGCGATCACAGAGGCGGGCCCGCGCATTCTCACGGAGCGGTAGACCAGCTGACCTAGGGGCGCGGGGCTGTATCGATATACGGCTCCGCCGCGTGGGCGCGACAAACCCCCACTCAGCCGCACTCGCAGAACGACCTGAAAGCCCCAAATCATCGGCGCTCCGAACATGCCACCAGAAACAGAACGTGCCATCGTGGCATGAGCGCACCCCAACCCGGTTACCCGGCGGGAGCCACCCGTCAGCGAAGGAAACGGAAACGATGACCAGCGGCTTCATCGGCCCGGAGGGCGACCCCTTCGGCGAATTCCTCGCCCGCTTCTTCGGCGGATCCGGCCCCGGTACCGGACCCCGCCAGATCGACATCGGCCGTCTGCTGAGCCAGCCGGCCCGGGAACTGGTGAGAGGCGCCGCCCAGTACGCCGCCGAGCACGGCAGCCGGGACCTGGACACGCAGCACCTGCTGCGCGCGGCGCTCTCCGCCGAACCCACCCGGAGTCTGCTCAGCCGGGCCGGCGCGAACCCGGACTCGCTCGCGACGGAGATCGACGAGCGGTCCGGCCCGGTCCAGCATCCGCCGGGCGAGGCACCGCCGCCGACGACGCTGTCCCTGACCCCGGCGGCCAAGCGCGCCCTGCTGGACGCGCACGACCTGGCCCGCTCGCGCGGCGCCGGGTACATCGGCCCCGAGCACGTGCTGAGCGCGCTGGCCGCGAACCCGGACTCGGCCGCCGGGCACATCCTGCACGCGGCCCGTTACGCGTCCTCCGGTCTTCCGCCCGGGGCCCCCGAGGCCGCCGAGCGGACGCAGACCGCCGAGCGGCAGCGCCCCACGTCCACGCCGACGCTGGACAAGTACGGCCGCGACCTGACCGAACTGGCCCGGCAGGGGGGCATCGACCCCGTGATCGGGCGGGACGACGAGATCGAGCAGACCATCGAGGTGCTCTCCCGGCGCGGCAAGAACAACCCGGTCCTGATCGGTGACGCGGGCGTCGGCAAGACCGCGATCGTGGAGGGCCTGGCCCAGCGGATCGCCGACGGGGACGTGCCCGACGTCCTCCTCGGGCGCCGCGTGGTCGCCCTGGACCTGACCGGGGTGGTCGCGGGCACCCGCTTCCGCGGCGACTTCGAGGAACGGCTGAACAACATCGTCGGCGAGATCCGCGCCCACTCCGACCGCCTGATCGTCTTCATCGACGAGCTGCACACCGTCGTCGGCGCGGGCGGTGGCGGCGAGGGCGGGGCGATGGACGCCGCCAACATCCTCAAGCCCGCGCTGGCCCGCGGCGAGCTGCACATCGTCGGCGCGACCACGCTGGAGGAGTTCCGGCGGATCGAGAAGGACGCGGCGCTGGCCCGCCGCTTCCAGCCGGTCCTGGTGCCGGAGCCGACCGTCGCGGACGCCGTCGAGATCCTGCGCGGGCTGCGTGACCGGTACGAGGCCCACCACCAGGTCCGCTACACCGACGAGGCGCTGGTGGCCGCCGTGGAGCTGTCCGACCGCTACCTCGCCGACCGCCGCCTGCCGGACAAGGCGATCGACCTGATCGACCAGGCGGGGGCGCGGGTGCGGCTGGGCGCCCGGACCAAGGGCACGGACGTACGCGCCATGGAGCGCGAGGTCGAGCAGCTGACCCGGGACAAGGACCAGGCGGTCGCGGACGAGCAGTACGAGCAGGCGACCCAGCTCAGGGACCGCATCACCGGGCTGAAGCAGCGGATCGCGGAGACCGCCGGCGAGGACCGGGCCGACGAGGGCCAGGACCTGGAGGTGACGACCGAGGCCATCGCCGAGGTGGTGGCCCGGCAGACCGGCATCCCGGTCAGCCGCCTCACACAGGAGGAGAAGGAGCGGCTGCTGGGCCTGGAACAGCACCTGCACCAGCGGGTGGTCGGCCAGAACGAGGCGGTCGCGGTGGTCGCCGAGGCCGTGATGCGCTCGCGGGCCGGGCTGGCGAGCCCCGACCGGCCGATCGGCAGCTTCCTGTTCCTGGGCCCGACCGGTGTCGGCAAGACCGAGCTGGCCAGGGCGCTGGCGGAGGCGCTGTTCGGCAGCGAGGACCGGATGGTCCGCCTGGACATGAGCGAGTACCAGGAGCGGCACACCGTCTCCCGGCTGGTCGGCGCCCCGCCCGGCTACGTCGGTCACGAGGAGGCCGGCCAGCTCACCGAGGTGGTGCGCAGGCACCCGTACTCGCTGCTGCTCCTGGACGAGGTGGAGAAGGCGCACCCGGACGTCTTCAACATCCTGCTCCAGGTGCTGGACGACGGGCGGCTGACCGACTCGCAGGGCCGCACCGTCGACTTCACCAACACCGTCATCGTGATGACCAGCAACCTCGGCTCCGAGGCGATCAACCGGCGCGGCGCCGGCATCGGCTTCGGGCCGGGCGGCGCCGAGGCCGACGAGGAGGCGCGGCGGGAGCAGATCCTGAGGCCGTTGCGCGAGCACTTCCGGCCGGAGTTCCTGAACCGCATCGACGAGATCGTCGTCTTCCGTCAGCTCAGCGCCGAGCAGCTGCGGCGGATCACGGATCTGCTGCTGGAGCGGACCCGCCGGATGCTGCACGCGCAGGGCGTCACGGTGGAGTTCGCCGACGCGGCCGTGAACTGGCTGGCCGAACGCGGCTACGAGCCGGAGTACGGCGCCCGGCCGCTGCGCCGCACCATCCAGCGCGAGGTCGACAACGAGTTCTCCCGGCTGCTGCTCGACGGCCGGATCGGGGAGGGCAGCCGGGTGACGGTGGACGTGGCGGACGGGCGGCTGGTGTTCCGCACGGAGGATCTGGCCGAGAAGCCACCCGCCTCCGAGTTGTGAGCCCGTCCCCGATGGGGTGAGCCCGTGGGCCCGGCCTACGGCGCCGGGTCCACCACCATCGCCGAGCCGCCGCCGCGCCGTACCTTCTCGGCGGCGGCCAGCCATTCGCCGTTGCCCAGCCGCTGCACGCCGGTCGCCGCGCCGATCTCGGGGTTGAGCGAGAAGGAGTGCCCGATGGCCTCCAGCTTGCCGCGCAACTCGCCGTTGTAGAGGCCGGGTTCGAGTTCGGTCTTGGCCGCGTTGCGCAGGCTGGCGCGGGGTGCGGCGATGGCGTCGACCAGGGGAAGGTGCCGGTCGAGGAACCCGGTGAGGGTCTGGAGCACGGTGGTGATGATGGTCGCGCCGCCGGGCGACCCCAGCGCCACCACCGGCCTGTCGTGCCGGTCGAGCACGATGGTCGGCGAGATCGAGGACCGCGGCCGCTTTCCGGGGCCCGGCAGGTTCGGGTCGTGCACGGCCGGGTTGGCCGGGGCGAAGGAGAAGTCGGTCAGCTCGTTGTTGAGCAGGAATCCGCGGCCGGGCACGGTGATGGCGCTGCCGCCGGTCTGCTCGATGGTGAGCGTGTAGGAGACGACGTTGCCCCACTTGTCGGCGACGGTGAGGTGGGTGGTGTTCTCGCCCTCGTACGTCGTCGGGGCGGCCGTGCCGCCGGCGGAGCAGGCCGCGGGGTGGCGCGGGTCGCCGGGGGCGAGCGGGCTGGTGAGGACCGAGTCGTCCTGGATCAGGCAGGCGCGCGAGTCGGCGTACTTCTGGGAGAGCAGTTGCCTCGTCGGTACGTCCTCGAAGGCGGGGTCGCCGACCCAGCGCCCGCGGTCGGCGAACGCGATGCGGCTCGCCTCGATGTAGTGGTGCAGGTACTGGACCTCACTGGCCTTGGAGAGGTCGGTCCTCTCCAGGATGTTGAGGGCCTCGCCGACCGTGGTGCCGCCCGAGGACGAGGGGGCGATGGAGTACACCTTCAGTCCGCGGTACGAGGTGTTCGTGGGCGCCTGGAGCTTGGCGCGGTAGGCCGTGAGGTCCTTGGCGGACAGCTTGCCGGGGCGGGCGTTCCAGCCGGAACCCTTGCCGACCGGCGGGTTGTTGACGGTGGATACGACGTCCTTGCCGAGGTCGCCGTGGTAGACCGCGCCGACGCCCTTCTTCGCCAGTTCCTCGTAGGTGCGGGCGAGGTCGGGGTTCTTGAAGGTGGAGCCGACGACCGGGAGCTGCCCGTTGGGCAGGAACAGCTTGGCGGTGTCCGGGAAGTAGCGGAAGCGGGTCTCGTTGGCCGCCGTCTGGGAGCGGAAGGTGTCGTCGACGGTGAAGCCGTCGCGGGCGATCCGCTCGGCGGGTCCAAGGACCGTGCCGAGTCTTCTGCTGCCCCACTTGTCGAGCGCCGTCTGCCAGGTCGCGGGCGTGCCGGGCGTGCCGACGCTCAGGCCGCTGCTGACGGCGTCGGCGAAGGCGAGGGGCTTGCCGTTCTCCAGGAAGAGGTCGGAGCCGGCGGTCAGGGGCGCGGTCTCCCGGCCGTCGATCGTGTGCACCGTACGGGACTTGGCGTCGTAGTAGACGAAGTAGCCGCCTCCGCCGATGCCGGAGGAGTAGGGCTCGGTGACGCCGAGCGCGGCGGCCGTGGCGACGGCGGCGTCCACGGCGTTGCCGCCCTTCTTCAGCACCGCGATGCCGGCGGCGGAGGCGTCGGCGTCGACGCTGGCGACGGCACCGCCGTACCCGACGGCGACCGGGACCTTCCCGGGGACGGCACCGGCGGCGGAGGGTGGCGCTGCCGCCCCCACCGACACCATGGCGGCCGAGACCGCCAGGACCGACAGTTTCCGTGCGACAGGGCGACGCATCCGCACCTCCAGCCAGAGACCGTCCAGGCAGCTTAGTGCATCGTCATGGTCACGTCAGGAACGCGTCGAACACCGGTACGCCGGACCCGCTACCATGCGCGCCCATGAACGACGACGTGCGCAATATCGTACTGGGCGTGGTGGCAGCCGGCATCAGCGCCGGGCTGGGCTGGATCGCCCGCACGTATCTGTGGAAGCGGAAGCTCCACCGCAAGCAGGGCTTCTTCGGTCTGCCGGAGAACTCGGAGTCGTTGCTCGTCGTCAACCGCGACCCCGCCACGTCCGAGCCGGCGGTCCATCGTTTCGACGTGTTCGCCCTCCTGGAACTCGCCGCGCTGATCAAGGACTGCGGGGCGCACCTTCAGGTGGTCACCCAGGACACCGTCCAGCAGGGATTCGGCGAGCGCACGGAGTTCTGCGTGGGCGGTCCCGGCTCGAACCGGCGCATGCTGGCCCACATGTCGGCGATGCTGCCCGGCATACGCGTCAACGTGGATCCGGAGCCGGGCCCGGACCGCGGCGCCTTCCAGATCGGCAGCGAGCGCTACCGCATGGAGCCGGGCGTCACGGAGTACGTCCTGCTGGCCCGGCTCACCGCGGGCGAGCGGCGCGAGGCCCGGCCGGTGTTCCTGTTCTGCGGGCAGCGGGCGATCACCAACCAGGCGGCGACCCGGTACCTCGCCCGCAACCACGAACGGCTGACCCGCAAGCACGGCGGCAACTCCTTCGTCCTGCTGCTGAAGGTCGTCAACTCGCAGGCGTACGGCCCCGACGTGGTGGAACTGGTCGCGGACGTGACGCGGGCGGCCCAGGCGCCGCTGCCGGCCCCGGAGGCCTCGCCCGCGCGCGCCTCACACCGCGCCTCCTGATTCCGTTCACACGGCAACAATCTTTACTCGCGCGTAACTTACCGACGGGTTACCTGGAGTAAGTCATCCCGGTTACCGTCGGGTCACTTTGCACTGACACGAGTGAGGAGTGACCCGTGGGAACCCATCGCCAGGCCCTGCGTACGACCGCCGTGGGCGCCGTCTCCGCGACACTGATCGCCGGTGGCGTTCTCGGGCTCGCCCCGACCGCCCTGGCGGCGCAGAACAGCGTCCGCTTCGTCGACATCACCGGCGACGGCGGCACGGTGCTCAAGGCGAACGTCGTCACGCCCGCGGGGGCCGACGGCTCGCGCAGCTACCCGCTGATCGTGCTGCCCACGAGCTGGAGCCTGCCCCAGGTCGAGTATCTCGCCCAGGCCCAGAAGCTCGCCGACTCCGGTTATGTCGTGCTCACCTACAACGTGCGCGGATTCTGGCAGTCCGGCGGCGAGATAGAAGTGGCGGGGCCGCCCGACACGGCCGACGCCTCCAAGGTGATCGACTGGGCGCTCGCCAACACCCCGGCGGACCCGGCGCACGTGGGGATGGCGGGGGTCTCCTACGGCGCGGGCATCAGCCTGCTGGCCGCCGCCCACGACAAGCGGATCAAGGCCGTCGCCGCGCTGAGCGGCTGGGCGGACCTGACCGGTTCCATCTACTCCGGCCGGACCGAGCACGTCCAGGCCGCCGCCCTCCTGGACGGCACGGCCACTGTCACCGGGCGCGAGAGCCCCGAAGTGCGCCAGGTCTTCGACGACTTCTACGCCTCCGACCTGACCAAGGAGCCGGATCTCATCGCCTGGGGAAAGAAACGTTCCGCCGCGACCTACCTCGACCAGCTGAACGAGAACCGCCCGGCGGTCATGATGGCCAACGCCTGGGGCGACACCATCTTCCCCGCCAACCAGTACACCGACTTCTACGAGCGGCTCACGGGCCCCAAGCGACTGGAACTCAGGCCCGGCGACCACGCGACCCCCGAGCTGACCGGCCTGTTCGGGCTGCCCAACGACGTGTGGAGCGACACCGACCGCTGGTTCGACCACTACCTCAAGGGAGCGGACAACGGCGTCGACCGTGAGCAGCCGGTCCGGCTCAAGTCCCGTACCACGGGCGGTTACGAGGGCTACCCCGACTGGAAGTCGGTCACCGCGACCCGCCGGAAGATCGCCCTCGAGGGCTCCACCACCATCCACGCGAACGTCGACTCGGGCGCGGACGGCGGGGTCGTCTTCCTCTCCAGCATCCTGGACCAGGTGGCCCAGCTGCCGCCCGTCGCGTCGCTTCCGCTGCTCCCCCGCCGCTGGGCCGCGGTGTGGCAGTCGGAGAAGTACGCCTCCGCCCAACAGGTGCGCGGCACCGCGCGCTTGCACACCACGCTCACCCCGACCAAGGAGAGCGGCACCCTCGTCGCCTACCTGTACGACGTGGGTCCGCTCGGCCTCGGCAAGCTGGTCACCCACGCCCCGTACACCTGGCACGGACGGACGCCCGGCCAGTCGTTCGACGTGGACCTGGATCTGTTCTCCACCGCCTACGACGTCCCGGCCGGGCACCGTCTCGCCCTGGTCGTGGACACGGTCGACCCGCTCTACATCGAGCACAACCCGTCCGGCGCGCAGCTGACCTTCTCCTCACCGGCGGACGACCCGTCATACGTGTCCGTACCGCTGCGCGAGCAGTGATCGCCGGCTGCCGCCGGCCGGGTCTGGCTATGTGAACCGCCACCCCACGAAGGGCACATCCTATGCGACGACCACCGGTCGGGGAGCCGACCGGGGTCGCCGCCCGGTGACCGGGGGCCCAACGGGCGGGCTGTGCCTAGGACTCGGCGACCTCGGCGTAGAGTTGCGAGAGCTCCGGCACCCCGCTCGCGGCCCACTCGTGGCCGGACGCGACGACGTCGAACTCACGGCCGGACGCCAGCCGTACGACCGGTCCGGCGGGCCGGATGTCCCACAGGGCGCCGGGCACGGTGCGCACGATCACCGTGCCCAGGTAGAAACCGGCGTCGTTGCCCAGCCAGGGCAGGGTCTCCTCGTCGTCGCGCCAGCGCGGCAGCACCTGGTCGAGCGCCTCCAACGAGGCCGGGGAGTCGTCGAGTCTGACCCCCGCCTCCTCCGCCTGGGAGCGCAGCAGCTCGCACTCGGAGAGGAGGTCGGCGACGCCCTCGGGGTCGGTGGGGAGCATCGCCTCCCCGGTCTTGGGGTGCCGGTGGCCCAGGAAAGGGATGTTCATGCCTCCAGCGTGGCATTCGCAGCGCCGTGCGCACCACAGCCCGGGCGCTGGTGTCGTGTCCTCTACACGTCCTCCACGTCTACGCGTCCTGCACGTCCAGGTCGACCACGACGGGCGCGTGGTCGGAGGCGCCCTTGCCCTTGCGCTCCTCGCGGTCCACGTAGGAGTCCTCGACCGCCTTCGCGAACGGTGCGTTGCCGTACACCAGGTCGATGCGCATGCCACGGTTCTTGGGGAAGCAGAGCTGGCGGTAGTCCCAGTACGTGAAGGGGTGGTCGTACTTCAGCGGGCGCGGGACGACGTCGGACAGGCCCGCCTCGCGCAGGGACGCCAGGGCGGCGCGCTCGGCGGGGGTGACGTGGGTGCTGCCCTCGAAGGCGGCCACGTCGAAGACGTCGTCGTCGGTCGGCGCCACGTTGTAGTCACCGAGCACCGCGAACGGGCGGCTGCCGCCCGCGTCCCCGGCGACGGCGGCCTTCAGGGCCTCGAACCACTGGAGCTTGTAGGCGTAGTGCGGGTGGTCCACCTCGCGGCCGTTGGGCACGTACACCGACCAGACGCGGACCGGGCCGCAGGTCGCGGCGACGGCCCGGGGCTCCACCGCGCCGTCGTAGCCGGGGTCGCCGGGCAGGCCCTTGACGACGTCCTCGAGGCCGACGCGGGAGAGCACCGCCACGCCGTTCCAGCGGCCGGTGGCGTGGACCGCCGCCTCGTAGCCCAGCTCGCGCAGCTGGTCGAACGGGAACTGCTCCTCGGCGATCTTGGCTTCCTGGAGGCAGAGCACGTCGGTGCCGCTGCTCTCCAGCCAGGCCAGCAGCCTCGGGAGGCGGGCGGTGATCGAGTTCACGTTCCAGGTCGCGATGCGCATGTCTCACAACCTACCCGGCGGGTCCGACAACGCGGTCCGCCCGGCCTCCCGCGGTGGTCAGACCTGGGCGGACGAACCGGGTGCGAGCCGCAGGTGCTCGGCGCCGCCCAGGGCGTCGATCTGGCGGTCGTAGATCGGGCGGGCGAGGTCGGTGAGCAGGGCGTCGTGGATGTCGTAGGCGCGCTGCGGGCGCACCTCGCGGACGTAGTCGATCACCTCCGAGATCTTGTTCCAGGGGGCCATGACCGGGAGCATCAGGGTCTCGACCGGCAGGCCGGGGACGGTGAGGGCGTCGCCGGGGTGGAAGACCTTGCCGCCGTCGACGAGGTAGCCGACGTTGGTGATGCGCGGGATGTCCGGGTGGATCACCGCGTGCAGTTCGCCGTGGACCTGTACGTCGAAGCCGGCGGCGGTGAAGGTGTCGCCGTGGCCGACGGTGTGCACCCGGCCGGGGAAGGCCGCGGCGAGCTGGTCGGCGACCGACTCCAGGGTCCACAGCTCGGCCGCGGGGTTGGCCTCCAGAGCGGTCCGCAGCCGGCCCTCGTCGAAGTGGTCCGGGTGCTCGTGGGTGACCAGGAGGGCGTCCGCGCCGGCGGCGGCGTCCTGCTCGCTGAAGCCGCCGGGATCGACGACGAGCGTCCGCCCGTCCTTCTCCAGGCGGACGCAGGCGTGGGACATCTTCGTGAGCTTCATGGCTTCCATCCTGCCTCCCGCCGCCCCGCGGACGCCGTCCGGACCGGATCAGCCCTCGGGCGTGGTCTCCTCGCGGATGACCTGCTGGGCCACCCGGAAGGCGCTGTTCGCCGCCGGTACGCCGCAGTAGACGGCCGCCTGGAGCAGCACCTCCTTGATCTCGCCGGGGGTCAGTCCGTTGCGCAGGGCCGCCCGGGTGTGGACGGCGAGCTCCTCCAGATGGCCGCCGGCGACCAGCGCGGTGAGCGTGACGCAGCTGCGGGTGCGGCGGTCGAGGCCGGGGCGGTCCCAGATCTCGCCCCAGGCATAGCGGGTGACGAACTCCTGGAAGTCCCCGGAGAAGTCGTCGGCCTGGGCGAGCGCGCGGTCCACGTGCGCGTCGCCGAGGACCTCCCGGCGGGCCTTCAGACCCGCGTCGTAGGGGTCGGGTCGCCCGGGCAGCTGCTGCGGTACGGCGACGGCCGGGGCGATCTCGGCGATGGGCCGGGCCTGCGGCGGCACGGCCAGGACCGGCTGGGGAGCGATCGCCGGGAGGGCCGTATGGCCGGTGGCGTGCTCGTGGGCGGGCTGCCAGGCGGTGGAGAAGTGTCTGACCAGCAGGTCGGTGACGGCGGCGGGCTGCTCGACGGGGACCAGGTGGGAGGCGCCGGGGACGACCGCGAGGCGGGCGTCGGGGATGCCGGCGACGAGGGTGCGGGCCTCGGCCGGGCCCGTGACCTGGTCGTCGGAGCCGACCAGGACGAGGGTCGGCACGCCGACGCGGCCCAGTTCGGGGCGCACGTCGAACCCGGCGAGGGCCTCGCAGGCGGCGATGTAGCAGCCGGGGTCGGTGGTGCGGACCATCTGCACGGCCCATTCGGTGATCGCGGGCTGGGCGGCGGCGAATCCGCTGGTGAACCAGCGGTCGGGCGAGGTGCGGGCGATCGGGTCGAGCCCGTTGGTCCGTACGATCACCCCGCGCTGCCGGAACTCGTCGGCCGTGCCGAACCGCGGCGAGGCGGCGACCAGCGCGAGCGAGGCCAGCCGCTCCGGGTGGCGCAGGGCCAGCTCGATGCCGACGGCACCGCTGAGCGCGCAGCCCGCGTAGCCGAAGCGGTGCACCCCGAGCCCGTCCAGCATGGCCAGCAGCCGCGCGGTCAGCTCGGAGACGGACCCCGCCGGGTGCGCGGGGGCGCCGCCGTGCCCGGGCAGGTCGAACCGGAAGATCCGCCATTGCCGGGCCAGTTCGGGGACCTGCCGGTCCCACATGTGCCATGTGGTACCCAGTGAGGGACCGAGGATCAGGACCGGGGCGTCTTCTGGCCCGTCAAAGCGGTATTGCAGGGTGTTCATCGGTGTCTCACTCACCCGCCTGACCCTCTCATCTGTCACGACAGCCCTTATGAGCGGGGTGCTGGCCGTACCTGTTTGACCAGGTCGAAGACCTCCCGGGCCGCGTAGCGTTTGAGGCATCAGACGATTTCGCGCCGGGTCTTGCCTTCCTTGATCCGGCGCTCGTAGTAGTCCTGAGTACGCGGGTCGACCCGCAGACGGGTGAACACGATGCGGCGGAGCGCGGCATTCCCCTGCCGGTCGCCACGCCGGTTGAGGCGACGGAACTGCCGAACGCCGTCTTCGGCGAGGACGTCATCGCCCACTACACCGAATTCCTCGACCGTCGCCGGGCCAAGCGGCCCCCGACGGAGTACCGCCGACCCACTGACGAGGAATGGAGTGACTTCCAGGAGCACTTCGACAAGCGCAAGGTCGAACTCGGCTCCTGCGGACGCCCTTACGGCACGCCCTGCGCGCATGAGCACGCCTGCATCCGATGCCCGATGCTGTCGATCAACCCCGAGATGCTGCCCCGGCTCGACGAGTTGGAGGCCGACCTGCTGGCCCGCCGCCAACGCGCGATCGAACGAAGGCTGGCGCGGTGAGGTCGAAGGACCCGACCTCACCCTGAAGTTCCTGGCCAGCAAGCGCGCCCAGGCTCGCCGGGCCGCTGCTGCCACAGGCAGCGTGGACCTGGGCATGCCCCCACGGCCCGGGGCCCGAGAAGGCACAGAACCGAGAACCGGAATGGATGGGTTCAGGGGGGTGTGAGGGTGTCGAGCCGGGCGGCGAGGTCGGGGTGGGCGGCGGCCAGGTGGGGGCGGGCGGCCGTCAGGGGGGCGATGAGGTCGGCGGGGTCGTCGTGGGCGAGGGCCGCGTGGAGCTCACCGAGCGGGCGGCGGGCGGCCGGGGGAAGGTCGGTAAGGGCGGTGATCTGGCCGGCGAGGCGGCGCAGGTCAGCGGCGTTGGCGCGCGCCCACGTGGCGGTGGTGCGTTCGGCAGCCCGGGCCTGGCGGGTGGCCGTAACCCGTTGCTCACCGGTGGTCCCGGCCGGGCCGGGACGGCCGCGCAGATAGCGGCGCTCGGCGGCCTGGCGGCTGGCGACGCCAAGGGGATGTGCGAGGTCCGCCCAGCTGGCTCCCGCGTCCCGGGCCGTTTCGATCAGGCCGGTCTCCCACCTGGCGAGCTGCTCGCGCACCTGCCGCAGGAGCATCAGGGAGGCCAGCGCATGCTCGGCGCCGGGGCCGGGCGCATCCGGGGTGTCCGGGGACTCTCGCTGGGCGTCGCGCAGGGCGTCGTCTATGGCGTTGAGAGCGGCCGCCGCG
Organism: Streptomyces sp. NPDC046915; assembly: GCF_040644935.1. Taxonomy (NCBI): domain Bacteria; kingdom Bacillati; phylum Actinomycetota; class Actinomycetes; order Kitasatosporales; family Streptomycetaceae; genus Streptomyces; species Streptomyces sp. NPDC046915. The sequence continues at coordinate 30,849 of NZ_JBEYXB010000006.1, read as the reverse complement.
GCGAGGAATGACGCCGGGCGGTGGGCGTTCGTACTGGTCGTGGGCGGTTGGTCGGCTGCGGTCACGGGCACCTCCCTCAGTTGGTCATCACATAGACGACATCGTGTTTGTCATCCATTGGATGACATGTTACAACGGTGTCAGTGAGGCGCATTGGCAGCCACTGCCTGAACCTGCTGGAGGTGTTTTCACGATGTTGATGCGCACTGACCCCTTCCGTGAGCTGGACCGGCTGGCGCAGCAGCTGATGGGCCCGGGCACCTGGTCCCGCCCGTCGGCGATGCCGATGGACGCCTACCGCGAGGGCGACGAGTACGTGGTGGCCTTCGACCTTCCGGGCGTCCCCGCGGACGCGCTCGACATCGACGTCGAGCGGAACATGCTCACCGTCAAGGCCGAGCGGCGGCCAGTGGCGAAGGCCGACGACGTGCAGATGGAGCTGTCCGAGCGGCCGCTGGGCGTCTTCTCCCGCCAGATCGTGCTCGCCGACACCCTCGACACCGAGCACATCCAGGCCGACTACGACGCGGGCGTGCTCACCCTGCGCATCCCGATCGCCGAGCGCGCCAAGCCCCGCAAGATCTCCATCGGCGTCGGCTCCGGCCGCAAGGAGATCTCCGGCTGACACCGGCCGGACGGGTGCGGAGGACGGGCACCTGATCTCCCCCTCACCCCGCCCTCCGCACCCCTCTCGGGCAAGCCGAAGAAGAGGGGTGGCGGCTGAGATGATTCTGCGACGCGAAGCGTTCCTCGGCCACGTGACCGAACGCGGCGAGTACGACACTCTGGAGGAAGCCGAGCGCGCGGCCCGTGTGGTACTCGCCCTGCTCGGCGCGCATCTGGTCGGCGACGTCCGCGCCCGGCTGGCGGCACGCCTGCCCGAGACGTTCGCCTTGATCCTGCTCAACCCGCTGCAGAGCGCCGAGCCGCTGCCCCCGGAGCGGTTCGTCCGCGCAACCGCCGCGTGGATCGAAGGCGCCACCGAGCAGACCGCGGCCTGGGACGTCAGTGCCGTGCTGTCGACGGTCGCCGACGCCGCCGGCGAAGACCTGCTGGGCCAGATCCTGCTCCAGCTCCCCGTCGGCTACGACCTGCTCTTCGGCCGCCCCCAACCCACCTGACCATCCCGTCCCCCGGTGCCCGAACACCGGCCACAGCAAGAAAGGCAACCACCCCCGTGATCTCCGACCGGCACGCACCGTCCCAGCAGCCGTACGGGACGGCATACGAGCAGATGCTGGAGAAGGTCCGCTACGAGGGCGCCTACCCCACCCGCGAGACAGCCGACGAAGCCGTCCGCCTGGTTCTTGCCGGCCTGGGGCGCCAGGTGACCGGCGACGAACGCGTCGACCTGGCCGCCTGCCTGCCCCTGGAAGCCGCACGCGTGCTGACCGCGCAGATCCCGGACACCCAGCCGCTGACCGGCTGGGCCTTCGTCAAAGACCTCGCCGCCCGCACCGGCGCCTCCCTGGCCACCACCCGCTGGGACACCGGATCCGTCTTCTCCGCCGTCGCCACCTACGCTGGCCCCGACCTGATCACCCGCATCCTCCACCAGCTCCCCACCGGCTACGCCCTGCTGTTCGGCCGCGCCGAACTCACCCCCGCCGCGTAGACCGCGACGTACGTGCTCGGAGGGTGATCAGGGGCCGCGCAGCCATTGCTGCGCGGCCCCTGATCTTGTGCCGGCCCGGCACGAGATCAGGCGCCTTCGTCCACGTGGGCGGCAGGGCCCGCACGGGCGGCGGCCACCGGACGCGGCGTGCGCGATCCCTCGGGCAGGTCTGCGAGGTCAGGCCGGGTTGATGTTCTCGGCCTGCGGGCCCTTCTGGCCCTGGGTGACGTCGAACGTCACGGCCTGGCCCTCCTGGAGCTCACGAAAGCCTGTGGAGTTGATCGCGGAGTAGTGCGCGAAGACATCCGGGCCGCCGCCGTCCTGGGCGATGAAGCCGAAGCCCTTCTCCGCGTTGAACCACTTCACAGTTCCCGTAGCCATGGTCATGCCTTCCAGTCGATGAACGCCTCCCACTCCATGTGGCAGACGGAGGTGATCGCCCTGGTCCCTGCGGCACAGCACAGCAAAACGCCCACACCAAAGGCGTGGGCAAGAGGGAATTCCGAACCACGACAGCTGACGCAGACGCTACACGCCCACACGCCGCGTCACCACAGGAAAAGATCAATCCGCACACCGAGACCGTGCGCGCGATGCCCGCCGGCGCTGACGGGCACGCTCATCTCATTCTGCTGCCGTCGGGTTCGCTGATTCGGCGGCGCGGCGATATTCGGCATTGATGCGCTGGGCTTCCTCGAGCTGGTCTTCGAGGATGACGATGCGGCAGGCGGCCTCGATGGGGGTGCCCCGATCGACGAGTTCCCGGGCGCGGGCGGCGATGCGCAGCTGGTAGCGGGAGTAGCGGCGGTGGCCGCCTTCGGAGCGCAGGGGGGTGATCAGGCGGGCTTCGCCGAGGGCGCGGAGGAAGGCGGGGGTGCTACCGAGCATCTCGGCGGCCCGGCCCATGGTGTAGGCGGGGTAATCGTCGTCGTCGAGACGGCCGAACGTGTCATCTGCTGTCATTGCACCTCTCTGTGGAACGCGTCGAGGGGCCCTGATGCCAGACGGCACCAGGGCCCCGAAGGAACTACTACACCATCTGCCGGCCCTGACACTGCACCGGCCCTCTGTTTCCGCAGACCCGACCGAGACGCTGTCGGGGTCGCGGGGATCGCGGTTGCTTGACCGGAGACCACCTCACTATCGATGTCCTGCGGTACCCGGGTCCTGGACTTCCACCCGGGCGATCCTGATGGCGCTCGGCTCCTCCGTTCTTCCCTCTTGATCAACTACTCACTAACGGAAACCGCGGACTGCTGGTACTGCAAACTGCTGGCGGCCTCGAACAGCGCCACCTTCGGCAGCCGGCCCCGTCGCCTGTCCTGCGTCTGCTCTGGCTTGGAACCCCACTGCCGAACCTCCCGGTGCGCGCGCCCGCAGCCGACGCCTTCACCGAGGTACCGCTCACTGACTTCACTGCTGGGTACCGCGAACTTGCACTTACGGGTACTGCCACTGCGGTACTGCTCATGGCGGCCCCTGATCACTGCGGGCCACCCGGTCCGGTCGTCAGTCCCGTCGCCGTCCTGCAACCGCTCTGGCTTCGGAACTCCACCACCGCACCGTCCTGCGCACTGCAACTGCGGTACTGCTGCCCGGCAGTTCATCTCTGCCGGGCCTCGCTCGATCTCGGCTACGAGAGAAACCATAACCACACCGCCACCCAATGTCTACTCTGGCTGGCATAGATTTCCGCATGCTCGAAGACTAAGTAATCCGCCTCGACCGGTCCATGGGTGGTTCAAGCAGCTCCGAGGCCCAGTCCGGCGCTCACAGTGACCCACCGCCGCGCAGCACGTCGGGCCGAGCGTGACGTCGCCGACCGCGCCGCGGCTACCGTCGGCGGGCACCGGCCATCACCGCGTCTCGTGAAGGACACCACCGAGCGGGACGGACGCTTCCAGCCGTGACGCCCCGCAGGCCGGCCGTTGACGGGCGCGGCACGAGGGTCTGCACCGCCCTCGACGATCCCGGGATGATCGAGCAGCTCGTGGAAGTGTGCACGCGGGTGCCGCGATCCGCGGGTCGACGCTCCTGCTGCCGCCTCAGCGCCTTGGCGAGGATCGGCTTCCTCGTCCCGGGGCACTCTCCCGCGCTCGCCCAGCCGGTGGCATCGCCGCGGATGGGCCGCTTGCGCGAACCGGCACGTCCCCGACTCGAGCCAGACCATGGCTGCCGAGACACGGACTCACGGCAGCAGGTGCCGTCATGCGTCGACCGTGGTTCTCAGTCCCCTTCAGGCAAGCACTGTGGCTCTGCGGGGTTGGCGGGTTGAGGGGGCGGGCACAGGGGTTGGCAGGCACGCGCAGGGCATGGCCGAACCAAGGACCGGGGTGACCCTGGTGATCACGGTGATTGCCGGCGCCACAGCCGTCCGTTCCACAATGGCCGTCGCCGACGCACACTGCTGGTCAAATGTCGGCACGTGCCCGTTTACCCAATCAGACCGTCACGGGGGTGCCGAGCATCGCGGAGGCGTGCTGCAGCGAGCCGGGGATGCCCACAGGCGCGGCCTCGGGGAGAGCGCGGCAGGTGAAGCCGAGCTGGGTCATGGCCCGGAGAACTTCTGCGGCGCTGAAGTCACGGCGGTCCTGGCGGGTGATGACTTGGCCGACTTGCTTGACGGGGTAGTGGCGGCGGCCGATGATCACCGATTCTCCGGTGACCGGTTCGGGCTTGATGCCCTTCATCGATTCCAGCACTCCGCCCTTGGTGAGCTCGAAGGGGAAGCGGGCGATGACGCAGCGCATGTGGCCTCACAGGGAGAAGGAACGGTCCGACCAGGGGCGAGGCGTTTCAGTGGGAGAGGGCGAGGATGCCCAGGGCGCTGCCTTGCTCGTCTGCGACTCGCAGAGCACCGAGCCGACGGGAGCGCATCACGTGCTCGGCTTCGCCATCGTGGTCACGGGTGAGGTGGACGATCCGTGGTCGCCGAGGATGTCACGCAGACGGACGCGGTCCGTGTGAGCGCCGCTGTCACGGACGGCGGTGAGGTCGGTTCGGGTCACCAGGCCGATGCGCTGGTCGTCCTGGTCGCAGACGACCAGTCGGCCCGTGCGTGCGGCGGCCATGACGGCCAGCGCCACCTCGACGCTCATATCGTCACAGACCTGCGGTCCGGCCGCGTCCATGACCTCCACCGCCGTCCTGTGCACGGGGTCGGCGTCCGCCGAGCGGGGCTGCGTCTGAATCAGCGACAAAAGGTGCCTCCTGCGGAGATGGGTCAACTTTCCGATCACGAAGGTTCTAGGCCACCGTGTCGAGGACTGGACGGCGTACGGGGGCGCGCCGGGTCGCCGAGGAAGGGCGGCGTCGGCCTCGGGAGGAGGCGCTGCGCTTGGGGCGTTCGACCACCGGTGCGGCGATGACGACCGGGATGCCGGACGGGGCCTGGGCGCCGGTGATCCGGCTCAGGGCCTCGTCTCCCGAGCGGATCTGGGTGGTCTGCGGCCGGATTCCGGCGTCCGACATGAGGCGGACCATGCCGCGGCGCTGGTTCGGTGTGACCAGCGTGACGACGCTGCCGGACTCGCCGGCGCGGGCGGTACGGCCGCCGCGGTGGAGGTAGTCCTTGTGGTCGGTCGGCGGATCGACGTTGACGACCAGGTCGAGGTTGTCGACGTGGATGCCACGCGCCGCGACATTGGTCGCCACCAGCACGGTGACGTGCCCCGTCTTGAACTGCGCCAGCGTGCGGGTGCGTTGCGGCTGCGACTTGCCGCCATGCAGCGCGGCGGCGCGTACCCCGCTGTTGAGCAGCTCCTGGGTCAGCCGGTCGACGGCGTGCTTGGTGTCCAGGAACATGATCACGCGGCCGTCGCGGGCGGCGATCTCGATCGTGGTGGCGTGCTTGTCGGCGCCGTGAACGTGCAGGACGTGGTGCTCCATCGTGGTGACCGCACCGGCCGACGGGTCAACCGAATGCACGACGGGGTCGGTCAGATAGCGGCGCACCAGCAGGTCGACGTTGCGGTCCAGGGTGGCGGAGAACAGCATGCGCTGCCCCTCCGGGCGCACCTGGTCGAGCAGCGCGGTGACCTGGGGCATGAAGCCCATGTCGGCCATCTGGTCGGCCTCGTCCAGCACGGTGATGCCGACATGGTTCAGCCGGCAGTCGCCGCGGTCGATAAGGTCCTTGAGCCGCCCCGGTGTCGCGACGACGACCTCGGCTCCGCCGCGCAGCGCGCCGGCCTGCCTGCCGATCGACATGCCGCCCACCACCGTGGCCAGCCGCAGCCGCACGGAACGGGCGTACGGGGTGAGCGCGTCGGTCACCTGCTGCGCCAGCTCACGCGTGGGTACGAGGATCAGCCCCAGCGGCTGGCGGGGCTCGGCACGCTGTCCGGCGGTGCGGGCGAGCAGGGCGAGGCCGAAGGCGAGGGTCTTGCCGGAACCGGTGCGGCCGCGGCCCAGGACGTCACGGCCCGCCAGGGAGTTCGGCAGCGTCGCTCCCTGGATCGGGAACGGTGCGGTCACACCCTGCCTGCCGAGTTCGGCCAACAGCTGCTCGGGAATGTCGAGATCGGCGAAGCCCGCAACGGCGGGCAGCGCGGGGGTGATCGTCCTGGGCAGCGCGAACTCACCTTGCGCTGCGGCTGACCGGCGGCCGTAACCGCCGGAGCGGACGAGGCCGCCGGAACGGCGCGATGCCTGCGAGCCCATGCGACTGCCGCCCTTTCCGGCGTCGGCACTGCCGTGACGGGAGCGGTCGAAGCGATCGTTCGTGCGTGTGCGGTTCATGCGGAACCTTCCTCGATGTGGCGCATATCAAGGAATTCCCACGGCAATGAGCGGCATGGAGAATTACAGGTATGGACCGGTGGCAAAAGAAAACAGACTCGAGCCGCCGGAAATATCCGGGGCGCAGGTGCTGAAATGGGTGACGCAACGGGGACCTTGAGATCCAGGCGTCGGCTGCGGCGTAGCTCTTCAGCACGCTCCTACATCACCGAAGGAGGAGCCGCACGTGACGAGACTGCCAATTCCCCCGAGTCGCCCGCAGTTGAAATCACTGCGGGAGATGCGTGCAGCTGGGGCCCGCACCCCGAAGGATGCGGGCCCCAGCTACAAAATGTGCGTCAGCGTCAGGCCGGAACGATGTTCTCGGCCGTCGGACCCTTCTGGCCCTGCGCGATGTCGAAGGTTACCTTCTGGCCTTCGAGGAGCTCACGGAAGCCCTGCGCGGCAATGTTCGAGTAGTGGGCGAACACGTCGGCGCCGCCACCGTCCTGCTCGATGAAGCCGAAGCCCTTTTCCGCGTTGAACCACTTCACAGTACCCGTAGCCATGCCATATCTCCTTCGGGGCAGTACATCGGGATCCGCACTGCGCGGACGCCGTGTCGCCGCAATGATTACCCCGTCCGGAAATGACCGGAAATACAGAAGCGCCTCCAACCGACAGAACCCGGTGGGGCACTTGAAGTTTCGGGAACCACAACTGCAACCGAGATCGACAGTAGCACACTGGAACGGCCCGTGCACATTCCGAAATTCCGCTCCACTCAGTGCGACAAAAACTCTCAATACGCGGTCCGCCAAAGCCTCACTTCGCAAGCACAGATATTGCCCCACTCGGAGTGCTGCGTTTCAGGAAGAGCGGTCTCACAAAGTGCAACCCTGACCGCCAGGGCGGCGACGACGTACGCGGCTGTCCGTAAGACGCCTTCGAAAGGCGTCCAGCAGCACCCTCGCCTCGCTCCTGATGCGGGGGACAGGCCGCCGGCGCAGGCGGTCCCCCACCAGGGCAGAGACGACGGCACACACGGAGCGCGCCATGCGGGCGAAGCAGGTGCCCTGCGAACCGGCACATGGCGTCATTCCGAAGGAATGCGGAACTCGAATTCGGGACGGTCCCACGGCACGGCGGGCGGGTTCGCGAGCGCGGTCCCGGTCCGCACTGCACCGGCGCGGTGGTAGAAGTCCTCGGCGGGACGATGCGACACGACCTTGACGCGGTCGAGCCCGGCGGCACGGGCCTCGGACTGCATATGCGCGACGAGCAGTCGTCCAATACCCCGTCCTTGCGCTTCATCGGCGACGAACAGCAGGTCGAGCTCCGGTGGAGCGAGGACGAGCGAGTAGAACCCGAGGACCCGGCCTCCATGCTCGTCGGCGCCGACGGCTACGAAGGCGCGGTGGGCCTCGATGTAGTCAGGACCGACCCGGTAGCCCGCGACTGCGGCTGCGTACTTACCCTCGTAGGCGCCTGAGCCACGCACGAGCCGCGTGAGCCGTTTGGCATCCCGCGCGACGGCCCTCCGTATCGTGATCGACTGGCCGATCGGGGAAGTGCGTGAACTCATCGGGAGAGTATTTCGCACCGGTGGGTGCCTTCCTGCGGCGGGCCTGCTGCTCGGGCAGGCGTTCCCGCACCGCTCCCGGGAACCGCTCGCCCAGGCCCCGACCGACCACGTCACTGCCGCCGGAACAGGTCGCCCGCCAGCAGCAGCTGGACGCCCGAACCGCTGCGGAGTATCCGACACCAGGCGAGACACCACCCACTCGGAAGCCTCGCCCGGCCGCGCCTTGGGGGCTTCTCGTCGAACTCCGCTGTCACGCGCCTGTCACCGACTGCGTCGACTCCCCGGAGCGTATGCCCTGACCTGGCATGACGCGGTCTTCTTGGACTGGCCTGGACACCCACGGACAGGGTTTACAACCTGTGCCATGTCGTGCCCAGTGAGGGACCCAGGATCAGGACTGGGGCGTCTTCTGGCCCGTCAAAGCGGTATTGCAGGGTTGGTGTCTCGCTCACCCGTCAGACCCTCTCATCTCTTACGGGATCTCACATGGCCGGTCCCAACCTAACGGCTCTTGTCCCTCTCGCTACGACGTGCCCGCACCGCCGAAGGCCTCGAGGGTCCAGGTACGTGTTCTCCCGCGTGTACTCGTGACCGGGTCGACAGCGGGTCCTGCGGGCGCGTGCCCTTTCCCGGGCCCGGTGTCCAAGAGCTTCCTGCCTCGTCACAGCATCCGAGCGATGCAGGTTGCAGCTTGAGTGCCCTGGTGGGCGACGGGCCGTAGCCGGACGGACCCTCCCGATCACAGCTATCGGCCCACAGCCGGTAGCCGGACTCCGGGTCAACCTCGATCTTGCCGGCCGTACGGCTTGGCAACTCGCTCGCCCGGTGGACCGCCCGGTGCACGCCCGCCCCTCCACCGCACCCCCGTGCAAGGATTCCCACACTGTGGCGGCTTCGCGAAGATTCGCGGCATCCGGCTTCACGTACCACTTCTCGGTGGCCTTCACATGCGTACGTCCCCCCCCCAGCGGTCACAGAACCACTGGTACTCCGCCAGCGACCAGGTCGTCATCGACGCCGACGCCCGGCTGATCGTCGCCGTCCGCCGTCCTCGGCATGATGGTTCACAAGGTGGGTGCGCTCACACCAATTCCCGGGTGGCGAGCAAGTGCCACACATCGTTCACCGACTCCCGGATGCTCTGGGTGTGCGACTGGATGCGCAGGTCAGGAGCCCCCGGCACCTCGTACGGGTCGTCGACCCCGGAGAGCCCGGACGTCTCACCCCTCGTCTGCTTGGCGTACAGGCCCTTCACGTCTCGCTTGCGGCACACCTCGACCGGAGCTGCCACATGCACCTCTACGTATGCCACCCCGGCCTCCTGGTGTCGCTTGCGCACCGCCTCACGGCCGACCGCGTACGGGGCGATGACCGGAACGAGAACAACGATGCCGTTCCGGGCCAGAACTTCCGAGAGCACCCCTATGCGCTGTACGTTCGTGTGCCTGTCCTCGCGGCCGAAGCCCAGGCCCGCCGCCAGGGACTTCGGCAACTCCTCGCCGTCGAGCACCGCGACTCGGCGCCCGTCAGTCAGCATGCGGGCCGCGAGCTCGTGCGCGATCGTGGACTTGCCGGCGCTCGGCAGTCCGGTGAGCCAGACGGTCATTCCTGGCCGACACCTGCAGAACTCTTCCTGCTTCAATCTTCTCCGCCCCTCAACCGGCCGACCGCAGACGGAACCAGGGGATTTCCGGTCCCGACTCTGTTCGGGCTACTGGTAGGAGTCCAGATAGTGGCGGTTCGGCGAGCCGACACCCGTGGTGTTGTCGTAGCCGGGGTCGGCCCGGAGGGCGGCAGCACCTTCACCGTCGTGTCCGGTGGTCGCGAGGTAGGTGAGCAGCGGACCCTTGGCGTTCCGTTGGTCGGTGTACTTCCTCATCACCCAGGACAAGGTGTGGTTCGGGCCGAGCGGAGTGTCAGTCACGTCGTTGTACGCGGACGTTCCGTAGCGGAGGTAGATCGCGGGATTGGCGAAACCCAGCGGCCTGCCGTGCTGTGCCTGTTGAACCAGTGCCTGGATGCCGGCGAAGAGCGGGCAGGACAGACTCGTCCCGCCGGACCGGCCCTCTGTGTATCGCAGCGTCTTGCCATCCGGCATCCGCACGGTTTCGCCGACCGTCATGCCAGTGAGTGGATCTGCGTCGAGCGCTACGTCCGGAACGACTCGCATGGGCTTCGCACTCCTACGCCCGCCGGGAAGACCGCGGCTGAGCGCGGTGGGTACGACAGCCGCTTGATACCAGGGCTGCTCGTACATGATGCTGGTGCCGCCCCCCGACCCTCCGGACCAGTCCTGCGGATACCTGCCGGGCGGGGGAGCCGTCCAGTTGGTCCCGCCTTCTGCGAGCTTGATCCTGTACTGACCCCAACTTGTCTCGTAGGCATAGCTGTTGTTCGCATTGAGCATGAGGGATGTCCCTCCGACCGCGGTCACCATGGGGTCCGAAGCCGGATAGTCCACCTGGAGACGTCGGGATCCGCTTCCGTGACCGGCGCTGGTTGCGGGGTCTTCGTAGCCCGCGTCTCCCGACGAGACGTAGAAGCCGATGCCTTCGGCCGCGCCTTGTTCGAAGATGCTGTGTGCCACCAGACGGTCCTGCACGGGATAGCCGTCCGTCGGCGATCCCCAGGAGCAGCTGACGATGTCGGCCAGGCGCTGGTCGACAACCTTGACCAGGGCATCATTGAGGGCACTCGTGGTGCAGTTCTGGGCGCCCACATAGACGATGCCGGCATCGGAGGCCATCGCATGGACGGCTTCCACGTCTTTGGCTTGCTCCGAGTACCAACCGGGGGCGCCGCAGGTGTTCATCTGGTCCCATGTGGGACTGAGCACTTCGCGGTACTGACCGGGATTCAGGGGAATATGGTGGTCGCGTGAGTACCGGGCAAGGTCGGTGGCCATGGTGGGTGAGGAATAGGCATTCACCACGGCGACCGTGACGCCATGACCATTCAATCTCCGTCGGTCCGCTCCGTACGCGGCGCGCAGTTGCTCCGGCGTATACGAACAGGGCACCCATGTCGGCTTGTTCCCGTCCTGGCTCGCGAAGTCAGCCTCCTGAGGTTCTCCTCCAGAACTGCAGCGCTTGGGCCACCAACGATTCTTGGGCGGCGGTGGGAGGTCTTTGGAGCTCTTCGCTGTTTCGGTCTCGTGGTCCAGCCCGGTCACTGTCAGAACTGCAGGTGCAAGCCTCCTGGGGATCCTGGGCAGCGTTACGGGCGCGATGCCGGCCCTGCCGTTTCCGGAGAAGGAGTGCAGGGAGACCGACAGCGCCTTCTGGGTTTTCACTACGGAGCCGCTGACGGTCACATAATGGTCCGTCTCGCCCGTCACGCGCAGCCCTTGCGAACTGGCCCATGATGTAATCGACGACATCTGAGCGGCGGTTGGACCGAACCGGCTATGGAATTCCCTCGGTGACAGGAAGTGCCGGTACAGAGGGTCCCGAGGACTTGACACTGCCCGCACATACCGCGACAGGCCGGCTCGATCGCGTGCGGCAAACCATATGCGCGCCTCGACAGGAGCGTCGCCCGCCGCCGGCCCGTGGTCGGCGGCGGGAGTGGCCCAAGCGGGTCTGCTGACGGGTACCTCGTAGGTCTCGGCGTGGCCCGCGAGCCCGCCCGGCCCGATGACGATCGACGCCGTGGCGACGGGAAGTGCTATGGCCCCTGCCAGTCGGGCGGACTTCCACCACTTGTCACGCACTTCGCGTTACCTCCCGCACTCGGCTTTGGCTGTTCCTGGAGGTGACACCCCTTGTGAACATGGCGGCATAGGCACCACCGCGGGAGACGAGGTCCTCGTGTGTACCACGCTCTTTGATCTTGCCTCGGTCCAGGACGACGATTTCATCTGCATCGCGCGTTGTGGAAAGCCGATGCGCGATGGTGATCACGGTCCGGCCGGCCGACAGCGTCTTGAGGGCTTGCTGCACAGAACGTTCGGTCTGGGTATCCAGGGCACTGGTCGCCTCGTCCAATACCAGAACCGGAGGATTACGCAACAAGGTACGGGCGATGGCGATGCGTTGCCGCTCTCCCCCTGACATCCTGAGCCCGCGCTCACCGACGACCGTGTCGTACCCCTCCGGCAGTGCCGCAATATGCCCGTGAATCTGAGCGGCTTTGGCCGCTTCGATCAATTCTTCATCGCTGGCGTCCGGCTTGGCGAACCGGAGATTCTGCGCGATGGTGGCGTGAAACAGGTACGTCTCCTGGGCTACGACCCCCACACTGGATGTCAGAGTGGCGAAGCTCAAGTCACGGATGTCCGCGCCGTCCAGCGTGATGCGTCCAGCAGTTACGTCGTACAGCCTGGCCATGAGATAGCCGATCGTGGTCTTTCCCGCACCTGTTTCACCAACTATGGCGAGGCTGTTGCCGGGCAGCACGTCGAAACTTATCCGACTGAGCGTCTGAGCGGCGTCCGAGTACGCGAAATCGACGTTCTCGAACCGCACGTGACCCTTGATGTTCACGAGCGTGGTGGGCTGGTCTGATTCAACGATCGTGGTCGGAAGATCGAGGTACTCAAAGATCCGCTCAAAGAGTGCCATTGATCCCTGAATCGCGACTCCGATTCCGAGGAGGGTCAGTGTAGGATTAAAAAGACCCTGCTGTAGAGAAACAAATGCGATAAGAGTGCCGAGCGAGATGGCTGCGTGTCCGTTGGCCGCGGTGATGCCACTGGACCAATAGATGGCCACCGGCATGAGTGCCATGACCGTCTGGATCACCGACTGCCGCCAGCGGCCCGCCATGTTCGAGTGCACCTGAAGGTCGCTGAGGGCCTTGGACTCGACAGCGAACATCTCGGCCAGCTCTTTGGAGCGTCCCATGGTGCGAGCCAGCAGAACGCCACTGACGGAAAGCTGCTCCTCCACCATGGCGGACATCGATGACATCTGCTGCTGCCGCTGGCGAGTGAATGCTCTTCGCAACTCTCCGACCCGGCGGCTGATCAAAATGAACAGAGGCAGGACCGACAAGGAGACCAATGCCAGGCGCCAGTCCATGATCAGCAGCGCAATGACGCTGGCAGTCACGGTGGTGAGGCTGGACACCAGAGAACTTGCCGTGGAGGTCACCGTCGCCTGCATGGCGCCGATGTCATTCGCGATACGTGACTGGACTTCGCCGGTGCGAGTTCGCGTGAAAAACGCGAGTGGCAGTTCCTGGAGATGGGTGTAGATCTCCGTTCGGAGATCGTGCATCACCCGTTGTCCCACGAAGGTGGAAATGAACGACTCCAGTACCGAGATGGCGCTGCCCGTGACGGATGCGAGTGCCATACCCAGAGCCAGTGCGGACAGCAGGCCGGTACGCCCCTGGGGCAGGGCGACATCGAAGAGTTCACGCACCATGAGCGGGACCGTCAGGGCGATGAGTGATGAACTTCCTATCAACGCTGCAATGAGGACGAGGCGGCCTCGATATGGGCGAAATAATCTGATTATTCGCAGCAGTGAAACTCTTGAGGAACCCTCCGGCAGTGCATGATGCTTCAATGCCCCGTAACCTCGTCCAGTCGTTCTCTGGCGTAGTGCCAGATGAGTCTGTTGATCTTGTAGTGCCCGGGTTTTTCGCTTTCGATCAGGTTCTCCTCCGCGAGCCAGTCGAGAGCATCCATGAGAATTTCCTCCCCCATGCCAGAATATGGCCGAACGGAGAGTAGCTGCGTGACGGTAAAAGTTCTCTGACGTACATTGCCCAGGCCGTCGAATATCCGGGCAGCAGGTGCGGGGAGATTGCGATAGGACCAGGACAGGAGTTCTCGGATGCTGGACTGCGGATCGCCCGGAGTGTCGAAAGGACTGAGTTGGCTCAGTCGACCGGCCAGGCGTGTGACGATCTCCCGCAAGGCGGCGTGCGGCTGGTCTCGTGCCCGCTCCGCCAGGACGCGCAGGGCAAGTGGTGAACCGTCGCACATGGCCAGCAGTCCGGCAACGGCCTCTGGCTCGCGCTTGCTGCGCGCCTCTCCCACGGAGCTCTCGAACAGCTCCCGAGATTCAGCGTCGGTGAGGGAGTCGACGCGGATGCGTTGTGCGCCGTCGCGCACCACCAACCCAGTCATCGAATTTCTGCTGGTAACGACGACCGAACAGTGGGGAGCCCCAGTGAGCAGGGGGCGGACCTGCTCGGCCGAGGCCGCGTTGTCGAGCACGATGAGCATGCGGAGATCGGCCATTTTTGACCGATACAGGGCAGAGCACTCCTCCTTCGACAACGGCACACGGTGATCGGGGACGCCCAAAGCACGCAAGAAGCGCCGGAGAACTGATTCCGGGGCGAGTGGGGGCTGCGCGTGGTAACCCCGGAGGTCCGCATAGAGCACACCGTCAGCGAATCGCCCCGCTACTTGGTGCGCCCATCGCAGAGCGAGTGCCGTCTTGCCGACTCCCGGCGCTCCGTCCAGGAGTGCGACCGCGGAGGCATTGACCGAGCCGGCTCCAGGTAGAGCGTCCAGCTTCTGCAGCGCGTCACGGCGTCCGACGAAGTTCAGGGGTGCAGGCGGCAAATGCACCAGTGCCACCCTTGGTACGGCCCGGCCCTTGGCGTGCTCCCGTGGTCCGGCTCCGGAGCCTCGATGCCTGAGGTTTGGTGGCACGTAGACGGTCCCGATCAGCTCGTTGGTGTCCTGTTCGCTCAGCCCCATGGCCGCTGCGACAAGTTCAAGTGAATGGCGATAGGGACGCTGGGTCGAACCCCGCTCTATGTCTCTGATTGCACGAATACTAAGTCCGGAAGACTCCGCTAACTGTTCTTGGGTCATTCCGGTTGTTATTCGCAGTTGTTTAATACTGGTTCCAATATCCCCCATAAAGAGAAAGTTACATGAGGCCATACCCGCGTTGGTAAATCTCGAGTAAAAATACAGACGAGATACGGTCAGTCGCGATGCAGACGGCCTTGATTCGGGTGGTTTGGGTCAGTTTACGGCACAACTCAGCTTCGAGAGCCGTTCCTCGATGCCAGCCGTCAGGTCGCGTATCTGCCGCGTCGTTTCCCGGTCCAAGGGTATTGAGGTAGTTGATTGCTGAAACTTCTTCGTCCCACTGGGGTCCTTGGAGTAGAAATGGCGGACCTGCGCCGCTCGTTCCGCTTCCTCGGCTGTCACCGGGATGCCGAAGTGACCGGCGATGGCTCGAATTGAGCCGGCCAGATCGCTTCGCACTGTGTCGTAGGCCACTACGAGATCGCCTCGTTCGCCGAGCTCAATACCCTTTGTGGCGGTCGACAACCAGGCCGCCAGGCTCAGGGCTTGCGCCGTCGGGAGACCGGTGAGGCCCGCCTCCCGCATCAAGGCCCTCCCAGTGCTGAACATCGAATGGTTGACGCGGCCCTTCCCGTTGGCCCACAGCGGAGGGGCCGCGATCTCGGACGCCATGACCTCCGCGCAGGGGCGCCACATGAAGACACGAGCGCTGTCTGGGAAGGCGGTCGGCCAAACAGGGTCGGCGAGGACGTTCCAGCTCGCGAACTTCCAGATCTGGTACTTCTGTTCCGCGGTCGTGGGGGGCAGGCAGCTCCTCTGCAGGGCTCGGAGCAACTCGTGTGTCATGGTGCCGTCCGAGTCGGCCGACATCGCCTTGGCCGCCGTAGCGGAGAGGAACGGAGACTCTTTGAGCGTCATGGCCTGCGGCATGGCGGAGAAGGCGTTCGCCATCAAGGTCGACCCGCAGCGGCCGGTATGAAAGATCATGCCCCGCAGGGGCAGTGACGGCTGATCCTGGAGAACGTCACACACTTCCCCCCACTCACCGGCCAGAGCGAACGGGCGTGGCCGTTCACGCAGCCGCCGCTCGATCGTGTCGATCATGAAGGGTTCGGTGAACGCCTCACCTGACATGTCGAGGCACCCGGCTGTCGAACTGTCCGTGTCGAAGTCATACATGACCATCGAGCGTCCGGTTGGCTTGAGCATGAGCTTCTCCACAGGTGGGGGAGCCCGCGCAGAGCGGGCTCCCGGACGGAATCAGAACGTGAGGAGGCCTTCCCGCACGAAGGTCTGCGCCAGGACCATCCGCCCCGGCAGGTCAAGACGGCCAGGGATCTCGGCGGGGCTGAACGTCGAAGTGCTGCCCGACACGACCCACATCACCTGCTCCGCCACCTGGGCCGGCAGCTCGACCGACTTGTTGTGGAAGGTGACGCTCACTGTGGAATCGCTCTGCGACACGTGGCAGAGCACACCTTCTCGACGACGCAGACGGGTCTCGGGAGTCAGATCCCTGAGGTGCTCCAAGTCACGCAGATGCCCCGAGAGCTTCGGCGAGTTGAAGGAGACAGCCTGCGCCACCGTCTCGTCCATGACCTGTGCCGGAGACAGCTGCTCCTGCAGGGCGTTCAGCAACTCGCGGAATGTGCCGCCTGCGATGCCCTGAAGGTCCGGGTTTCCGGCAAAGCCCAGGGGCAGGCCACGACGAAATCGCACGTCCTCGTCGAAGAGCTTCTGCATGGCCGTCTGCAGTATCGAAGCCCAGTTGGCCTGGTGTACGCCGATGGTGAGATGGATCGACGCTTCGTCGTTGGACGAGGCGGCGTGCACCTCACCGCGAGGAAGGTAGAGGAAGTCGCCGGACTGCAACGTGAGTTGCCGGGCGGGGGTGGAATCGTTGTCGAACTTCTCGCCGAACTTGGGGCGTCCGGCCAGCGGCAGTTCGTAGGGGGCTCCGTACAGGCGCCATTGCTTGCTTCCGTGGACCTGCGCGACGAGCACGTCGTGGGTGTCGTAGTGGGGCTTGAAGCCTTGCGCCTTTCCGGCAGGCGTCAGATAGACGTTGACCTGGAACCCCGCACTTACCTCAGCGCCCAGGGCGTGGGTCAGGCGCTGCAGCGGCTCCCACCGGTCGTCGAGGGAGTTCAGTACCACGGTTGAGCCGGAACGATAGTGGTCGTAGATGGCTTCCAGGGTGTTCGTACGCCCTTGTGGGCCGCGCTGAGTCATCTCCGAGATCGGTGTTTCATGGCCGTCGACGACCACGCGTATGGTGTCGAAACTCGGGCCGGCCAACATCAGCAGCCGGTCCACGTCGTCGAGCGTCAGCAAATCGGCGTAGTAGTTCGGATCCTGCCGTTCTATGTACAACGGCTTCTGTTCCCAGTAGTCGTGCTGGAACTGCTTGGTCTCGACGGGGGAGATCAACCGCGACAGGTCAAAAGCCGTGGTGGTTTCTTCGCGATGATTCATTTCGATCCGTTCGTGTTCGTGACAGCTCTTCTTACTGCATTGCTCGGGCGTGACGTTCCAGGATCTTGCGCACGGCGAAGTCGTAAGCGAGGCGTTCGAGACGTTGGATGTCGACCGTGAAAAGTCTGTTGAAATGCATGTGCATGATCGCGCGAAAGACCTCTTCCTTTCCGCCGCAGCCTGAGGTTTCAGCGATCCCAGGCGGCGGTGGTGTGTGTCGGACTCCTCGAAGCGCGGCATGGGTGCGAACGTCTGCTTTGCCGGTAGCCAAGTAGTCGTCCAGGTTCTTCCTCTGTTCACGGAAGAACTCGCCGTAGCGACGGCCGAGTTGGCGTCCCGACGTCGAGGGGATCCCTCTTCTTCTCAGAATTTCGATGAGTCGTTTCTCGTGATATTCCGGGAAGAAGGTCTCCGACCACTGCAAAATATCTGCGATTCCTCGGAACAAACGCTTTTCTTCGGTCGGCCGTTGCGCGAGGAAATCGCATACGCAGTCGCTGTCGACCGTGAAGAGCTCCTCGGCGCGTGCAAGACCTTGAGGTCCTCCGAACCTTGCAACTTCCGGTACGTACTGATCTGTTGTCGCGCGAGTCACCAGTCCGGAACCGATGAGGCGAAGTCCGAGAGCGTCGAGTTCTGCCACCACATCTGCCCGGTTCCCGTCACCGGACGGACGAAGGCGTACGCGTACATGGTTTCCGCCCTTTCCATATCTGACGAAGAACCAGGCGGATACTCGCCCGTCCTCACGGAGGCGATCCGCGCACTCACGTGCCTGAAGAACGACCTCGTCGGCGGTCAACACACTGCAGTAGTAGGTGAAGTACACCCATGAGGCACCGCTTACACGGGGGGCATGGCCCTGCGGGGAGCTTGACGCCCGTATTCCCATGGTGGACAGAGGGAAGCAGACCTCTGCCACATGGTGTCCCTGAGCACTCGACACCGCCGGGCTCTCCACGTGAGGAAGTTCAGTGAGGTCGATCGCCCCGGTACGGGCCGCACGGCCGATCAGCGCGGAGACTGCACGCGAGGAGTGAAGGTCGACGGGAATCAGCCGGTCCTTCGTGCCGCAGCCGACCCATCTGCGGTCCTCCAGGCCGGGCAGTAGTGCCTGCAAAGCGGCTGCCGGAGAGGAGGATTCGAGCACGCGGTTCACCTCGTCCGGACCCAAGCGCCACCGCTCGGGCTGGACGATGATCCGCCCGCAGGTGACCCGGGGCAGGTGCGACATCCGTGTGAGTCCGCCCCATCTCCAGCCGATGCCGGCGACGCCACTCATGTTCGCGAGGAGTCGATAGCGAGGGTCATTGCCCGGATGGTCCACGGAGTGAGCCGAGTTGAGTTCCAGCAGGACCGGCCTGCCGGTCAGGGCATGTCGCAGGACGAACTGGTCCCCCGCAAGTGAGACCAGCAGATGATTCGGATTCAGAGTGGCACCCGACTGCTGCCCCGAGCCCATGCTCCACTGGTGCAAGCGCGGACGGAGCAAGATGTTGCCGACTCGCCCCCTGGACGTATGGACGAGCTCGGCGACGATCGGGTCTTCCGGCCCGTAGTCACGGGACGCGAGCCAGCCGCGCAACGCTGCCTCCCGGTCCGGTCGTGAAAGAGCGAACCGCGCCAGGGAAGCCAGTGGGGACCGCTCCTGGCCGCTGATCAGCACGGCGTCGTGTCCCTCCGCCTGAGGTCCGACGAGCGCTGCTTGAACCGATCGGGCCACACCATGCGGTGCGACCGGCTGGTCGGTGAGGTCGTACGGCCGTCCCGTCGAGCGCCAATGGTCGTACGCCGCGATCGAGATATCTGGAACGGTCGATTCACTCGTGGACGTTCGCCTTCGTTCCACGCCCGCCCTGTCGGCCAGCTGTGATGTGACGGCGACACTCTTTTCCATGAGGCCATGCTTGAAATCAAGAACCTCACGAAGCGGTACCGCCCCATCTTCGAAACGGCAGCGGAATTCTTCACGAAAATCTTTCAGCGGGTCGCTCGAACGGAAGAGCAGTTGCAGTCGCCGAAGAGCAAGGTCGAGTTCTTCGGCCAGGCACCCTTCGACTTGAGTCGCAGTGAGCACGAGGTCCAGGTCTACGTGGAACCTCTTCTTCTCGTGAATTCCGGCGAGCTCGGGCAGCATTGCTGCTGCAGCGTGCCAGGCCATGTTGAGCTGGTCCGTTGATATCTGGGCCACTGGCCGGGGTCCGCACACGGACGATGCGAGTGCGTGGAGGGCGTCGGCTTGTGGTGTGGCGCCAGCCTGCCTCAGCGCGGACAGAGTCAGCGCAAGGGGTTCCTCCCCGGGCCGCAGAAGTGTGGTCGGGGCGGAGGGGCAGTAGGCGGCGACGAGCAGCTCCAGTGCAGCGATGTCGATCCTGACGAATGCCTGGTGGGAGCTGCGGTCCGCAAGTTCTAGACGGCGCGTGGCCCCGGTGTCGACAAAGGCCGTGCCAGCCAGCAGTCCGAATGGTGTTGCCCGCCCACCCATTCTTGACACGTATCGCTCGATGGCTTCCTCGATGCGCTGGCTCGAACCGTTCAGAATGTCATGGCCGGCAGCGAGACCGATCGCCTGCCTGACGAGAGATTCACGCAGGCGATCGGCTCCGGAGTCGCCCCGTGAAATCTCTTCGACGCTCAGGCTTGCAACCCGAAGGAGAGCGGCATTTGATTGCACGAAGGCTTCTCTTTCTTAGTGCTGGTTACCGCTGAATGACCAGGTGTTACTTACCAGTCCCGGTCGTCCTTGTGGTCTTCGTTCCAGTGGGCGAGGGAAAAGTCCTTGTCACCCTTATTGGCGTCGTTCGGCGTCACAACGCCCGCCGGGTAGGAAATATTGATACTGGCGGCATCGAGCGAGTATTCGTCAGCCATCACTGCTCCATTTTTCGTGATCCACGACCGATCCGCGGATTCTCACGCCCTTGATCTTGCTCGGGGCCTCGATCTCCAACCAGGCAATGTGACCGGCAGAGTTTCCGGCGATCTTGGTCTGCCTGCCACAGGTCACATCGGATGTATGGAGCATCCAGGTGGATTGGCCGTGAGTGCTGGCATGGGTCTCAAAAATCCCTGGAGGTGACGAACGCGCCGGAACGTACCTGGGCAAGCAAAAGAGCCCAGAACTTCCGGGCGGCTTCCACGCCCTGAAACTCGCAGCCCGCCGGGGCGGCGGTGCCGCTGCCGCAGACCGTGCCGGTGCCCTTCGACATCCCCCGGGGACGACGACGAGCGGTCGGTGGCGCACCAGACCCGTTCTTCTCCTTCGAACCGACGCTGATGCGCCCGGAGCGGGCTGTGGGTGCACATGCTCGCCGCCGCTCTCAGGCTGTCGCTGATCGCCGCCCGTTCCCCGGTCCTCTACGACACCATCAAGCTGCTGGGCGCGGCCTATCTCGTCCACCCGGGCATCCGGGCGGTGCCGGCCGCCCGGCGGGCCGGTTTCACCCGGGGTTCCTCACCAACGCGCTCAACCCGAAGGCGGCGCTGTTCCTCAGCGTCCTGCCGCAGTTCGTCCACGGCGGCGGCTCCACGGCGCGGCAGATCTTCTTCCTCTGCATCCTGGACGTCCTGATCGGCCTCGCCTACTGGTTCGCCCTGGCCGCCGTCGCCGCACGGCTGCGCAAGCTGCTCGCCCTCCCGAAGATCCGCCACCGTCGGGAGCTGACGACCCTCGGCGTCGCCGCGGCCGGCCGGCCTCACGCCTCGCCGGAGGTGCCCAGGCCCGTCAGGGCGCCGACCGGATCCGGATCGGGCGTGCCGCGCGGCCACCAGTCGTCGTGGTCGGGCTCCGACTCGTAGGCGTACCACAAGCCGTCGCGGCCGAGCCGGAGTTGGACATGGCCCCGGGGGTGGGTGAGGCGGTTGCGCCAGGGGCGGAAGGCCGGGAGGTCGGCGGCGAGCAGGAGCGGGCGGGCGCGGTCGAAGCGGCCCGCCGGCGGGTCCCAGGGCTCCTCCAGGACGGTGAGCCCCTCGATGCCGCCCTGCCGCCAGGCGGCGACCGCGCGCGCCAGTTCGGCCGGGGTGCGGTCCGCGGCGGCGGCCAGTGCGGAGTAGAGCGCGCGGGTGCCGGCGGTCAGCCCCGAACCGGGGCGGGCCGCGGCCTGGCGCACCGCGTCCTGCCAGAGGGTGAGTTCGCCGACCGGGTCACGGCCGGTGGTCAGCAGGGTGTGGGCGCGGGCCGCTGCGTCGGTCGCCAGCTGGTCCAGCGCGAAGGGGTCGGGGCCGCCCGGTGCCGCCGGGTACACCGGGGGCTGCTGGGGGTGCGGGGGTGCGGGCAACGGCGGCGGCAGGGGCGGGAGTTCGCGCGGGGCGAGGGCGTCGGTGGCGCGGACGCCGGGCAGGGACGCCGGCTGCCGTTCCCGGGCGGCGCGGGCTGCGCGGGCGGCGCTGCGGCGGGACAGCGCGTCGAGCAGGTCGCGCTCGCCGCGGCCGCGCAGCAGGAGCAGCGTGAAGGGGTCGGCGTCGAGCAGGCGGGCCGTCTGGTAGCACAGGGCCGCCGCGTGCTTGCAGGGGTGGCCGGAGTCGGGGCAGCTGCACCGGGGCGCCAGGTCGCCGGGGCCGGGCAGCAGGGGGACGCCGCAGTCGGCGAGGGAGTGGGGCAGCTCCTTGTCGAGCAGGGCGACGATGTGTCCGGGCCGGTCGGCGGCCGCGTCCAGGAACCGCTCCCAGCCGGCCTCCTCCAGCGTGCGCAGCCGCACCTGGACGCGGTACGGCCGGGGGCGGCTGCCGCGCACGTACGCCAGCACGAGCCCCGGCGTCACGGTGATCGCGTCCACGTGCCCCTGCTCGGCGTACCCCCGGCCGCGTGCCAGCCGCTTCACGTCCAGCGCGCCCTGCTCCAGCGCGTCGACCCAGGCGTTGCCCCACCATGTCTCGGCGAACCGGGCCTCCTGCGACGGGCGGGCCGGGAAGGCGGGGAAGGTGCGGCGCAGTTCGTGGTCGCGGTGGGGGGTGGACATGGTGTGGGGGACGGCCGGGAGGGGCGGTGCCGTCTTAGAGGGGGGCGTGGTGGCCGGTGCCGGGGTGTCCGGGGGTGGGGCCTCGGTGGGCGGACGGTCCGGCGGGCCGGGTGCGGTCGCCGGCGTCGGTGGGTCACCGGCGTCGGCCGTCTCGCCCGGCTCGTCGGACATCGAGGGCATCCGGAAGGCCGTCGCGAGGAACTCCCGCATGTCCTGGGCCACTTTGCGCCGCTCGACGCCCTGTGGTGAGTCACGGCGAGCCGTAGCCGGTCGGCCCGCGGACTCGGTGCCGTTCGCGGGCTCCGTCTCGCGAGTCGCGCGGCGAGCGGCGCGCAGCGCCTCCCGGGCGATGTCTCCCGGGCGCCCGCCCGGCTCGACCGCGCCGCGGTCGCGCGGTGCCGCCTCCGGAGCCGGGTGGTCCCCGGCGTCCGGTACCGGCTCCTGCGGGGGTCTCGCCGGCGCGGCGGGCGCGGCCGGTCCGGCGCCGCTCTCGGCCGCCGCACCCGCACCCCGCCGGGCGAGGACGGCCGACCGGAGCGCCGCACGGGCGGCATCGCCGGGCCTCGGCGCGTCGCTCCCGGACGCCGAGCCCGCCCGCTCGGCCGCACCTTGCGGCGACGGCTCCTCGTCCCGGGCAGCCCCGACCTGTGTACTGGCCCCGGGCGTCCGCTCCTCGTCGCCGGCCGCGCCCTCCGTCGGCCCAGGGCCGGCCCCCGGTCCTGCCCCGGGTACGGTCCAGGTCCCGCCCTCGGCGGCCACGGCCTCCTGCTCGCCCCCCAGCGGGCCGCTCCCCCGTTCCCGGGCGTCCAGCGCCTCCCGCAGCGCCCGTCGCGCCACGTCCCCCGGGCGCCGGTCCCCGCCCGTCTCCCCGCCCGTCACGACGGCCTCCTCAGCGACACCAGGTCGGACAGCTCACGGTCGGTCAGTTCGGTCAGGGCCGACTCGCCGGAGCCGAGGATCGCGTCGGCCAGGGCGCGCTTCGCGGCGAGCATCTCGGCGATGCGGTCCTCGACCGTGCCCTCGGTGACCAGGCGGTGGACCTGGACGGGCTGGGTCTGGCCGATGCGGTAGGCACGGTCGGTGGCCTGTTCCTCGACGGCCGGGTTCCACCAGCGGTCGAAGTGGACGACGTGGCCCGCGCGGGTGAGGTTCAGGCCGGTCCCGGCGGCCTTGAGGGAGAGGACGAGGACCGGCGTCTCACCGCTCTGGAAGCGGTCCACCATGCGCTCGCGCTCGGGGACGGGCGTGCCGCCGTGCAGGAGGTCGACCGGGACCGCGCGGGCGGCGAGGTGGGCGGTGATGAGGCGGGCCATGCCGACGTACTGCGTGAAGACCAGCGCCGAGCCGTCCTCGGCGAGCAGGGTGTCCAACAGCTCGTCCAGCAGCGCGAGTTTGCCGGAGCGGGCGGCGAGCCGGTCGTCCCGTGCCTCCTCCTTCAGATAGAGCGCGGGGTGGTCGCAGATCTGCTTGAGGGCGCCCAGCAGCTTCAGCACCAGGCCCCGGCGCGCGATGCCCTCCGCGGTCTCGATCGCCAGCATCGACTCGCGCACCACCGCCTCGTAGAGCGCGGCCTGTTCGCGGGTCAGGGGGACGGGGTGGTCCGTCTCGGTCTTGGGCGGCAGTTCGGGCACGATGCCGGGGTCGGACTTCTTGCGGCGCAGCAGGAAGGGGCGGACCAGGCGGGCGAGGCGGGTCACCGCTTCCTCGTCCTCGCCGTTCTCCACCGCGCGCGCGTGCCGGGCGCGGAAGGCTTTCAGGGGGCCGAGGAGTCCGGGGGTGGTCCAGTCGAGCAGGGCCCACAGTTCGGAGAGGTTGTTCTCCACCGGGGTGCCGGTCAGTGCCACGCGCGCGGGGGACGGGATGGTGCGCAGGGCCTTGGCGGTCGCCGAGTACGGGTTCTTGACGTGCTGGGCCTCGTCCGCGACGACCATGCCCCAGGGCTGGTCGGCCAGGCGGGTCGTCGTCGAGCGCATGGTGCCGTACGTGGTGAGGACGAAGCCCGTACCGAGGCCGTCCAGGGTGCGGTCGGGGCCGTGGAAGCGGCGGACGGGGACGCCGGGCGCGAACCGGGCGATCTCGCGCTGCCAGTTGCCGAGCAGGGAGGCGGGGCAGACCACCAGGGTCGGGTCGGTGCGGGCCCGCTTCAGATGGAGGGCGATCACCGTGATGGTCTTGCCGAGGCCCATGTCGTCGGCGAGGCAGCCGCCGAGGCCGAGCGAGGTCATCAGGTCGAGCCAGGCCAGGCCGCGCAGTTGGTAGTCGCGGAGCGTGGCGTCGAGGCCCGTGGGCGGCTCGGTGGGCCGGATCCCGGCCGTGAGGCGGTCGCGCAGGACGGCCAGCGCGCCGACGGGCACCGCCTCCACGGTCTCGCCGTCGACCTCGGCGCTGCCGGTGAGCGCGACGGACAGTGCGTCGACGGGGTCGAGCAGGCCCAGTTCGCGCTTGCGGGCCTTGCGGACGAGGGCGGGGTCGACGAGCACCCAGCGGTCGCGCAGCCGGACGACCGGGCGGTGGGCCTCCGCGAGGGCGTCCATCTCGCCCTCGGTGAGCGGGTCGCCGCCGAGCGCGAGCTGCCAGCGGAACTGGAGCAGTTCCTCGCTCTCGAAGAAGCCGGTGCCGTCGGTCGCCGAGCCCGGGGCGGGCCGGACCACGGCGGCGGCGCTCAGGTCCTGTGCCAGGTCCCTGGGCCAGTGCACGGCGACCCCGGCCGCGGCGAGTCGGCCGGCCGCCACGCCGAGCAGTTCGCCGAGCTCGTCCTCGGACAGGGCGAGGACGTCGGGCACCTCACGCTCGGCGAGCCGGTCCAGCGGCGGCCACACCCGAGCGGCGCGGCGCACCGCGAGAGCCGCGTCCACGCGCGCGCGTGGGCCGAACGCGGTGTCGGCCTCCCCCGCCCACAGGGCCGCCGCGTCGGACATCAGGGTGGGGTCGGCGAGGCTGTGCACCTGGATGATCGCCGCGCCCGCGCCGCGTGCCCCCGCGCTGTCGGCGTCCCCGCCGAAGAGGTCGTACGCCGACAGGTCCAGGCGCAGCGAGATCCGCACGCCCGCGTCCATGCCGGCGGCGACCTCGGCGGCCCAGTCGTGGGCGTCGGGCAGCGACTGGGGTTCGCGGGCGGCGAAGGGCCTGCCGGAGGTGTGGGGCGCGGCCGGGGTGCGGGGCAGGGTGTCCGCGACCGCGTCCAGGAAGGACCGCAGCAGCGCCTCCGGCTCGGGCAGCCGCAGCGGGCCCGGTCCGGGCAGCGGCACGGCATGGCCCTCGGCGGGCAGGGCCGCGGCGACCGCGCGCAGGTGGGCGATGTCGTCGGGGTCCAGGGGGCCGGCGCGCCAGGCGTCGTGCCCGGCGGGGGTGAGCCCGGGCAGCAGGCGGCCGCGGGCGGCGAGCCGGAGCGCGTGCAGGGCGGCGGCGCCCCAGCAGGCCGTGGCCGGGTGGGCGGCCGGGTCCCGGCGGGCCCGCACCAGCAGCGGAAGGGCCTGTTCGAGCGGCAGGGACAGGGCGGGCACCTGCCTGCGGCGCACACCCGGGCCGTGCCGCCGTACGACCGTCAGCTCGTCCCGGCGCACGCCCGCCGGTTCCCCGGCCGTTTCGTGGGCGGCCGGTCCGTCGTCGGGGTCCCAGAAGGCGATCCGGCCCTCGCGCGGCAGGGGCGCGGGCAGGTAGACGGCCGCGAGCCGCAGCGGGACGGCCTCCCCGTCCCCGGGGGATCGTCCCGCGCGTCCGGCCGTCGCAGCCGTGCCGCTCATACGTTCTGCCACCTCCCGCCCGTGCGTCGGATCAGATGTCTCCGACTGTACGGGCGGGGTCTGACAATCGGCCCCGGCGACCGTCCGGAGCCCGCCTCGTCAGGGGACGGTGCGGGAGACGACGTACACGACCGGGAAGTTCGGATCGGCCAGGTTCACGATCACGTCCTCGGTGGGCGCCGGGTTCTTCTGCTTGTGGGTGAGGCCCCACCAGGGCCCGGGGCCGGTGAAGGTCCAGCCGGTGATCTTCCGGTCGCGGGCGCCGATGCTGATGTCGCCCTTCTTCAGGTC
Source organism: Streptomyces sp. NPDC046915 (assembly GCF_040644935.1). Classification (NCBI taxonomy): domain Bacteria; kingdom Bacillati; phylum Actinomycetota; class Actinomycetes; order Kitasatosporales; family Streptomycetaceae; genus Streptomyces; species Streptomyces sp. NPDC046915. The sequence goes on along the minus strand of NZ_JBEYXB010000006.1, from coordinate 4,742 downwards.
GTCCCGGCTGACCTCGATGCTCTCGAGGAAGCTGTCCAGGCCGGCGCTGTTGGTCCGGAACTGCACGTAAAGGCGGCTGGTCTTCCAGTTGTTCGTCTCGTAGTAGGCGATCTGGTCGGCCGGGTGCGGGACGGGCACCTGGTAGAGGCGGCGCTGCACCTTCGACGGCCAGCCCGCGGCGAGGCCGGTCGCCGAGTACTTCTGCTCCTTGTCCTTGCCGCTGTTGCGGCTCTGGTTGGCGGAGATCACCAGGTAGCCGGCCGGGACGCCGATGAGCAGCACGATGATCAGCAGGGTGAGTGCCCTGCGTTTCGCCTTGTGGCGCGGGTCCTCGGCCGGACTCCGCTCTTCCGGGGGCGCGGCCTGGCGGGGCAGCGAGGCGGTCATGCCGTGTCCTGCGCGCGTCGGGCCTCGGCGTACCGCTCGTAGCGCTCGAACCGTTCCACCCGGCGCCGCTTGGCGCGCCGGAAGCGGCGGGCCACCAGGCGGGCCAGGTCGGCGGCGCCGACCATGCCGGCCTCCGGGCCGAGCTGGGCGCGGGTGATGCGGGCCTCGGGGCGGTAGCCGCGGCCGGTGAGGTGGCGCTTGAATGCGTCGCGGGCCGGGCCGATGAGCAGGTCGTCGGCGGCGCTGACGCCGCCGCCGATGACGAAGCAGGAGGGGTCCAGGGCGGCGGCCAGGTTGGCGATGCCGACGCCGAGCCACTGGCCGATGTCCTGGAGCAGTTCGACGCACATCGCGTCGCCGTCCCGGGCCAGTTCGGTGATCATCGGCCCGGTGATCTCGGTGATGTTGCCCTTGACGTGCTCGATGATCCCGTAGGCGACCGGGGAGTCGGCGGCGGCCAGCTCGCGTGCCTCGCGGACCAGCGCGTTGCCGGAGCTGTACTGCTCCCAGCAGCCGCGGTTGCCGCACGGGCAGCGGTGGCCGCCGGGCACGACCTGCATGTGCCCGAACTCGCCGGCCACGCCGTACTTGCCGCGCTTGACCTGGCCGTCCTCCAGGATCGCGCCGCCGATGCCGGTGCCCAGCGTGATCATGACGAGGTGGTCCTCGCCACGGCCGGCGCCGAAGCGCCACTCGGCCCAGGCGGCGGTGTTCGCGTCGTTGTCCACGAGGACCGGGACGGACAGCCGCCCCGACAGGCGGTCGCGCAGCGGCTCGTTCCGCCAGGACAGGTGGGGGGCGAACAGGACGCGGTTGCGGTCGGCGTCGACCCAGCCGGCGGCGCCGATGCCGACCGCGTGCACGTCGTGCCGGTCGGACAGGTCCAGGACCAGTTCCACGATGGTGTCCTCGACGACCTTCGGGCTCTTGGACTTGTCCGGGGTCTCCGTGCGCACCTTCTCCAGGATGTTGCCGTCGGCGTCCACGACGCCCGCCATGACCTTGGTGCCGCCGATGTCGATGCCGACCGTGGGCACGCGGGGCGCGGTCAGGTGTGACCGGCGCTCCCGTGTGCCCACGGTGCGCAGCACGGTGGCCCGGCGGGAGCCGATGGGGGCGGTGAGGTCGCGGTAGGTGCTCATCGGCCCCGATTCTGCCTCACCCCGCGATGCGGTGCCGTATGGGGGAGATAAGGACGGCGCGCGGCCGTCGCCGGGCGCGGGGCCCCGCCGGGTGCGGGGCGCCGAGCCCCTCAGACCCGCCGCAGTTCGTGGCGTAGATCGTCCAGATCGGTTCCGCCCGCCATCTGCCGGGTCAACTCGTCCAGGGTCGTCTCGTCCCGCGTGCGGCTGCCCGCCATCGTGCCCCGCTTCAGAAGCACGAAGCGGTCGCCCACGAGGAAAGCGTGATGAGGATTATGGGTGATCAATACAACACCCAATCCCTCGTCCCGTGCCGCCGCCACGTACTTCAGGACGCACAGGGCCTTCTTCCTCCCGCGCTCGTTCAGCTCCTCGCCGACCGCCTCACCGGCGACGGTCTCGTCCTGGCCGATGTGGGCGAGCGCGCCGAAAGCCTTGGACCGAGCCGAACCCGAGTTCACTGTGATCACCGGGATGCCGGCTTTCTCGGCGCGGGCCGGCGCCGCCTTCAGGGCGTCGGGCTTGGCGAGGGTGACGATGATGCCGTCGACCTTCTTGTCGACCGCGGCGTCCACGAGCTGGGCCTGCTGCTGGGCCTCGTCGTCGTGCGAGTACAGGAAGTGGATGTTGTCCTTGACGGCGGCCTGCTCGGCGCCGCTCCGCACGATGTCCCAGAAGGTGTCGCCGTCCCCCGAGTGCCTGATCATCGCGAAGGTCCAGCGGGGAGTGTTCACCGCCGCCCTGCCCTGGGCGGCGGCCTCGCGGGCGTCCTCGGCCCGTTTGCCGCCGGTGCTGCTGCACCCGGCGAGGGCCAGGCCCAACGCCCCCGCCACCGCGATGCCTACCCAGGTCCGAAACCGTGCCACGAGGCCGCGCCCCTCTTGCTGTTGCTCCAGCTGTGTCCGCCGGCTGTGCTCCGACGTGCGCAAGGGGCCGGTGATCACACTCGATGATCGGCTCACCAGCCCCAAGCGCACCATTGTCGGACACAGGGAACAGACGCCTCATGACGGGGAGGAACTTTCGGTCACATTGTCCGGACATGTAGACGATGCAGGCGATGCGACCGATAGACGATGCAGCCGGTGTAGACGATGCGACCGCCCCGGCGTCAAGGCCGTACGAGCAGCTGGAACTCGAACGAGTAGCGCGTGGGCCGGTAGGTGTGGTCGCCGAACTCGACCGCGCGGCCGGTGTCGTCGAAGGTGGTGCGCTGCATCGTGAGCAGCGGCGCGCCCTCCGTCTCGGCCAGCCGCTCGGCCTCCGCGGCCGTGGCGCCCCGGGCGCCGATGGACTGCCGGGCGCTGTGCAGGGTGATCCCGGCGGAGCGCATCAGACGGTACAGACCGGTCGCCTCCAGCTGGGCGGTGTCCAGGTCGAGCAGGCCGGGCGGCAGGTAGTTGATCAGGTACGCCATCGGCTCCCCGTGCGCCAGCCGCAGCCGCTCGATGCGGTGCACCTCGCTGTCCTCGACGACGCCGAGCGCCGCCGCGACCTCGGCGGACGCCGGGACGACGGTGTTGACCAGCACCTTCGTCGCGGGGCGCTGCCCGGCCGCCTCCAGGTCGTCGTAGAGGCTGCTGAGCTCCAGCGGGCGCTTGACCTGGCTGTGCACGACCTGCGTGCCGACGCCGCGACGGCGGACGAGGAGGCCCTTGTCGACGAGGGACTGGATGGCCTGGCGGACGGTGGGCCGGGACAGGCCGAGCCGTGCGGCGAGCTCGATCTCGTTGCCCAGCAGACTGCCGGGGGTCAGCTCGCCGTGCTCGATCGCGGCCTCCAGCTGCTGGGAGAGCTGGAAGTACAACGGCACCGGTGAGCTCCGGTCCACACTGAGGTCGAGCGACACGGTGGGGTCCACATCTGGTTTCGGCACGGGCCGAGCGTAGCTCCGTGGCCGGTTGACGGGAAGTTGTGTAGTCCGATTGTCCGGACATACACATTGACAGCGTACGGGGTCGGCCCTCACTTTGTTTCCATGCGCATCGGGGTCATCGGGACGGGCCGCATCGGCACCATTCATGCGAACACGCTCAGCCGCCATCGCGAGGTCGGTTCCCTGATCCTCACGGACACGGAACCGGCGCGGGCGCAGGAGCTCGCGCACCGCCTCGGCGAGACGGCGGCGCCGGGGGTGGACGAGATCTTCAGGTGGGGTGTCGACGCCGTGGTGATCACGACGGCCACCTCGGCCCACGCCGAACTGATCGGCCGGGCGGCACGCTCCGGCCTGCCCGTCTTCTGCGAGAAGCCCATCGCTCTGGACCTGCCCGGCACGCTGCAAGCGCTGTCCGAGGTCGACGCGGCCGGCACCGTCCTCCAGATGGGATTCCAGCGGCGCTTCGACACCGGCTACGCGGGCGCCCGCGAGGCGGTCCGCTCGGGGCGACTCGGGCGGCTGCACACCGTACGGGCGCTGACCTCCGACCAGTCCCCGCCCCCCGCCGCCTGGCTGCCGCTGTCCGGCGGGCTGTACCGGGACACGCTGATCCACGACTTCGACGTACTGCGCTGGGTGACGGGCCGGGAGATCGTCGACGTGTACGCCACCGGGTCGGACGCCGGGCCCGCGATGTTCCGGGAGGCCGGTGACGTCGACACGGCCGCGGCCCTCCTCACCCTGGACGACGGCACGCTGGCCACGGTGACGGCGACACGGCTGAACGGCGCCGGCTACGACGTCCGCATGGAGCTCGCCGGGGAACGGGACCAGATCGTGGTCGGCCTGGACGACCGTACGCCCATCGCGTCCACCGAGCCGACCGGGCCGCCGGCCGCGGACAAGCCGTGGACCGGCTTCCTGGAACGCTTCGGCCCCGCCTACGAGGCCGAGCTGTGCGCCTTCGTCGAGGTCATCCGCGGCGAGCGTGCCAACCCCTGCGACGGCCGGGAGGCCTTGCAGGCCCTGCGGGTGGCCGAGGCCTGCGAGCTGTCCCGCCGGGAGCACAGGCCGGTACGGCTGGCGGAGATCCCGGGCGCCGCGGAGTCGGCGTACGGGTGAGCGACGGGGCGCGCGCGCCCGCGATCACCATGCCCGACAGTCGTCCATATGTCATATTTCGGACATATTCCCGACGAAGGGCACGACATGAAGTTCGCGGTCATCGGCGGCACCGGACTGATCGGGTCGCAGGTCGTCAAGAAGCTGAACGCCGCCGGACACGAGGCGGTGCCGCACTCGCACTCCACCGGAGTCGACGTCATCAGCGGCCA